>CAZOJY010000141.1:0-7881 GCA_964580235.1 uncultured Eubacteriales bacterium | reverse complement strand
AAAATCAGAACGTATTATAAGAGATAGCATTTCAGAAGTAAAGACAGAGGATGTTAGCTCTTCGGCATAAACCAGGAACTCTGTCAATGGTTATTCCAACAGCTATAACCTTAAGTCAATGTTTGTTTTTATTTAAACTTTATGGTTTTTACAGGAAACACATGCGGAATTTTGTTCGCGGTCAACAGCTCATTCAAACGGGGGATGTTTTTTTGAACAACCGTGTTTATCCGATCAATCAACGTTTTCAATTCCTTCCGTTTTTCCTCCATCCGTCCAAGCTGCCGCTCCGTCGGCGCCTCTGAGTACCCCCCGATGGCATTTCCGAGTGCAGACAGCCCACCCTGGATTGAGAACGATCTTCCCCTGAAGCCCAGCTCAGGATCACCGGTCAATCTGATCTTTATTTCTTTAAGCTCTTTGGCAGTGGTTTCAATATAATCCGTGATGCTCTCTGGAACATCGGCCACTTTTTTTAATGTCTTCCGGACTTTGTCCAGCTCTTTATTCAAATCGCCAACCGCTTTATCTGCAGCAGACACATACGGATACAGATTATACAGCTTGACCAGCACATCGTGCTGGGCTTTTCTTTCCTCGAAGGAGATTTCGATTCGCGGATCATCGGCCACTTTTACGGTCTTGGTCATCTCCTGATCTCCCACTTTTAGCATAACGTTGTACTCTCCCGGAAGAACCAGGGGCCCACGGCCTCTTCTTGTTCGTCCCAAATCAGGGATGTCCGGAGCACCATATCGCAAATCCCAGTTCACACGGCTGATCCCTGCGCTCTTTGGCCCTTTTATCTCTTTCACCTTTTGGCCCCGTGTGTTTGTGATGACAAGGACAGGCGACTTTTTTGCCTTCTGCGTCAGATAATAGCTTATCGTTGCACCATATGGAGGATTGGGGGCAATAAATATCTTGTGGCCCGTGTTGCCTTTGTGATAGAAAAGCCGCACTTGGGTGGCGTCCTGGATATCAAACAAATGAGCAGAAGACTGACTCACCTCTGCCGTCAGCTGTTCGAGCGGCGTTATGTCATCCAAAATCCAGATGCTTCGTCCATGAGTCCCTAAAATCAGGTCATTTTCTCTGGGATGAATGGCAATGTCATCCACAGGGACCATCGGGAGATTGCCTTTGATCCGGATCCATTTTTCACCGTGGTTGAAGGAAAAATAGGCGCCTCTTTCTGTTCCCACGAATAAAAGATCTGGATTAGCGGGGTGTTCCCTGATCACATTGACCGTGCTGCCCACAGGGATATTGCTGGAAATATCCTGCCAATCTTCTCCATAATCTGTGGTTTTGAAAATATACGGCTTAAAATTGTCGTTGCGGTGCCCATCCAGCGTGGCATACGCCGTGCCCTCAGCAGCATAAGACGCTTCGACACGAGTGACATATGTGTATGGCGGCACTCCACGCAATCTGTCAGTCACATTTTTCCAGGTCTTTCCTCCATCTTTTGAAACCTGAAGATTTCCATCATCCGTTCCCACATAAAGGAGACCTGGCCTGATTGGAGATTCGGTGATTGTGGTAATATCGCCAAAAAAAGCTATTCCATCATGTTTGGAAAGGGTGTTCTTGTCCGGCAGAACGTTCATAAGAGGCTTCTTCTCCCGGTCTTCCTGTCTGGTGAGATCAATTGTAGTTTCCCAGGAATCTCCCCTATTGTGGGAGATAAAAAGTTTATTTCCTCCATAATAAACCGTTTTGGGATCATGCGGGGAAATGTGAATGGGACAGTTCCAGTTGAACCGGTAGGTTTCTTTTGGGTCTTCAGGCTCAGGTCTTATAGATTTGCTCTCTCCGGTCTTCAAATTCAACCGGAAAAGATACCCGGTTTGGGATTCTGCATAAATGGTGCTGTGGTCGGTGGGATCGACTTGGGTGTAAAATCCGTCTCCCCCTCCGATCCGGATCCATTCGTCATTGGTGATGCCCAACACATAATGCGTCTCACTCGGCGCTCCCCAGCTTCCGTTGTCCTGCAATCCGCCGTAGACGTAATAGGGCTTTTGCATGTCAAAGCCGATCTCATAAAATTGGCCCAGCGGCAGGGCGTTCACAAATTCCCATGTTTTGCCGCGATCATAAGAAAAATAAATACCTCCATCCGATCCGACGATCATGTGGCCGGAATCATTCGGGTCGATCCACATGGCATGATGGTCACCATGGATGCGCGTGACATAACCCGTGCTGAATTTTTTTCCGCCGTCCTCGGACATATACATACGTGCCCCTAAAACCCAAATTCTCTGATCATTGTTCGGGTCGATTCGAATCTGGCTGTAATACATAGGCCGAGGATTGGTGCGGGACATATTCTTCCAGGAAAAACCTTTGTCGTCCGAGCGAAAAACCCCGCCCTGCTTGTGCTCAATCACCGCATACACAATGCTCGAGTTTTTCCGGTAGATGTCCAGGCCAATCCGGCCTGTTATTCCCTCCGGCAGTCCTTTGGTCAAACGAATCCAGGTTTCGCCTCCATTTGTGGTTTTATACAGACCACTCTCGGGGCCGCCCCCGCTAAATCCCCAGCCGCGGCGGCGCCTTTGATAGGCGGCTGCATAAAGGGTATCAGGATTTTCAGGATCCATAGCAACATCCCCAAAACCCGTGTTATCATCAATAAACTTCGTGTTAGTCCAAGTCTTTCCGCCATCTATGGTTTTGAAAAGACCTCTCTCCTTGTTTGGGCCCCAGAGGTGGCCCAGGGCAGCCACATAAACAATTTCAGAATTTGTCGGATGGATGACTATCCGCCCGATATGGTGGGTGTTGACCAGCCCCATATTTTTCCAGGTCTTTCCTCCATCTTCTGATTTATAGACACCATTTCCCCAGGAAGAGCTCTGCCGGTTGTTCGCCTCGCCCGTTCCCGCCCAGACTGTATCCGGGTTGGATGGAGCCACGGCGATATCCCCAATCGTGCTCGTCTCCTGGGAATCAAAAATCGGCTCCCAGGTCACCCCATTGTTCAGTGTCTTCCAGACACCTCCTGAGGCTACCCCCGCGTAGATGATATGAGGATTGCTCTCCACCACGGCAAAATCATCGACCCTCCCGCCCATGTTGGCCGGACCTATGTTGCGTAATTTCACCCCATCTAGGATTGACTCATCGATAAAAGTTACAGCATCTTCCTTCAACTTTCGTGCGCTGGTAAGAAAACAAAAAATCAGGCCAACACAAATCATCAACAAAAAGCGGAACCATCCTTTTTTTCTGATCATGTTTCCCTCCTGTATTTTTAGCGGTGATTGCTCACCCAATTATCCCATTTGGAAGATTATGTAAATTATCACACCGTCAATCTCAAGTCAAAATAATTGCAATTCTTGCATCTATAGGACAGCAGAAAGATAAGCTGATGACGAAGTCATCCGAAGGCGAGTAGGCATTAAGAACTGACAGTCCGTCAGTCTTGAAACAGACAGGGAGATGGTGTATAGTCCTCAAAGAATGAACCGGGTGTTGCGTCCTCTCACTTTTGTCTATCAGGTGGGAAGCCGGATTAACAATTTTCTCTTCGACCACGGGCTGCGGAAAATTAGCCGGACATCTCTTCCTGTTATCAGTGTGGGGAATATTGCCTTCGGTGGCTCGGAAAAAACTCCTCTGGTTATGCACCTCCTCTCTTTTTTCCAGGAAATCAACCGAAAGCCAGCTCTGATCACCAGAGGCTACAGGGGAGGATGGGAGAAATCCGGGGGCGTTCTCTCTGACGGGAAAAACATCCAAGGAACCTGGCAGGATTCAGGGGATGAATCCTTCATGGTTGCGCGGAAATTTCCTCAAGTCGGGACCTATGTCGGCCGAAATCGGTGGGCCTCCTGTGAAAAAGCCAAACACGCAGGTTTTGATATGATTGTACTGGACGATGGATTCCAGCACAGGCAGCTCTACCGCGATCTGGACATCATTCTGTTTAACCCTAACGAAAAGATTGCCCTTCGAGAGCCGACCTCTTCACTCAATCGCGCCGATATTATCCTGGTGAAAAAGAATAGTCATATCCAAACACAAAGCCAAATAAGACAACATTTCCCGCAGGCAAAAGTCTTTCTTTATTCGATCATCAACAACGGTTTTTTTTCCTACCCAGATGAAAGCGCTGTCCTGAAGGACCATCTAAAAAATAAACGACTTCTCGCTGTCTCCGCTATCGCACGGCCCAGAAGGTTTTTTTCTCTTTTGGAAAAGGAAGGGCTCAAGCCCTTGCTCTTCCTTACATTTCCCGATCACCACTCCTATCCTATCTCTACAAGGGATAAAATAAGGAACGCATTCCGAAGAATGGGAGCTGATGCTGTGCTTACAACAGAAAAAGATGTTTTTAAGCTGAATGATCTTCAAAAAGCCGAACAGATTCCGGTTTACTACAATAAAATAGAATTGCAGTTGGAAGAAAATTTCTATCAAGAAGTTTTATCCATGCTGAAAGGCGGTCAAAATCTCTAATGGCCAATATGCAAAAAAAAGCAGAATTTTTCGCCTTTCAATTTCTCAAAATTCTCTTCTCCATTCTTCCGCGCCGCATTTGTCTTGCCGCCGGTGGAGCTCTCGGATCCGTGATTTTTCATATCGATAAGAAGCACCGGCAAATCGCCCTTTCCAACCTGGAAACGGCTTTTGATTCGGGATTCTCCATGGCAAAACACAAGAGAGTGGCAAAAGCTTCCTTCAGACATTTTGGGAGAGTATTCGCTGATGTCATTAAGGCCCGGTATATGAATCAGAACAGGCTCCGAAGACTTATGATCGTTGAGGGGACAGAACATCTTGAAAAAGCCTTAAGCAAAGGAAAAGGAGTATTGATCTTTACAGCTCATTTGGGAAACTGGGAAATGGCCACTGCGCTGGTCTCCCAGATCGGGAGGGTCAATGTCATCGCCCGTCCGCTCGACAACAGGCTGTTGGAAAAAGAACTTTTGCAAATAAGAAAAAAGCTCGGAGCTGATGTCATCTACAAACAACAAGCGGCAAGGTCCATTCTGCGTGCCCTCAGGGCCAACGAAATGGTGGCTATTTTGATTGACCAGAACGTCGTGCGCAACCAAGCGGTGTTTGTAGATTTCTTCGGCAAACCCGCCGCAACGACCCCCAGCCTGGCAGTGTTCTTCCTGAAAACAGAAGCGCCGATAATCCCGATTTTCAGTTATCCCATCCGGGGTGGAAAGTATTGCCTGAAGATCTTCCCCTCCCTCAAAATCACCATGACGGGCGAAGAAAAGCAGGATGTATTGAAAATCACGCAATTATGCACTAAGATTATACAGAGTCAGATCCAGGAAAATCCCAATGTCTGGCTTTGGTTCCACAACCGCTGGAAAACTAGGCCGGAAGAAAATGAGAAACTCGGAGAGAGATAACATGAGAGAGAATAAGCGGGCTTTCGATGCCCTGCGTCCTGTGTCACTCACACCGGATTATTTTGATTTCGCTGATGGATCGGCTCTTATCGAAATCGGAAAAACCAAAGTTGTGGCAGCCGCCACAATCGAGGAAAAGATTCCTTCTTTTCTCAAAGGGAGTGGCAAGGGATGGGTCACAGCTGAATACGCCATGCTTCCCTGTTCCACGGAAAAAAGAACACCCCGAGAGAGAGGTTTCGGAAGAATGTCTGGACGCACTCAAGAAATTCAACGTCTCATCGGACGCACCCTCCGTGCCGCCACAAACCTCAGGATTCTCGGAGAAAGAACCATCACCATTGACTGCGATATCATCCAGGCTGACGGAGGGACAAGGACGGCTTCGATAACAGTGGGGTGTATCGCGCTGGCCCTGGCATTAAATAAAATGATGGACGAGGGAGTTATCGACCAGATGCCCCTCCAGAACCTGGTGAGTGCGGTAAGCGTTGGGATGGTCGATGGGAATCTCCTCCTGGACCTGGATTATCGAGAAGATTCCTCGGCTGAAATCGACATGAATGTTGTCAAAACAGATACGGGTAAAATCGTGGAAATACAAGCGACAGCAGAGAAATCTCCGTTCACAAAAAAAGACTTCAATACTTTGTTAAGCCTGGCTGATAAAGGCATAAAAGAGCTTTTTCAAGCACAAAAAGATATCCTCAAACAGAAAAGTCTTCTTTTTATGGCTTATGGTTGATGCCCAGCCCGGAAAATCATCAACTCCCGGGCACAAGGTCAAAGGAGGAATTGGACAGGAAAATGAATCGCATTTTAATCACGGGCGGAGCGGGTTTCTTAGGAAGTCATCTGTGTGAATATTATGTGGATAAGGGAGCTGATGTCATTTGTGTCGATAATTTTTTCTCAGGAAACAAGGATAATATCCGCCACCTGATCGGCCACCCTCGTTTCGAACTGATGCGACACGACATCATTCATCCTTTATTTGTCGAAGTCGACAGTATTTACCACCTGGCGTGCCCGGCTTCTCCCTTCCATTACCAGTACAACGCCATCAAAACCGTCAAAACAAACGTCATAGGAACGATCAACATGCTGGGCTTAGCGAAGCGGACAAAAGCCAGGATCCTTTTGGCCTCTACTTCCGAAGTCTACGGCAACGCTCAGGTTCATCCCCAACCGGAGATCTACTGGGGTCATGTCAACCCTATTGGGCCACGTAGCTGCTACGACGAAGGAAAGCGGGTGGCCGAAACTCTGATGATGGATTATCACCGCCAGAATAACATCGATATAAAAATCGTCCGCATCTTCAACACCTATGGTCCCCGGATGGCTGTGGATGACGGAAGGGTCGTCAGCAACTTCATCGTCCAGGCTTTAAAAAATGAACCTTTGACCGTATATGGGAAGGGAAATCAAACACGTTCTTTTTGTTATGTTTCAGACCTCATTCTCGGACTTGTGGCCATGATGGAAAAGGAAGATTTCACCGGGCCGGTAAATATCGGGAACCCGGGGGAATTCAGTATCAAGGAACTGGCTTACAAAGTCATTTCTCTCACCGGAAGCTCTTCTGAGATCAGCCACAAGCCGTTGCCCCAAGACGACCCTGTCCGCAGATGCCCGGATATCACAATGGCCAAAAAAAAGCTAGGATGGAAACCGGAGACACCTCTTGATGAAGGACTCAAAAAAACCATCCTATATTTCCAAAAGGTTCTCCAGTTTACAAAATCTCCACAAAAAACATCATGAAACTTTCCATTATCATTCCCGTTTTTAACGAAAAGAACACCATCGAGGAAGTGATCCATCGCGTCCGAGGGATCGATGTGGGAATGGAAAAAGAAATCGTTATCGTGGATGACTGTTCCCAAGATGGGACGCAGGATGTCTTGAAAAACCTGGACCACTCGGATACAAAAACTTTTTTCCACGAAAAAAATCAGGGAAAGGGAGCCGCTCTCCATACCGGGTTTTCCAACGCTCAGGGAAATATCGTCCTGATTCAGGATGCTGACCTGGAATACGATCCCTTAGAATATCCCAGACTTCTCAAGCCCATCCTCGATGGCCGGGCGGATGTCGTCTATGGCTCCCGCTTTCTCGGAGGACCCCACCGGGTTCTGTTTTTCTGGCACTATGTCGGTAACAAACTCCTTACCATGCTCTCGAACATGCTGTCCAATCTTAACCTCTCGGACATGGAAACCTGCTACAAAGTCATCAAAAAGGACGTTCTTGATCGCATCACGCTAAAGTCCAAAAGATTCGGTTTCGAACCTGAAATAACGATTAAGCTGGCCAAACTGAAGGCAAAAATCTACGAGGTGCCGATTTCTTATTCTGGACGGGACTACAGTGAAGGCAAAAAAATCGGATGGAAGGATGGGCTGGCTGCTGTATTCCATATTTTGCGTTTCAAATTTTTTAATTAACCTGGATAACTCATAAATTATCTAGGATACTCTGTATTCGGCCG
>CAZOJY010000140.1:0-7889 GCA_964580235.1 uncultured Eubacteriales bacterium | reverse complement strand
TCGCACATGAATAATTCAGGGTAACCTGGATAATTTATGAATTATCCAGGTTAAATATCATTTATAGACTATTATTTGGCGTTTGTCAACGTTTTCATTGACAATTTCTATAAATTCTATTATATTTGTCGGATATAATGAAATCGAATGGATATCCAGACCGCAAATTCTAGGTAAAAAATCCTTAGGAGGCATAATGAAAAAACCTGGTAGATCTTTTCCGTTTGCGTTTGGAGCGGCATGTGTATTTCTGCTTTTGCATCTGGCAGCACCTTCCTCTTCAATATGCGCTGAAAAAGAAACTTCCAACAAAGCTGCAAAAATCAGGCTGATCGAAGCGACTTTTGGCACAGAGGCAGCAGGCGCAAAAGTCTCCGCGGGCGAGATATTTCTTGTTCTCCAAACAGAGTGGGAAAACATACTGCCCAAACAGAAAATCGAAAAGAGCAGGCTGGAAGGAAAAACCGATCGAACCATGGGAGTAGGAGGCCTCAGAGGCGGAAATAAAACAAAAAAGGAAGAGTATGTGGATGTCGATGTCGCTTATCTGATTAAAAAATTTTATGATCACGCTTATGTCCTCGCCGATGGACTTGCCTTCCCTCTTCATCCAGCGGCGGAGAAAATCCAGGGAGGCATAAAAATATTCGCGCCTTTCAGTCTCCCCAAGCTCGGGGATAAAAAAGAAGTCGTCCTCCTTTATTCCGTGCCGGAGATGGCCGAGAACCTGGCCTTCCAGTTCTTCGATTACAAATACGGCCACATTCTTCTGCCAATCAAGGGAGATATGACAAAGGCCTGGGGAACTGGAGCCCCTCCCGGAAAAATCCTCGGTCAGGCAAAAAGCAAACTGATCGAGCTGGCCGCTCGCAGCCTCAGCTTCCGGCAGGACTATGCCGGGAAAACAGCCCCTCAGGGCTGGCGGTATGCGGTCATCGAGCTCAGCGGAAAAAGCCTTTCAGGGAAAAACATCATGGATATCGTCCAGCTCAAGCCGGATGAGGCCGCCTGGGTCACCAGCGATGGCGGATATCTTTATTACGGTGTGGCTGGATCCGGCCCATTAGACAGATTCCTCCGCTTTACACCCGAGGTTTACATGCTCCAGGACGTCGCTTTTTTGGTGCCCGAGAATGCCGCATCTTTCCGGCTCGGGCTTCGTGTCAAAAATGAGGTGTTTCACATCGACCTAAAAGGCAGGCCGCAGAGCATCCCTGAAGCCAAAGAAAAGCATACCGACGGAAACGTCATGGAGGTTTTTCTGTTCGGGACGCGTAAAGATAACGGAAACATCATCCTGGATCTTGGCATAAAATCCCTCTCCGACAGGAGGGGCCTCGAAATCCAGACCAAAAACCAATTCATCCTCCTTGCGGGCGAGAAAAAAGTGTATTTCGACCGGAAGGCCACTGAATCGCTTCCCCATAAGCCGCCGAAGAAATTTATCGTGCCTCCAGGTGAAACAGTGCGTTTTGAACTGGCTTTTGTAACGGCTGTGGCCCCCACCCAACTCTATTTCAGAGGCTACAAGAGCCAGGCTAAACTGCCTATCTCAGAGTAAACAGGAGGTCCAGATGAATCCCGCAAATCAAAATATCAGACAGTCAAAAAAATTGCGTCTTTTCCTGGCTGCTTTCCTAATCGCTGTTTTCATTGGCCCCATCTGCACCCGGGCTCAATCTCGAGAAACAGACGCTTCAGACGCAGAAGTCCTCAAGCTGGAGATCCAGGGACTTGAAAGCCTCTTCCAGGAAATCCAAAAAGCCGTGGATGATATCCCGAGGGATTCATTCGACCTCAAAGACATCGCGGCCAAAATAGGCCGTGATCCAGTAAAGCTGTTTGAATGGGTGCGGGATGAAACCCGGCTCGTTCCCTACTCCGGGTCGCTCAAAGGATCCGCAGGAGTCCTGATGGATCGATGCGGGAACAGCCTTGACCGGGCGCTGCTTCTCTACGAAATGCTGCGGCGCGCCGGACATAAAGTTCAACTTGTCCAGGGAGAGCTAACGGATGTCGAGGCCAGGGAAATTGACAAAAAAGGGATTTTCATGCCCGGTGAGGAAATCGAGCCCTTTTCTTTTCCTGCCATCGGAGATTTTCGAGAACGGATCATTCCGTTTGCCGAAAAACACAACCTGGATGCCGAGGAATTTCTTGCAGAAACACAGGAGGCCCTCAAAGAGCAGGAGCGCCTTCAGGTTGATCTTTCCCGGCGGGTTGAAGAGCAGAGTTCAGACCTCCTCGACGCGGTTCAAGAGATCAGAAAAGAAGAGCCCGCAGCGCCGGTCCCCTGGAAAAAATTCAAGGATCATTGGTGGGTCCAGTATCAGAAGGCAGGGGAATGGGTGGATATGGACCCGACCGGCCGGGAAGCTGTCCCCGGCCGGACGATCGGCTTACAGAAAAAAATTATCAGATCTTCTAGGCTCAGCTCCTCCATGGTGCACTCGCTCGCAATCAGGATTATCGCCGAGCGTTTGGAAAGCGGCCGCCTTATCGAAACAAAAGTGCTCGAACACACGCTGCGGCTGCCAGATGCTGTCAGCCAACCGGTTCGTCTGTATCAAATCCCGCTTGACTGGCCGGATCTCCGGAAAATTATGTCAGGGGATTTTCCTCAAGAATCCTTCAAGGAGGCTGTACTGAGCCAAAAGGAGTGGATGCCTGTTTTGGTTATCGGAAGAAAAGAGATCAAGAGATCAAGCATCCTGGATTCTGGTGATATCAACAAGACTCCCGGGAAAAAACCGGCAAAAAAATCCGGAGGAGGTATGACCGGCGGCTTCGGTAATCCGTTCGGAGGCACTTCTGTGTCTCCGGAGAAAAAAGATTCTATACTCACCGCAGAGTGGATCGAATACGAATTACGTTCTCCGGGCCAGCCCCCTAAAAAAATTCGCCGGGAGATCTTCGATCTTATCGGCCCTGCTGCCCGCAAAAGTGAACATATCAGCACATCTAAACTCAACGAAAAAGAGAAAATGAGGCGGAATCTGCTGCTGCTGAGCGAAATCGAGATCCTTCCTGTTGTGTCACGCCTGACCTCAGAGTTTATCCAGAATCAAATAGCTGAACACATACTCTCCCAGAAACAGACGCTTCGTGCGTTTGTGCAGAAATTCGAAGGCCTTGAGCCCGAACAAATCCTAACCCGCATGGAACAGCTCTCATCAAGACGCTGGGACTTGTACAATCTTGCACTAACACGATCAAGATTGAGCCGGAACGCGGGAAAGACTTTTTTAACCAAGCCTCAGATATTCAGTGCTGTTTCCTGGATGGAAGAAAACAAGAAAAAAGAGCTGCAAGTGCACCACGGAATCGACATCGTCGCAAACGACATGGCTGTGTTTCCGGCAGAAGGAATCGATTCTTTCGCCATCAGACTCGAACAGGGCGTGCTGGACACGAATGCAGAAGTCAAGGCCATGGGGGAGGAGGGATGGATAGAAAATACGGCCGTCCTTTATGAAAAAGCCAAAGAACAGGGAATCCGATGGGTTTTATTGGACAGCGCCGAAGATGCCGACTGGCAAAAAGTCACGCTCCCCCCTGATGTCCTCACACGCATAAAAAACGATGTAACAGAAGGCTATGCGGTATTTGTTCCTGAAAAACCGGTTCAACTGGCTGAAGAACCTCGAACAGGCTGGTGGCGGGTGGATCCCAGAACAGGCAGAACGATCGGAATGGGAGAGAGCGGATTGGGGCAGGCCATCACCAGCTATGCCGAAAGGGCGAATGTCGTCCTGCAGGTCAAGTCCATCATAGGTATCTATTCTGACCTCAGCAGGTGCTTGGGCATCGCCCTCACCAGTCCTCTCCGCGGAAAAAGGCCTCAAGAGGAAAAAGAGTTCATCGAATGCGTCTGGAACACAGCCTGCAAGTCGGTTTTCCGGATCGCCGGCAAACTCGTATCCGTCGATGTCGACTGGACGAATATCATCATCAAACAGACCCTAAACGAGGCCACTTCCTCCCTCTGCAAAGGGACTTATAACAAAGTCTTTAAAGAGTAATTTATTGCCTTCAGTTTGTGAGCCCTTATCAAGCATACATTTGGGTTTTCAAAACAAAAACTTAAAGCAACGGCAAGATCGTGTAATATGGGATACAAGGTGGAAACAATGAAAAAAAAACATTTCTTGGTCGGCAGCATCAAACACTTCCTGTCTCTTTTCATGATGGGAACATTTTTCTTGTCAGCCGTACTCGGAGCCGGGAGCTTTGGCGCAGAGAAGATGCTTTTAAAGAGCCATTTTGATGACCTGAAAAACAACTGGCAGGTCTGGGACGATCCGGCAGGCGACACTTCTTTCAAAAGCAGTCAATGGAGGGCCGGCCTGGCCGAGCTTTCGGGCATCTCGAATAAAAGCCAGAAAGTGGCCACCATGCTTCTGGCCGGGGAGATATCCTGGCGGAACTATACCGTAGAGACCACGCTTTTGAACGACAGCTCCCGGGGATACCTGACCGGGATCATCTTCGGCTACCAGGACGCGGAGCATTTCTATCATGCCGGCTATAATTTCACGCTGAGCCGCTTCGAAGTGGAGGCCCGGGTGCCAGAAGGTTTTGCCCTCCTGGCGACATACAAAGTAAAGTATCCCACAAGAGAAGCTATTCCCCTTAAACTTGAATTCGCGGGGAACAGAATCCGCCTTCTGGCTGATCAAAAAACGGTTATCGACGTCGTGGACGGCCGCTATCAGAATGGACGGTTTGGACTGGGCACATCCCGGCTGGGGAACGGGCGTGTCCTATTCGGGCCGGTTACCGTGAAAAGCTTTAACCCTTCGCGCCTGCCGGCTCCGGAAATGGAGGATCTGCTGGCCGCCAACCGTGGAGCGGAAGTCACCTCAGAGGCATTCTCGAGAGAGTTTTCGAAGCTTATCGATCATGAAGGGATCCTCATCGGTGAGGAAACGCCCGATCGATCTTATATGACGATGAACCTGAGCAAAGCAGCGCTTCCGATAGAAGCCGTCTTCGCCTTTCCCCAGGAAAAAGAAGCCGAGATCCACACGATCGCCCTCCGGCTCACCTCAAGGAGATTCCCGGGCCGGGTGGAATTTCTGGCCTCAAGAGAGGCTTCAGGCAGCTTCCAGTCCCTCGGAACATTCGATGTGAAGCCGGAGAAAAACAGCACCCAGGATTTTCCGATCAATCCAGCAAAAGCCAAATTTTTAAAAATGATCATCCATTCGGCCGCCGATCAGGAATCCAAGGCCCTGGAGATCATGGAACTTTTTGTGCGTGGATTTGGTGCGGATAAACTGAGCATGTCTCCGCCTGATTCCGGAGGAGTCGAGCCCGGAAAAATCCTTTTTCAAGATGATTTTTCCTCCGGTCTCTCGGACCGGTGGGAGGTCTGGGATGGTCCCTCACCCTCATCTTATGTTAAAAAAAGTAAGTGGAATGTGGTTCTCACGGAATATTCGGGCATCATCAATCCCCTCCGCGTACCGGCAACGCTCCTCACCGCCGGGGAAAAAAACTGGACAAATTATTCAGTCCGCTCTGAACTCTATATCGAATCCAGCCGGGGGAACTTGACCGGAATCGTTTTCGGACATCGGGATCCTGACCACTTCTACATCGCCGGATACAATCTCAGCAAACGCGCCTGCGAACTCCAGGTGAAAACGCCATCAGGATTCGAGACCCTGGCTCTGGCAAGGATGAGCATTCCCCGGAAAAAGTTCGTGCCTGTTCAGGTGGATTTCCTGGGAAACCGGATTCTGTTCCGGGTAGAGGGCCGCATCATATTCGACATGGATGACGGTTCTTACACCTCCGGTCAGGTCGGCATCGGAACCTCGGGGATAGGAGTAGGTGCGGTTATGCTCAAAGGATATGAGGTCGTCCGATTAGAGCCGGAAGCCCTTCCCTCCAGAACGCTTCAGGATCTTCTGGCCGGAAATCGGGGAGCCACGGTTCTTTATATGCCCACACCTCCAAAGAGCGATCCATTGACCGAAGCTATCGACCATTCCCTGGAGGAAGAAAAGGACATGGGGAACATGTACAATCTCGACATCTCCCGCTCGCCTCTCCCGGAAGAAGCGGTCTTTTGCTTTCCCCAGGAACGGTTCGTAGAGATCCATCGTATCGGTGTCAGACTCGGAAAATCCCGGTTCCCAAAGGAAATCAAATTCTGGGTCACGGACCAAACACCCAAGACAGGATTCACTTCTTTGGCTGCAATCACTATAAAGCCTGAGAAGGACAGCACCCAGGAATTCAAGGTCAATCCCACGCGGGCCAAATATCTGAAAGTCCAGATCACGGCCTCGCATGATCCCAAATCCATCGAAATTCCCGAAATTTTCGTCAAGGGATATTTCCTGGAAAGAGCCTCACACAAAGCAGACCCGACGGTTTTTTCGGGCACAAAGCTCCAAGAGAAAGAAGGGAACAATTCACCCGCTCAGGCCCAGGCACTCCCTCTTGGCAAAGCCCTCAAGGGAGAAGCAGCCAGCGAAGATGTGGATACCTACAAGATTTCCCTGAAGGGTCAGCCGGGCAATACGCTGAATCTTCAGATAGACAGCGCGGACATCGTCCGTCCGGTTTATGAATTACAAACACACCAAGGGGATACCGTGAAACCGTCCCGTGTATCGAACGCAGGGACATCGGTGACGGCCATGTACAAACTCGATCCAGATGATTATTATTTGAAAGTGTGGCGGCCGGATGCCTATCTCGCCATCGTCTATGACGACAGCGGCAGCATGAGAAAAAGTGTGGAAACCGTCAAAAGGGTGCTCACATCCTATCTGGACAGGCTGGGAAAAGGACTGAATCTCCGGCTGTTGAAATACACGGACGAGGCCAAGTTTCTTTCCGGATTCACCAACAATCCTGCTGAGCTCAAAGAGGCCCTCGAAAAACAGGTGAAGGGGGGCGGCAGCACAGACACGTTCAAGGGGCTGTCTGCAGCGGCCGGATGCTTGAAAGAGATGCCGGGCTCCCGGGCTGTCCTGGCCATTTTCGATGTCGTCGACTGCGGCGGCAGCGGATGTCTCCAGAAGTATCTTCAGCTATGGGATACCATCCTCGATGAGGCCGTCAGTTTCAATGTGATTGCGGTCCAGCCCGGCTGGGACAGAAAAACGCCTTACTTCGATAACACGAGAGAGCAGATCTTCAAAGAAATCGCCTACTCCAGCCAAGGGCAGTTCTTTCATTCTCCCTCTGAAGACAAGATCGCCCAGAGTGCTGACCAGATTTTTCGCCAGCTCACTTCCCCTTCCGTTTACAGAATTCGAGCAGAGTGGATCCAAACGGAAACAAAACCGGGCTCTATAGAGATCCAGTTCGAGGAGGGCGCGGAGAAAAAAGCAGCCAGGAATGTGGAACTGATTCTGGATGCATCCAATTCCATGTGGGGGCAGATCCAGGGGAAGGCCAAGATCGCGATCGCCAAGAAGGCTTTAAACCAGATAATTGACGGCCTTCCGGAAGAGATGAACGTCGGCCTGCGCGTTTACGGGCACAGGTATCCTTTGAAAGACAGCCGTGCCTGCCAGGACACAGAAATGATGTCTTCAATCGGCCCGATAGACAAGGCTAAATTGACTGCAGCAGTGGATGCAGTCACACCAAGAGGAAAAACCCCGCTTGTTTTTTCTGTGCTTGAAGGTATCAAAGACTTTATAGATATGAAAGGGGGAATGATCGTTCTCATCAGCGACGGGATCGAAAGCTGCGGCGGGGATGTCAACGCCATCGCACCTGCGGTACAAACAGCCGGGCTGGAGCTCAAGGTCAATATCATCGGATTCGACATCAAAGAAGCCGACGCCCGTGAACAGCTCGCAGCGATTGCTTCCTCGAGCTGAGGCGCCTAATTTGCTGCCAGAGTCTCCGATTACCTTGGC
>CAZOJY010000139.1:0-7994 GCA_964580235.1 uncultured Eubacteriales bacterium | reverse complement strand
CATCTGCGGCAACCAACTTCAGCTTGATGAGCTGCTGCCTCGCCGCCGCCTTAATATTGGGGTGAGCGGCTCGGCTTGTGAATACACCATTGTTATTCTGCTCAACGCTTTTAATGTGACCAATCGGGCAGTTTGTTTTCTCCTTTGGACGTTAAACGGCGAAGGTTTCTGCCGTCATAGTCGATGCTGTAGAGCTGTTGAGTTCCGCTGAGATTCGAGGTGAAAATTAGGTGCCGGCCGTCAGGCGACCAGCATGGAGACTCGTTCCGTGCGTTGCCTTCTGTGAGTTTGATGATTTGTTTGTTGCGGAGGTTTAGAAGGTACAGATCAAATATTTGATCCACACGGGAGACATAGGCGATGTTGTCTCCCTGGGAGGACCAGGCGGGAGCATCATGGTAAGTGCCGCCAAAACTGACCCGGGTGACGTTCGAACCTTCGGCATCCATAATATAAATTTGAGGGGTTCCACCGCGGTCCGACGTAAAAGCGATCTGACGGCTTGTGGGTGACCAGCACGGCGCTGTATCAATGGATTTGTTAAACGTCAGCCGGCGGACGTTTTTTCCGTCGCTGTTCGCCACGTAAATCTCGGAGTTTCCGCTTTCCTCCTGAGAACAGAACACAAGTTTTTTTCCGTCCGGGGAAAAATTGGGCGCAAAAGTCGTTCCTTTGCTGTAGACTTCGTGCCGTTTTCCTTCATAAACTTCCAGTATATATAGAATCGCCCGTGTCCCCTGATAAGAGGTGTAAGCGATCTTTCTACCGTCGGAAGACCAGGCCGGCATGTAATCCGTGACCTTGTTGAATGTCAAGCGGGTCTGGTTGTGTCCGTCATAGTCCATCATGTAAAGTTCTTCATTGCCGTCCCGGTTCGAACAAAGCACGATTTTAGAAGTAAAAATCGGGCGTTCCCCCCATGTTTTTAACATCTCGTCGGCCATCTTATGGGCGGCATAACGAAGAAGTGATCTGTTAGATTGGTAGCGTTTTCCGAAAATCCACCTTCCTGCCTTGACATCATAGACATTTCCTTCGAAAACAACGTTGTCCCCGTCTCCCTCCGAGACTTCACCCACGAATAAAATCTTGGCCGAGATGGATTCCCAGTCTTTAAAAAATATGCTTTCGGGATTTAGCGGTCGTATGTAGCTGTAAAAGCTTTTGTGTATTTCCTCAAAGATCCGGCTGTACTTCAAATCGTCCGCCAGCGCCTGATGAAGAACCTGCGCGGCCTCCTGGATGGCTGGGGAGGAATTATGGACAGTGAATTCGGGGATGGCAAGCGGGATGGCCGGCATCCCCTCCCTGATGCTCAAGTAAACTTCTTGTTGGGCAGGGAGGATCAGGACCAGAGCCAATAAAAGAGTACCGCAAAGGATGATGTCTTTTTTTTTCATTTTTTATGCTCGAATCTGAGATGTATGATCAGGAATTCTTCTTCATATCCATCCGGGAGGGGAGCAAAAGTCGCAGAGGACTGGATGGCCCGGACTGCAGCTCGGTCGAGTAATCGAATCCCGCACCCCTGTTCAATTTCCACGACCGAGATCTTTCCATCCCTGTAAATTTTAAATCGGACGACTGTGAACAGTTCATTCGGCATCCCTGAGCTGATTTGGGTTTTGAGCCAGTTGCTTGAGATCCGGCCGATCATGTTTTCTATATAGTAAGGATATGGGAAATTGGAAAGACCGATATGGGAAGAGAACTCGGAGCCGAAGCCTGCGCCACCTTCTATGCCCGACCCAACGCCGAGACTTATCCCGGATTCGGATTTTTTTATTGGCTTTTTTGCTGGGCTGTCCTGTTTTTGAATGGCCGCTTTTTTTTTGGTCGAGAGTTTTCGTTCCTTTTTGGGTTTATCCACAGGGTAACGAAGGGAAGAGAGGGATTGTTGCTCGAGCTTCTGAATTGTTGTGAGGTCCCGCAGGGTTTCTCTGGCGGGTGCGGGTGTTTCGGCGAGCTCCTCTTTTGTCTCACGAGGCCTGGGCTGCATCTTTGCCGCGGACCCTCTGCCTGAGGCTCTGCTTCCCCCACTGCCGCCACCCGGAATGGCAGAATAGAGGCTGACATAATGGATCATTTTTTTGCGTCCCAGACTGGGAAACTTTGGAGAAAAAATTAACAGAAGAAACAGAATGATGTGGAATGAGACAGAGATGTAGAGGAACTTTTTAAGAGAGGGATACTGCCTGATGTAAGTGGCCATCACTGCCGCCTTTTTTTGCGGTCTGGCGGTTTTGTTATCAGCCCGACAGTGTCTACACCGGCTCTTTTGGCGATGTCCATGATTTGAATGACATAACCGTATTTGAGGCTTTCATCCGCTTGAATGAATACGACTTTTCTCGATTTGTTGAAAAAATGTTGCTTGAGTCTGGTTTCGAGAAGGTTAATATTCAGCGGTCGCCCCTCGATGTGGATATACCTGTCCGGCGTGATTGTCAGGGTTAATCCCTCCTCTGCGGGAGCGGATTGTGTTTCGGCCTGGGGAAGCTGCACGCCTATTCCCATCTTCAGCATCGGAGCGGTAACCATGAAAATGACCAGCAGCACCAGCATGACATCCACGAGGGGGGTGACGTTTATCTCGGATAGGGAAGTGCCTATTTCTTTTTTAGAGATTGAGCGAAATTTATATGCCATAAAGTCTCTCTGTGATGCTGAGAAATTCTATGGAAAAATCTTCCATTTCTGCAATAATTTCTTTTATGCGCTGGAGATAGTGATTGTAAGCGATAACCGCAGGGATGGCGGCGAAAAGCCCGAGAGCCGTGGCAATCAGGGCTTCGGCGATGCCTGGTGCAACGGCCTGGAGGGTATTCATTTCTTCGATACTCAGCTCCCGGAAAGCATTCATGATCCCCCAAACCGTCCCGAACAGCCCGATAAAAGGCGTTACACTTCCTGTTGTTGCCAGGAAGTTCATCATTTTTTCCATCCGGGTCACTTCTCTGTTGGAAGCCTTGATCAGGGCCCGGTTGATGCTTTCCAGGTTAGCGGGTGTGATGGAGGGTTTGGGGTTGGATTTTGTGTGGTAAGCCAGATCCTTGAATCCGGCCTGGAACAAAGTCGCCAGGGGACTGGATTTGAATTTTTTTGCCGCTTCGTTAACCTCAAGCAGGTTTTTGCTTTTCCGGAAGACGATCAGAAACTTTTTGGACTGCCTGGCAGCGGTTTTCAGCGAATTTCTCTTAAACAGGATAATGGCCCAGGAAAAAATGGAAAACATGAGAAGGATTGCAAGAACCAACTGCACGACGGCGCTGGCTTGGAAAATCAGTCTGAAAACATTCATTATTATTAGTTTACAAAAGTAGCACATGCCAGGGCTAAAGTCAATCTTGGATGCTTTCCTCTTCCTCTTGCCTGACAGCTAAAAAAATCCTGCGTTGGCATGCTTGCTGCCTATGTCCAGCGTTTGACAATGAATTGGGGAAGTAATACATTGACCTGGAGGGAGAGGAGCATCAAAGGAGAAAGAAGATTTCAGCCGGCCCAACTGCTTGCTTTGAGTTTTGTGTTGGCAGTTTTAATGGGCACGATTTTGTTGCTCCTGCCATTCAGCACATGTGCCGGAGAAAATATATCCTTTGTGGATGCTTTTTTTACAAGTACATCAGCGGTTTGTGTTACGGGTTTGATCGTCCAGGATACGGCCACGTATTTTTCACCGATTGGGCATATGGTTATTTTGCTTTTATTTCAATTGGGGGGATTGGGGATCATGACCTTTTCGACCCTTATCCTGCTGGTTGCCGGGAGAAAGGTTTCTATCCAGGACAAAATTATCATTCAGCAGGGCTATCATCATGCCGCTGCCAGGAATGTCACGTCCCTGATCAAGAACATTTTTTTGTATACCATCGCCATCGAGGGTGTCGGAACCCTTCTCCTTTTTCTGCAGTGGCGCGGGAAGTTTCCAGGACTCAAAGGCTTTTTTTATTCACTCTTTCACGCCATTTCTGCCTTCTGTAATGCGGGATTTTCTGTTTTTAGCAACAGTTTGAAGCCTTTCAAAGGAGATGTTTTAACCAATGTTACGATTATGATCCTGATTGTCTTCGGCGGCATGGGTTTCTTGGTTCTCAGCGAGGGCATGGAATATTTCTCCAAATTGATCCACAGAGGCAGGAGAAGAATATCCCTCCATTTTAAACTTGTATGGATCATGACTTTTTCCTTGATCGTTTTGCCTTTTATTTCTTTTCTTATGATCGAATGGGACCATTCCTTACAGGGATTTTCTCTCAAGGATAAAATCCTGGCTTCCCTTTTTCAGGTTATCACTCCACGAACAGCAGGATTCAATACCATGTCATTGGAGTCTTTGAGCCCTGCGGCGATTATGCTTTTGATTTCGCTGATGTTTATTGGAGCATCTCCTGGGTCAACCGGAGGAGGAGTCAAGACGAGTACAATCGGTGTGATTTTTGCCTTTATCAAATCCAGAATTGCGGCAAGGGAATCGATCAATATCTTCCACAGAACTATTCCGTTTGAGCTTGTCACAAAAGCTTTTACGGTTGTGATCTTGAGTATCTGTGTGATTTTTGTCTCCTGTGCTGTTCTTTTTCTCACCCAGTCGGGAATGAGCATGGAGGAGACTTTTTTTGAGGTTTTTTCGGCATTCGGCACGGTGGGGCTTTCCTTGGGTTTGACTGCAAAACTTAATGCTGTGGGAAAGATTGTGATCATTTTGACGATGTTCATCGGCCGGATTGGCCCGCTATCCCTTTTGTATGCTTTCAGCCGTCAGAAATCCTTTGGCAAATTTGATTATGTTGAAGAAAACGTTATGATCGGATAGAATGGCACCATGAAATTTGCGGTGATCGGACTGGGCAGTTTTGGGTCCAATGTGGCTAAGACTCTGTATGAAAAAAAACACGAGGTTCTGGCGGTGGATACCGATAAGGAAAAAATTGCGGAGATCAAAACGCTGGTCAGCCATGCTGTGCACATGGATGCGGCCATAAAGGAAAATCTGCGTGCCCTTGATATCCAAGAGATGGATGTTGTTGTGGTGAGCCTGGGACCTGAAATGGAAGCCTCGATTTTAACCGTATTGTATCTGCATGAGCTGGGTGCTGCTAGAATAGTGGCCAAGGCTTTGACGGAAGACCACGGCAAAATTCTGGATGCAGTCGGGGCCACAGAGGTCATCTACCCCGAAAAAGACATGGCCATCAAGACAGCCCTGCGGCTGAGCAATCCGAATATCCTGGAATACCTTCCCCTTCTTTCTGGGGTAGATATTCAAGAAATCGCTCCTCCTGAAAAGTTCATCGGAAAGAGCCTGAAACAAATTGACCTCCGCAATAAATATGGTGTCCAAGTTATCGCGATCAAAGAACTCATTCCAGAAAAAACGACCCTTATTCCCACCGCCGATTTTGTCATAAAGGACAGCGATATCCTGATCCTGATGGGAGATCCAGCGCAGCTTGAGAAGATCGGTTCGCGATAGCCGTTTTTATAACTGGCTGTTATAAAGGGGAAACACGCTGAAACCGGGTTTAGATTGATCGCTTAAAAAAACGATTATAACCCGTGCCGGATATCTTACAGGATTTTAAGAAGGATTTCGAGGGCGACCTGCTTGGCCTGTCTGCCGCTTTCTTTAGTCGGGCCCACACAGGAAGGGCATCCTTCTTTACAAGGACAGGCGGAGATGGTTTTACGGCAGCGTTCCAGGAGTTCGGTTTCCAAATCGAAAAGAGAAGGACTTAAACCGATGCCTCCAGGAAAATTGTCGTAGATGAAGATGTTCGGTTCAAAATCAATATCCGAAAAATCCCTGAACTCCTCCTCTATTTTGATAGCAGCCGGGATGTTCCGAGGAGGGAGGGATTTTCCCGTGGAATTGTCCCCTATGGAAACCCCCACATCGTGTATGTCGCACATCATGAAGAGAGGAGCCACATGGTGAAGGCAGTAGGCCAGTCCAAAAAGCCCGTTGATTTTTTCTTCCGGCGAAAAAGGAATGGAGGTGAACACGGCAGAGAGAATGGTCAGCCAATAGGCTGTTGTGTGCATTTCGTTCTGGGGGAGGCTTAGATCGCCCGCTCCCACGTTTTCCATGGTGTGGAATTTTATTTTTTTAAAGCCCACAACCTGGGTCGCCACATGAACTTCTCCATGGGAAAGGGTGCTTGTGTCCAGTTTGTTCTGCTGGAATATATCCAGGATCTTGATCTTGGTGTAGTCGATGGCATCCGTGTAATAATCGACATCTGTCTTTTTCACATAGGCTTTTCTCTGTTCGTAGTCTAGGTCTTCGACAAAATATTGCTCTCCTTCGCACATGTAAATAGCTTTGGGATGGAGGGATGTGAGTGCGGAGGAAAAATCCACCTGAGCTACGGCCTGATGCTTTTTGGTAGTGTCGACCACAACAAAATTATCCGAACTTATGCTTCTAAGGCTTACGCCGTCAGCGGGATAAACGTCTGAGGTCCAAAACCATTTGTCCTTGGAATGATGGATAAGTTTTTCGTCTTCCAGAAACTTAAGGATTTCGGCGATGTCCACCTCCCCAAATTTTTCCCCGTCCAAAAAAGGAAGCTCGAATGCCGCGCATTCGATATGGCTGATCAGGATGGAAAGATTGTCCGGGTTGATCAGCGCATGCTCTGGATTTTTGGAGAAAAAATAGTCGGGATAGTTCACGATGAACTGATCGATCGGAGAGCTTGTGGCCACGAGCACAGCCGCCGATTTGCCTGTTTTTCTTCCTGCCCTTCCCGCTCTCTGCCAGGTGCTAGCAATACTCCCCGGATAACCGGCAAGCACGGCCACATCCAGGCTCCCGATGTCGATTCCCAACTCCAGAGCGTTGGTCGAGACCACGCCTCTTATTTTTCCTGCCCGTAAATCCCGTTCGATTTCACGTCTTTTTAGGGGAAGATATCCCCCTCTGTAACCTCGTATCAATCCCTCCTTCTGGATGGATTTTTCGATGTCTTCTTTGAGATAAGTGAGAAGCACTTCGGTGACCAAACGGCTGGGCGCAAAAATGATGGTCTGCAGCTCGTTTTCCAGGAAAATGGAGGAGACCCGGCGCGCTTCATTGACGTAGGACCGACGTATGCCAAGATGCCTGTTGACCACAGGGGGATTGTAGAAGATGAAATATTTTTCTCCGCGCGGAGCCCCGTTGTCATCCACAAGCATGACCGGTTCCTCTGTCATTTTCTCGGCCATTTCCTGGGGGTTGGCGATGGTGGCTGTGCACAGGATGAACTGCGGCGAGGACCCATAAAAGCTTGCAATTCTTTTCAGCCGTCTCAGGATATTGGCCAGATGACTCCCGAAGATGCCCCGGTAGTTGTGCAGCTCGTCGATCACTACAAATTTGAGGTTTTCGAACAACTTGATCCATTTGGTGTGGTGAGGAAGGATGCCGGTGTGGAGCATATCCGGGTTGGTGAGGATGATATGCCCGCGTGCGCGTATGGCTTTACGCGCGTCTTGAGGTGTATCCCCGTCGTAGGTAAAAATGCGGATTTCTTCCGGCAGGAGTTTTATTGTTTCATCCAGTTCCGCTCTCTGATCCTGGGAAAGAGCTTTTGTCGGGAAAAGGTAGATGGCCCTTGCTGATGGGGTTTTGAGAATGGTGTTCAACACTGGGAGATTGTAGCAGAGGGTTTTGCCTGATGCCGTAGGCGTGACGACCACGATGTTTTTGCCTTCGCTGAGCAACTGGTATGAGCGGTGTTGATGGGTGTAAAGTTTGGCAAATCCCTTTTTCATGAACGAACCGACCAAATCGGAATGAACGTCTGAAGGATAATCTTTGAAACGTCCTTCCTGGGCAGGGATGTGTTTTATGGCTGTGATCGAATCGTTTTTAACACCGATGTCTTTTAAAAGCTCTAAAGATTTGAGCAGATTATTTTCTTCCGTCATTATGTCTTCCTGGACAGAGTTAAGATAAAGCTTATCTTAATATTTTGCCTCGGAAGGGTCAATCTTATTTCCGGAGGGAA
>CAZOJY010000138.1:0-8298 GCA_964580235.1 uncultured Eubacteriales bacterium | reverse complement strand
AACATCCTCTGTCTTTACTTCTGAAATGCTATCTCTTATAATACGTTCTGATTTTTGAACGAGGAGGATACAGATGTGGAAAAAAACGGCTGTCGTGATGTTGATCCTATTTTTGGCAGTGATTTCGTTCTCCTGCAGAAAAAAAAGCCAGGTGAAGGGAATTACTCTTGATGTGACATTTTCTGAGGAAGAACTATCGGATGACCTTATTACGGATATGCAGTACCACTGGAAGACGGGCCCTGAATTCGTAAAAATCGAGCAGGATATGCAAGTTTACGTTCATTTTTGGCACAAAAACAATCTTCTCCTCCAGGATGATCATATTCCTGAGGTTCCGATTACGGAATGGGATGCTAATCAGGAATACGCCTATTCCAGGAGAGTCTATATCCCTGAATTTATCGATGAATTTGATCCCGAATTTAAGGGAGAAGAAACATTGAGGTTGTCCGTTGGAATTTCCTCCCCTTATGATCGAACAGATGAAACGCAGCAGGAGATTTTTGAGAAAAAATTAAAGGTCTATCCACCGCCTCTGGATACGCCGGAAAAAATCTACGAAGACGGCTGGTATGATCTGGAGATCAACCCTGATGCCTTTCTCAGGCAGTGGCGCTGGACTGCTAAAGAAGCCCGGTGTATCATCGATAATCCAAAAAAAGATGCCCTTCTTGTGATCAAAGGAGGTGTGAATCTTGAAGCCTTAAAGGATCAGAAGGTCATCATCAAGATCAACGACAGGATACTCGACGAATTTATTCCCGAGGAAAGTTATTTTGAGAAATCCTACAACATCAAAAAAGAAATGGTAGGAGAAGGGGAGCAGTTTTTTCTGACAATCGCAACCGACAAAGTGTTTGTTCCTGCAAAAATAATTCCCAATTCAAAAGACGAGAGGGAGCTCGGACTTCAGATTTCTTTTATCTATTTTCGCTGATTCATTTTTTTGTTTTTTTCTTGCTTTATCGAGGTCTTTTTTTGCTTTCTCAACATCCTTTTGGGTCTTTTGCAGCTTAAGATACGTATCGCTGATCTGTTGTTGGATGTGGCTTCTGGGAGTCATATCACCCATGCTGAAATATTCATGCTGCAGGGTTTTCAACTTGAGAGTGAGTAGAGCCACGGATTCTTTGGCCTTTTGCCATCTATCCTCTAGCGATTTGATATCGGTGAATGATGAGGAATATTTCTCCGATGGAGCTCGGGATTTGATGTTATCAAAAAGTCGTCCTTTTGGTACTTCCGAGATGGAAAGGATTTCTTCATACGGGGATTTAATAGGTTTGTAAGAAATTGCCGGTTCCAGCTTTTTCTTTTGCAGGGTTTCGTTAGTGACCACGGGGATCTTTTTCCCTTTTAATTTTGCTCGTCTTTCTTTTTCTTGTTTTGCCACTTCGACCAAACTTTGTGAAGCGAGAAAACAGGAGCATAAAAACAAGATGATCGTTGAAACAGCGATTTTTTTAATGCTCATTCTCCATTAATAATCATAAGGATTAGAGGAGAGGCTGTCAATCCTATCACTCTGGATGTCTTTAGTCACGGCAACAGGAAGGGAAGGATGTCAGCGGTTTCCATTGGCTGTGCGAATGGATATATCCTGACCGTCTGAAGAAATCTCCACTGCCCCAGTAAAATCGGTGCGGAAGATCTTGGCCCTTATCTTGTGATAACGGTCGATTACGGATTGATCCGGCAGATTGTACCTGTTTCCTGCTCCAACAGTAAGGATCAAAAAACGAGGAGAAACGGCTGAAAGAAATTTTTCTGAGCTCGATGAATCGCTGCCGTGGTGGGGAGATTTCAACACATCGCTCTTGAGAATATAGGAGGATTGAACCAATTCGTTTTCGACCAATTTTCCTATGTCGCCGGTAAGAAAAAACGCTGTTTTAGCGTATGAAATTCTTATGGCGAGGGATTGGTCATTGAGAATTTTCGAAACGTTTGGATCCGCACGGAGTGGATTCAATATTTCGATTTTCACACTGTCGACGCTTTCCTTATCCCCTCGGAACATTCTCCTGCAGATGGTGGCAGGAGGCAGCTGTCTTCTGAGTTCTGCATACGACTGATTGTTCTTTGGGCTGAACGATTCCCAAAATTCCTTGATCTTGAAATTTTTTGCCACGGCCTTTAGCCCATTCATGTGATCAGGATGAGCGTGCGTCAGGACGAGATAATCGATTTTTTTTATCCCTTTTTGCCAAAGGAATGGCGAAACGATCCGCTCTCCGATGTCAAAGCTATCTTCCGGTGTGCCGCCTCCGTCAACTAGCATTTTTTTCCTGCCGGGAAACTCTACGAGAATAGAATCTCCTTGTCCCACATCGATAAATGTCAGTTTCAGGTTTTTTGATCGGGCAGGAAAAGGATGGATTACAAGAAGAGCGAGGAAAATCACGAAACACACGGATGAGATAATCCTCAACCGTTTTATTTTTTTTGGGAGGAGCAGGAGTCCAAGCGTGAAAAAATATCCCCAGATAACAAATAAGGGCGGTGTCGGAATTCTAAACGACAATCCGGGAATAGGATCCAGAAGATGAGAGGTCCCAATCAACAGAAAGACAAGGAAATGGATAATTTTAGCAAGAACTCCTGCGAAAAAGGGGCCTATAAACGAAAATAGGAGAAAGATGTAACCAAGAGCCATGATTAAACCTACAAGAGGAATGGCGATAAAATTGAGGAAAAGGGAAGAAAAGGTTATGCGATTGAATGCCAAGGCCACAAAAGGCAGCACTCCCAACTGAGCGGTGAGGCTAAGGGCAAATATTTCGCTGATTCTCAAAGGAAGCCTAGGAAGATATTTTATGATTTTTGGGAAAAACAAAATGATAGTCAGGGTGGCGGAAAAGGTCAATTGAAAGCCGATATTGAAGAGGCTGGCGGGATTGAGGACGAGGATGATGAATGCACTGATCGCAAGGGTATTCAAGAGGTTGACGTTTCGCCAAATCAGCTTCCCGAAAAGGAAAGCGAGCGCCATGAACGTGGCTCTCATAACCGAAGGCCTCCCTTCGACCAGCAGGGCGAAAAAAATAAGAAAGAAGATCAAGAGGACGTGATTTGTTCGATCCGGAAGGCTCAGAAATCTGAAAAAGCGAAAAAGAAGAAAAGAGATGATCGCAATATGGGCTCCCGAGATGGCGAACAGGTGGAAAATCCCGGCGTGCTGGAGACTCTGGGAGATCCCAGGATCCATTCTCCCCCTTTCTCCCAAAAGGAGGGCTTCCACCACCGCTCCTTGCGAAGAAAGGCTCGAATCCTGGGGGCGGGAGAAGTGATGTTCGATCCTGCGCTGCAAGTTTCGTCTTATGATGGAAATAATTCGGGGGAGAGAGATTGTCCTTCCCCTTCGACGTTTTTCTATGAGCAGAGGGCTTTTGGTGAAGGCCCTGTTGTGAATATTCTGGCTCTCGAGATACTGATCGAGCGCAGAAGGGCTGAAATTTCTGTAGCCATGTGAAGGAGAAAGCTTCGCGGATACCTTGATTTTATCGTGCGCGTAAAGATCGAGCGGAAAAGGCATTTTTTGTGTATGAGGAACTGAAATCCTCAAATTGCCGCGTATTTTTTTTCTCTGATTGTGGGCAATAATTCTTTCAACCTTTAAAAATAAATAGTCTCTGTCATAACCTCTGGAGCAAGATTTATAAAGCTGTCCTTCAAAGTCGATGTAATCCTCTGTTCTGAACTTTTTAAGCGGATTGTTTTCAAAGGCGCTATTCTGCCAAGTGTGCAAACTCGACCCCAGGAAAAAAGTCGCTAAGAGAGTGAACAAAAAAGCCGGTTTTGTCTTTCTGACTGCCGAGACGAATATCCAGGCACATGCGAGACAAAAAACCGCAGGAATTATTCCTTCTGCTAGGGATTGTGATACAAGGGCAGAAAGGAAAATTCCACCCGCCAGGCTTAAAGAAAAATAGACAAAAGGAGAAAGCATGTTACATACTATTGACGGGGAACTCCTCCGATATGTCTCTGATGCTCAAAATAGTCGAATAATAGGTGACACATGATCTTGATTCCTAGGACAATGCTTCGTTCATCGGGATTAAAATAGGGGCTGTGTAAAGGCGCCATGGATGGCTTTTCAGGATTTTTTGCTCCGAGCAGAAAGTAAAAGCCCGGGATTTTTTGAGAGAAATAAGAAAAGTCTTCAGCAACCATTTGCGGTTTGATATCCCGGACATTCATTTCTCCTAGGACTCGGGAAAGTGTGGGTGATAAAATGGAAGCTAAATCGGGATGGTTGTATAGAGGCGGAGAACCTTTTCTGTACCGGAAAATGTAACTTGCTCCAAATGAATGGGTTACGCCGCTCACAACGTCTTCGATAAGTCGAGGGATTTTATTCCGGTTTGTTTCGCTGATGGTCCGAATGGTTCCCTCAAAGGTTACTTTTTCTGCGATGATATTAGCTTTTGCTCCCCCCTCAATTTTTCCGATGGTAACAACAGCCGGGTCTGTCGGGTCGACAGCCCGGCTCACAATGGATTGAATGCTGACGATGGCCTGAGAGGTAAGAGCAATGGCATCGATTCCTTCATGGGGTCTGGCACCATGAGAACTTTTTCCTTCGATAACGATCTGAAACCAATCTGAGCTCGCCATAATCGGGCCAGGAGAGAAGTAGATCTGCCCAAGGTTCTCCGGCCAAACATGAAGGCCAAAAATCGCACGAATCGGAGGGTTCTCCAGAATGCCCTCCTGGATCATGGATTTTGCTCCCCCCTCCTCGTCCGAAGCAATGCCTTCTTCTGCAGGTTGGAAAATGAATTTGATATTTCCGTTGATTTTATCTTTTAAAGAGCTCATAACCTTGGCTGTTCCCAGGGCGATAGCCACGTGAATGTCATGACCACATGCGTGCATGATTCCAGTGTTCAGAGATTTGTATGGCAAATCGGTCAGCTCTTGGATTGGAAGAGCATCCATATCCGCCCTCAAGCCTATGGTCAATCCTTGTTCTGCTCCTCTAAGCAATCCCGTCACACCTGTTTTCGCAATGCCAGTTTTAACCTCGAGACCGGAAGAGAGAAGTTTAGAGGCAATCAGATTAGCCGTTTCAAATTCTTGATTTCCCAGTTCAGGATTCATATGGAGGAAGCGTCTTGTTCGGATGATTTCGTCCTTGTGTTTTTGGATTTCTTGGTCAATTCGGCGGGCAGTTTTTAAATCGACACCCATCGCCATTATGGAAAATATGCAGAAACTCATCAGGATGGCAAGGAATCCGATGGCACCGTTTTTACGCATGGAGTTATCTTAGGTTTGCTGTTTTGGAATGTCAACAATCCATATCAGATGTTGACATTTTCTTGATATGTGCCGAAGACATCCCTGAGGACAGAAGCAATTTCTCCCAGGGTTGCCAAATCTCTGGCTGCGTTCAAAATCGGAGGAAAAACGTTTTGTCCTTCCTGTACGGCCAGCTTTAGAGAATGAAGGTGTTTTTTGACCCGTGTTTCCGACCTGTTTGCTTTAACGCGCTTCAATCTTTCCAGTTGGTTTTTTTCCACTTTTTTTGGGGGGGAGTAAAGATCGAAATGGATATTTTCACATGCGTTAGAGAAAGCATTCTGCGATACGATGATCTGCTCTTTTTTGTCAATCTGTTTTTGATAATGATAGGCGCTTTCCTGAATCTCTTTTTGTACAAAACCAGTTTCTATGGCCCGTCCCATTCCTCCCAATCCTTCGATTTTCTGAAGGTAATCGAAGACATTTTCCTCGATCTGGTTGGTCAAGGTTTCCAGGAAATAAGACCCCCCAAGTGGATCCACACAATCGGTCACACCGGTTTCGAAGGCAATGATCTGTTGTGTGCGCAGAGCGATCTGAGCGGATTTTTCGCTGGGCAATGCCAGGGCTTCATCCCTGGAGTTGGTGTGGAGAGATTGTGTGCCTCCGAGAACAGCGGCCAGGGCCTGCAGGCTGACGCGGACAACATTGTTTTCGGGTTCCTTAGCGGCAAGGGTCATTCCGCTAGTCTGAGTGTGGAATCGGAATCTCCATGAGAGAGGATTTTTTGCCATGAAGGTAGTTTTCAAGAGCTTAGCCCATATTCTTCGGGCTGCACGGAACTTTGCGATTTCTTCGAAAAAATTGTTGTGGGCGGCCAGAAAAAACGAAAGGCGCGGGGCAAAAGCATCGATATCCAACCCGGCCTGTTTGGCCGCTTTGATGTATTCAACGGCATTGGCAAAGGTGAAGGCCAACTCCTGGACCGCTGTGGCTCCTGCCTCACGGATGTGATAACCGCTGATGCTCATGGTGTTCCAGTGGGGGACATTCGTATGACAGAAACTCAGCGTGTCCGTGATAATTTTGAGAGATGGCTGCGGGGGATAAATGTAGGTTCCTCGAGCGATATACTCTTTGAGAATGTCGTTCTGGATAGTCCCCTTGAGTTTATTCCAAGCAATTCCCCTCGTTTCGGCCAAAACCAAATACATCGAAAGGATAATGGCAGCGGTGGAATTTATCGTCATCGAAACGCTGACTTTTTCCAGAGGAATACCGGAAAATAGCACTTCCATATCCCGCAACGAGTTAATGGCAACGCCGACTTTTCCGACTTCTCCGTGCGCTTGAGGATGATCGGAATCAAGCCCAATCTGGGTAGGCAGGTCAAAGGCCACGCTCAGTCCTGTTTGTCCCTGGGATAGGAGAAAACGATATCTTTTATTGGAGTCTTCAGCCGTTGCAAACCCCGCATACTGCCGCATGGTCCACAGTTTTCCCCGATACATGTTGGAATACGGCCCCCGCGTAAAGGGATATTCTCCCGGCAGGCCCAGAGATTCAGCCGGATTAAAATCAGAGAGGTCTTTATCGGTGTAGATATCCTTGACCTCAATCTGAGAGGAGGTCAGGAACTTTTTTTTTCTCTTATTCATTCCCGTCATTTAGAGAAGTCGCATTATCATCCGGAGATGAATTTTGCGAACGGCTGGATTCCTGCGTAATGTCCCTGATCTCCCAGTTCGTCTTCGATTTCCAGGAGCCGATTGTATTTGGCCACCCTTTCGCTGCGAGAAAGGGATCCTGTCTTTATCTGTCCCGCATTCGTAGCGACACTCAAATCTGCGATAAATGTGTCTTCGGTCTCTCCTGAACGATGGGATATCACGGCAGAATAACCATTTTCTTGTGCATATGCGATGGTGTTCATCGTTTCGGTCAGGGTTCCGATTTGATTCAACTTGATAAGGATGGAATTTCCGATGCCGTTTGCAATCCCCTTCTTAAATCTATCCAAGTTTGTGACAAATATGTCGTCCCCGACCAGCTGGATTTTTTCACCGAGCTCATCGGTTAAAATTTTCCAACCCTCCCAGTCATCCTCGTCGAGACCATCTTCGATGCAGATGATCGGGTACGTTTCTACAAGGGTTTTATAAAAATCAATCATTTGATCGATTGTTTTTTCCGAACCATCGGATTTCTTAAAAACATACCTGCCGTCGATGTAAAACTCCGATGCCGCCACATCCAGCGCAAAGTAAACGTCTTTTCCGGGTGTATATCCTGCATTCTGGATGCTTTGCAAAATGAGGTCCAATGCCTCTTCATTGGAACCGAGATTGGGAGCAAACCCGCCCTCATCACCGACAGATGTGTTATAGCCTTTTGTTTTCAGGGTTTTCTTTAAATGGTGAAACACTTCTGAACCGGCTCTAATGGCTTCCGAATAGCTGGAAAATCCTGCAGGAACGATCATGAATTCTTGAATATCCACGTTGTTGTCAGCGTGAGAACCGCCATTGAGAATGTTGATAAGCGGGACTGGAAGAAGATATTCTTTTCTTTTTCCCAGGTGGGCATACAGCGGAAGACCCGAAGCAAGGGCTGCCGCCTGGGCAGCACTCATCGACACGGATAGGATAGCATTAGCTCCCAGGTTGCTCTTGTTTGGCGTTCCGTCCAACAGAAGGAGTTGCCTGTCAAGAGCTTCTTGTTCGAGGACATCCCATCCGACGATCTTCGGGCCGATAATTTCATTCACGTTAGCAACAGCCGTCAATACACCTCTTCCTAGATACCGGTTGGCTTCCCCGTCCCTCAATTCAAGGGCCTCGTGTTTTCCTGTGGAGGCGCCGGATGGGACCGAACTTATTCCTTTGACATGAGAGGACAGGGAAATCCATGTCCTTAGAGTTGGATTTCCCCTTGAATCCAGGATTTCATGTGCTTTTATTTTGGTGATTGTGGTTTTTGACATTTTTTTAGACCTAATCGCTTAAATATTCGAACGTTTTTTAATATTTTATTTTACTTTTGTAA
>CAZOJY010000137.1:0-8458 GCA_964580235.1 uncultured Eubacteriales bacterium | reverse complement strand
CAGCCGTTCAAAAGATAAAAAATCTCAGACAAGAAATTCGCTACCATGAGAAAAAATACTATGTGGATAACGACCCACAAATTTCCGATTATGAATTTGACCTCCTCGTAAAAAAACTCCAAAAACTGGAGCAGGAATTCCCAGAATTAATTACGCCAGAGTCTCCAACTCAGAGAGTGGGCGAACAGCCCATTGCAGGTTTCGTTTCCGTCAAACACTCTATGCCCATGCTCAGTTTGGATAACTGCTACAATGCGCAGGAATTAAAGGAATTTGAAGATAGGATCAAAAAAATCATTCCTTCAGAAAAGCTCGAGTATGTGGCAGAATTGAAAATTGATGGACTGGGCATTGCTATTATCTACCGAAACGGAAAATTCTTCCAGGCAGTAACCCGAGGGGATGGCATCCGAGGAGACGATGTGACTGCCAATGTCAAAACAATAAGAAGCCTTCCGTTGGCTATTGACTCTCCGATGGATGTTGAAGTCAGAGGGGAAATCTACCTGCCATTCGCTTCTTTCCGCAGAATCAACAAGGAGCGAAGGGAAGATGGGGAACAAGTGTTTGCCAATCCTAGAAACGCGGCAGCAGGATCGATCCGTTTACTCAATCCCAAGGAAGTTGCCCAGAGAGGCCTGGATATGTTTCTCTATTCTATCTTTCTCGACGGAAGCGAGAGAAAAAGTCAGTGGAAAAATTTGAATACCTTAAAAAAATTTCATTTAAAAACAAATCCAAATTCAAGGCTCTGTCAATCTTTGGAAGAAGTCCTGGATTTTTATGAAAAATGGCAAAAAAAAAGAGACAACCTGGATTACGATGTGGACGGTATTGTTATCAAGGTGAATTCAACAGAGCAGCAAAGACTTCTCGGCAGCACAGCCAAGTTCCCAAGATGGGCCATTTCATTCAAATTTCCTGCCCGGCAGGCAACGACCAAAATAAACGACATCCTCATTCAGGTGGGGCGAACAGGGGCGTTGACCCCTGTGGCAATTTTGGAACCCGTGAAGCTCTCCGGGATAACTATCAGCCGGTCTACCCTGCACAATGAGGATGAAATCACAAAAAAGAATATCCGAATCGGAGATACAGTCCTTATCGAACGAAGCGGTGACGTGATTCCCCGAGTGGTCTCCGTGATGAAGGAGAAGCGGACGGGCAAAGAGCATCCGTTCATTTTTCCAACGACATGTCCCGTTTGTCACGCTGCCACATTCCGCCCAGAAGGAGAAGCCGTTTCCCGATGCACGAATCCCTCATGTCCCGCAAAATTGAGGGAATCCCTCCTCCATTATGCCTCAAGACGGGCAATGAACATCGAAGGCTTAGGGGATGCGATTGTCGATCAGCTTATTGCAAACAATCTTGTGAAACAAATACCGGATATCTACAATCTTCGGATTGAGAACCTGATAGAGCTGGAAAGAATGGGACCAAAAAGTGTGCAGAATCTTCTTGCTGAGATCGAAAAATCCAAAACCAGAAATGTTGCTCGTTTGATTTTTGCTCTTGGAATAAGATTTGTAGGAGAGAGAACGGCTCAAGCTCTGGCTGCACACTTCAAGAGTATCGATTCTCTTGCCCGAACCTGTTGTGAAGATTTAATTCAGGTCCAGGATGTGGGCCCGAAAGTGGCAGAAAGCGTCGTTTTTTTCTTCAGGCAATCCCAAAATGTGGAGCTAATCAGCCGATTAAAAGAGGCAGGATTGAATTTTGCAGATCCAGAGGAGCTGGGAAAGGAACAAAAGGTCTTGGCTGGCAAGACATTTGTTTTGACCGGAAAGCTTTCCCGTTTTACAAGAACAGAAGCTGCAGAAATTATCAAGCAGCTCGGCGGGCAGGTTATCACCTCTGTTAGCCGTAAAACAACCTACGTGATTGTCGGAGAAGCTCCCGGATCAAAGCTTCAAATTGCTAGAAATTTGGGTGTGCCCACTCTGGATGAGTCTGGGTTTCAAAAACTCATCGATTCTTTGATCTGAATCCCACTGAATTATTCCAGTTATTTTTTCTTTTTTTTGCCGAAGACATCCATCTTCAAAAGCTCTTTAAATTTCATATCTTTAAAACTCACCTTCCCTCCAGATTTTCCCGGCTTCCTCAATTCCTTTTGGGCAATCTTATGATCAGGATCTATCTGCAGTGCTCTTTCAAACTGTTTTTTTGCCTTGATACGCAGGCCCTCCCTTTTGTACAGGATTCCCAAACCAACAAAAGCCTCTGCATTCCATGGCTCTAATTTTGTTGCCCGGATGAAGTTTTTCTCCGCTTCCTTCCGGTAGATATGAATCTTCGCTTGAGTCATGGCCAGCAGTATGAAATACCTGGCTTTATCCTGGGATAAGCGAACAGATTGTTCTAAGAAAACGAGGGCTTCTTCGTATCGTTCTTGATTGAAAAGGGTTTTTCCCTGACGAAACCTTTTTTCCGCTTCCTTGGCTACATTCCGCTTTTTTTCTCCAGGCGGAGTGCTTAATTGTTTGTCATACTCTCCTTTCCTTTTCTCATCGCTCAGGGTCTGGTAGGCTTTGGTGATCATGCCAAACACTTCATCGATTTTCTTGACGGGTTCTGAAGGCAACTCCCGGCTAAAAAGATCTGGATGAAACTTTCTCGCCAGCCGAAAATAACTTTTTTTGATAATCTCAGGGGAAGCATCATCGTTCACATCCAGGATCTGGTAATAATTGTATTGTTGCAGCTTATCATAAAAGTCGAATACTTCGGCAAGTTTGTCTTCCTCTGAAACCTCAGGTTCTGATCCCTCTTTTTTGTCTGAACGGGGACTTTCTTCCTCTTTTTTTTGCTTAAGATCGATCAAGTCCAGACAGTACAGCAGATAAAGGCTTTTCCAGAAAAATTCAGGATTTAAACCGGAAGAGGCCAGCAATTCTTCAGATGTGGCATCGCCTTTAATCATTTCGTACAATCCCCGTTCTCCTTCATTCAGGCGCAAATAAAAATCGATCGATTTTGGAACAGGCGTATTCCTTGCCAAAAAAGTCTCGAGGACTGGATTGTGTTTCATCCCCCTGATGCCTTCCTCAATCACGACAGGAACTTTCAATTTTGCATCGAACACTTGTTCCTCATAATCGGTTTTGTCTTGGAATCTGAACTCCGCATCGAACACAGAAAACATGTTCAACACAATCTCTCTCATCTGGTAGATCAATCCTTCCTGAAGACTTTCTTTGGTGATTAGACCTTTTTCGATCAAAACAGAACCGATGGTTTTTTTGGGCTCGATATACTCATCGATCCTGTCAAAATCCTCTTTGGAAAGCTTTCCCAGCCTGAACAATACTTCGCCGAGCAGTTCAAGGGGATGGTTTGTTTTAGCATAAACGAGAAATCCATCCTGAAAAAAAAGATACTTTTGAAAATTCTGGTGATGGAATGACAGCCTTCCCCTAGTCTTGTGGAAATAAACATTTTTCAAATAGAGACCAATGTGCTCCATGACACCATACCTATGCAGAAAACTTAATATATAATAGATCATCGGCAATTTTCAAGGCTAAACCACTGAGCCTAAGTTATGAAAATTGCAAAGCTAGGATATTTGTGATAATTTTTTACTATGAAAATTGCGCTGGCTCAAATCTGTCCCAAATTGGGAGATATGGGCCAAAACTTGCATATGCATATCGATTTCATCCAAAAAGCCAGATCCAAAAACGTAGACCTTCTGGTATTCCCTGAGTTAAGTCTCACCGGCTATACCCTTAAAGACATGGTAGAAGAGGTGGCCCTTGACCCTCGAACCGATCCTCTTTTTAAAAAATTCAAAGATCTAAGCAGAGAGATTTCTTTTGTCGTAGGATTTGTTGAAGAGAAGGAAAAGGGCTTATTCATGAATTCAGCCGCTTTTTTCTCTCAAGGGGAAATTGCTCATATCCACCGGAAAATCTATTTGCCAACTTACGGCATGTTCGAAGAATTAAAATTCTTCAGCCAAGGAAAAAACTTCCATACATTTCCCACTTTTTTTGGCAGCGCCGGAATGCTGATCTGCTATGATTTTTTGCATATCAGCTCAAGCTATCTTCTTTTTGTTGGCGGTTCAGAGTTTATCATCGCCATCAGCGCAGCCCCTGGACGGGGATTTTCAGATAATGAAGGCTATGCCTCCTCCCGAATGTGGGAGTTGATGGGAGAGGCCGTTTCCCGCTTTTTTCAATCCTTTGTGATCTACTGCAACAGGATAGGATACGAAGACGGGAAATCCTTCGCCGGGGGATCTTTCATTTACAATCCCGGAGGTCAATTGGTCGCCCAATCCCCGTACTCGGATGAAGATTTTCTGGTGAAAGATATAGACATAGAAGAGATTCGCCAATTTCGGAAAAGCCGGCCTTACCGGCGGGACGAAAAACCCGAAGTCATTTTGGAAGCTTTCAAAAGGATCGTGTCAAAATATGAGGATTAATCCTGCTTTTGCGGAAAAACTGCTTACGCGGTTCATAAAAGAGGAATTGTCCAAATTTAACTTTAAAAAGGGGATCCTCGGCCTGTCAGGAGGATTGGACTCAACCGTATGTGCTTTTCTAGCAGTTCGGGCCCTCGGTCCAAAAAACGTTATCGGTCTTATTATGCCTTACGAGGACTCTTTTGGAGAAGAAGTGAAAGACGCAGCGGATCTTGCCGGACACTTGGACATCAAAGTCCATATCGTAAACATTTCTGCGATGATAAACGCTTATTTCACAAAACACCCAACTGATAGCCTAATCCTAAAAGGGAACAAAATGGCCAGAGAGAGGATGTCCATCCTCTATGATTATTCGGAAAGAGAAAAAGCTCTAATATTGGGAACCAGCAATAAGACGGAATTGCTGCTTGGCTACGGCACGATCCATGGAGACATGGCCTGCGCTATCAATCCTATGGGCGACCTCTACAAAACCCAAATCCGTCAGTTATCCCGTGCCTTGAAAGTCCCCGGTAAAATACTCAAGAAAAAACCGACCGCCGGATTGTGGGCCGGACAAACAGATGAGGGCGAGCTCGGTCTCAGCTATGATAAAATCGATCAGATTCTTTATCAACTGGTTGATTTGCGAAAGACAAAAAAAGAGTTGATCTCCGAAGGATTCCAAAAAAAGGATGTGGAGAAGATTATCGAATTGATAAAAAAAGCGGAATTCAAACGGCATCTGCCTCCAATTCCTAAGATATCAGTCCGGACAATCGGTCACGATTTCCTCTATCCTTATGACTGGGAAAAGTAATCCCGATAATCCGTATAGGTCATGCCAGAGAATAAAAAAGACCCTGATATCGATGGCAGATTGTTCATAGTGGCCACTCCTATCGGAAACCTGGAAGACATATCTCTCAGAGCTATAAAAGTTCTCGATGAAGTATCTGTCATTGCATGTGAGGACACCCGCCAGACGATAAAAATCCTGAACAAATACAAAATAAAAAAAAAGATGTTGAGCTACTTTCATCCCAAGGAACAAAAAAAGGTTCCCAAGATCATAAACATCCTCAGGGAAGGCAAAGACGTGGCTTTGGTTTCTGATGCAGGAACTCCAGGAATCGCTGACCCGGGCTATCCCTTAATAAAAGAAGCTCTGGCTCAGGGAATCGCGATCATACCCATCCCAGGACCATCGGCTGCAACCACAGCCCTCTCTGCAGCGGGACTGCCCACACACAAGTTCTTATTTTTAAGTTTTCCTTCGCCCAAAAAAGAGGCTTCACGAAAATTACTCGAATCCCTGAAAACCGAAACGGCAACACTGATTTTTTATCTTCCTTCGAGGAAATTAGCCGATTTCCTGAAAATCATCCAACAAACCTTAGGGAAACGGAGAGTTGTGATAGCAAGGGAACTGACCAAGATACACGAGGAATTCCTGCGAGGGAGCCCTGGACAATTGCTCCGCGGCCTTGAAAAAAAGCCTCTGAAAGGAGAATTAACACTCCTTGTTGAGGGCTGGACAAAAAAACCGTCCAGGAATTAGCCTGGATAATTTATGAATAATTCAGGTTAATTCAACTTATAAAAAATCACAAAAAAAAGGAGAAATTTCAAAATATACTTGACAAGAATACACTAAGATATTATATTATATACATACTAAGATTTTATAGGAGGTACATCATGGCTATTATCAGATGGGATCCCTTCAGAGATATTATTACACTGAGGGAGAAGATGAACCGTCTTTTTGAGGATGCGGTGACTTCCAGAGGTGAAGAGAAAGATATGATCTCCAGCACCTGGGCACCGTCGGTCGACATTTACGAAACGGAAAATGCGCTTGTACTCACTGCAGAAGTTCCTGGTGTCGATGAGGATAACATCGAGATTAAAATCGAAGATAACACGCTATCCTTGAGCGGCGAAAGGAAATTCGAAAAGGAAACCAAAGAAGAAAATTACCACCGGATCGAACGCTCTTATGGCTCCTTCTACCGCTCATTTACCATCCCAAGACATGTTGATCAAGAAAAAGTTAAGGCTGAACACGATAAAGGAGTCTTGAGAATCACCATGCCCAAAAAGCCTGAATCCAAGCCCAAAATGGTAAAAGTCCTCAAACCACAAAAAAAAGCCGAAAAAAAAGCGAAAAAATAAAACCTCAAGTTTTAAACATCAAGCGCCTGTGATCGGTCGATCCAGGCGCTTTTTTTTGCGCTCATAAATGTTCAGGCTTGGGCAACAGTGAGAGCCCTGACCTCCAAAACACCGGCTTTGATCAGCGCTTCACTGCACTCCTGGAGGGTCGATCCCGTTGTATAAACATCATCGACCAGAAGAACAGTTTTCCCCTTGATCGTATGGTTTTGAATAATTTCAAATGCTCCTTTCAGATTTTTATGCCGGTCTGCTGCCTTGAGCGATGTCTGGGCGGCCGTATTTTTCACTTTGATCAGCTGGTTTTTTATCAGCTCGATATTTTTTCGTTTGGCCAATTCCTTTGCAATAACAAATGCCTGATTAAAGCCTCGTTGTTTCTCCTTTTTGGGAAAAAGAGGGACGGGAATAATGCCTTCCAGTCCCCACCACAAAACCTCCTCCCTCCCCGCAGCTTGGAGGGCAAACGCAGCCAATGCTTTTCCGAGCACGCGATAACCGCGGTATTTATAAAGAATGATTATGTCCTTTAATCTTCCCAAATACTGGCCGCACGAACGATGCACAGAGAAAGCCGGCTTCTGCATCACACACTGCCGGCAAAAATGAGGTTCCCCCGAATCATTGAAGAATTTCCCACAAACAAGACAGAAAGAAGTTCGACGGGGTTCCAATCCCTTGAGACAGGAATGACAGACAATTCTTTCATCGGGGAGTTCAAGTAAACAGCTGCATAATTCACAAACAGATGGAAAAAAGATCAACTCGGCTAATTTTATGGAGGAAACCAAGCTTTTCCGAAAGGAAAACCTCACTCAGATTCTTCCTCATCCTTTTCTTGACAATTGATGCAATAAGGGGCCCAAGGAACAGCATCCAGTCTTTTTTTGCTAATTCTTACACCGCACATCTGGCAGACTCCATAATCACATCTTTCAATTCGCTTCAATGCTTCATCAATCAGCTTTAATTGTTTTCGTTCCGTGTTTGAAAGACTCAACAGGAATTCCTTTGTGTAAGAGCTCTCTGCTTTATCAGCTATATCCATGGCAATCCCCGCATTCTCCACCTCTTTAGTTTCATTATAAAATTCACTGAGGGCATCAACGATTTCTTTTTTTCTCTTCAAAAGTTTCTTTTTATTCCCTTCTTTTTCCCTCTTGTTCAATTATACCCCCTATTTGGCATACCGTCGTCCATGCTTTATGCTTAAAGAGCGATAAATTTGCTCAAGGAGGACGATCCGCGTCAATTCGTGCGAAAAGGTCATTTTGGATAAAGACAACAAAAAGTTAGCTCTTTTTAAAATCCTATCTGCCAAACCCAAGAAGCCCCCTACGATAAACGTGATTCCCTGCGGACAATTTGACTCTTTCATTTCTAAAAAATGAGCGAATTCCTCAGAATCCATTTTTTTTCCTCGGTCAGCCAAGCAGATAATATAATCATCTTTAATGTGTTTTTCAAGTCCGATAGCTTCAATTTTCAATATTTTATTTTGCTCGCATTCCGTCAATCCACGAGCTTCCTTTGTCTCGATCAATTTGCACTTATCTAACTTGTTTATCTTCTCCAGATAAGCATCCTGAAGTCCCTTAAAGTCTCGATTCCGGGTCTTCCCTGGCCACAGGACCTTTAGCTTCATCTCCATGCCCTCAGAATTTCATTCCTGAATTAGTCTAAAAAAAATAATGATTATGCAGACAAAAGTCAATGGTTTCTATAAAAAAAAGATCAGTAATCTGACCTGGGCGCATCGCCCCAGAGTTTTTCCAGATAATAATATTCCCTGACTTCTTTGGAAAAAATGCGGATGATAAAATAGCCGTAATCCATCAGGATCCATTCTGCATTTTCCCG
>CAZOJY010000136.1:0-8468 GCA_964580235.1 uncultured Eubacteriales bacterium | reverse complement strand
AGTGGTCATCTCTTCCAATGTCGCGTGTTCTTGGCTTCTGATGTTGCGCAGCGCCGGGTCAACTTCGACCTGACCGAAATCTGGATGGACACTCGCATTCAGGGTCATGTGAGTGTAAAGGGCGGACTTCAGGTCGAACCCGATGTTTCCGGCATAATCCGATCCTTTCCGGAAGGGATTGCCTTGAACAGCCGGGCTGAATCCCGCACGCCCCACGGTGTAGGGCAAAAATTCAACCAGACGGCGCGGATGGATATCGCTCAGCCCGGTCAAATCGGCAAAACGGGAAACATACCCGCTCTCTTCTTTGGGAACCCAGGAATAGACAGCCATTTCGTTTTTGCGTTTGATGGTCCGGAAAAAATTAACACCCCATGTGTAACTGTTTTTTTTCTGAAAATGCAGCTGGTTGAAGGGGATACGCAATTCTACGGTCCACCCCTGATCGTCGATACGGGCAGCATTGTCCCAGATCCCATCCCAGGTCATATCCACACCCTCATCATTGAACAGGGTTCCATCCTGGATAGCCCCGGCCGGATTGACGGCAAACTGGAAACCGCTGCGCTTGTCATAATAGGGATCGACGGCAAAAACGAACCAGTCCGATTCCACTTCGGCGTCACGGCGGCCCAGAAGACTGATGATTCCCGCAGGATTGCTGTCATACAGGCGGGCGGCCACATAAATATTCCCCTGATCAAAAGCCATCCAGACGACGGTTTTTTCCGAAGCCGGAGCTCCGTCCTCTGGATCGGACTGGCGAAACCCGGTGAATCCCTCCGATTTCCAGACATCCTCGCTCAAAATGCCATCAACCTGGATTGGAGCAGCGGCACGCACAGCCTGGACCGGAGAAGGGGCCGGCACAGGATTATCGGCAATAACCAAAGCCGGAAACAATAGAAAACAAACAAAAACCAAACGCTTCAACATCAGAACAAAAGATTATAACAAAAAACAAGGTAGGAACTAACAAGAAAACGAAAATTCCTTAATCAGTCTTTTTTTAGTTTTTTTTAATTTTTTCGATGACCAGTTCGGCTCCGGAACATATCCCTATGTTTTCGGACCGTCCTTGACATATTCTTAAATCATGATTTACTATTTTTCATGATAGGTGGCGGAATAATCAAAGCAAAAATATTCAATAGCTTTGCCTGGCCGAAAAACAAGTGATGGCCTTGGTTTGAGAATCATGAAAAGCAAGCAAAGAAGCCAAAAAATAGAAGAATCTTATCTTGCAGTTTCTGGCTTTTTTGATCTTTGGGTAAGAATTATGGAAATCCGCATCAGAATTATGGAGGTGCAGGATTCAAACATCAATAATTTAAGAATATTGATCATTTCTCCACCTACAGACAGGGGATTAAAGGTTTTAACGCAAGCAAATCCAACAGGAGAATCACATCTCTTGTGTTTTTCTGAGGATTTAGGGGAAATAGCGAAGCATTATTCAGTCCGGCAAAACATTAAAGGCCTAAAAATATGTGTGGAATCATTTTGATGCAGTCTTTACGAATTGCTTTTTTGATTTCTGCCAGGAGAATGACTTTGATGACATTCTCAAAGAAATAAAAAGAACGTTGAAAAGTCAGGGTTTGTTTTTTTCCGTATATATGGAAATGCCGCGAGACCTCCTGGGTCGAATGTGGGTCAATCTGTTTGCCAGATTCCAATCACTCGGCCAAGGGTGTCACCCAGTTGATATCATCCCTTTTTTGTCAAAGTGGAGCTTCAAATTAAAAAAGGAGATGGGCATCAGAAGGTTGGGTTTTCCGGTAAAATATCTTATTGCAGAAGGATAAAATACCGCCCTACAAGGCTATTACAGCCTCTGTGACGCTCCCGGATTGCACAGCTTTTGGGTTCTACACAGGATTCAACGTTCTACAGCCAGATCAGAATCCGCTACTGCGGCCTTTATTCTAACGCCCATAGGGACAAGATGCATGTGGAGGCAAGATGTCAATTAAGCGGCCGCCTCCGTTTCATAATGTCCAACGGGAACTCCTGATGGCAGCCGAGGAAAGACAGAATATCAGTGGGCGGCAATTGGGGAAAACTGTGAGGGATTTGGAGCAAGCCCAAAAAAGAAATTATAAATTCCTCACTGATCATGACCAGCAGAGGATCCCTAAGGAAGACCGCTTTCCAGAATCTTATAAAAGGGAATAATGTTAATCTTTGTCCGGTTTAAAACGATTGTCTCATCCAGAGCGAGATTTACGATCAGAGCCTCTTCTGGTTTGTATCTTTCAATGAAACTTCTCAGCGACCTTGGGATCTTTGTGGTGGTTAACTTTTTATATTTCACTTCAACGGGAAGTGGTTTTTTCTCAATGTCTACTACAAAATCAATTTCTGCTTTATCCTTGGTACGCCAAAAACAGATTTTTGATGAGCTTAATCTGATCTTTTCTTTCAAAACATTAAAAACAAAATTCTGAAAAACAAATCCTTTATCCTGCAGACTTCCAAAATTTCCATAGGCGAAGTTTCTCAAACCCAGGTCATAAAAATAGAAAATTGGAGATTTAGTGATTTCCTTACGCACATTTTTGAAATAAGGTGTAATTCTTTCAAGAATAAAGGTCTTTTCCAGATACCAGAGGTATTCTTTCAGCGTCTTGAGTGAAATTCCTACCGTTGAAGTCAGCTCAGAATAATTCACCAGGCTTCCAAGCTGGGCTGCCATTATCTTAACCAGATTACTGAATTCCTCGGTTTTGCGTATTTTTAATAAATAAGAGATATCTCGTTCAACATAACTCTGATAAATTTCATTGATTAAGCTGAGCTTTTCATCCAGCTTTTCTTCCAGGACAATTCGAGGATAACCGCCAAAATTCATATACTCTTCAAGCAGATCGTACACTCTTTCGGTTTCAACAGAAAAAAAATCGGTGAGTCGGTCTTCGTATCGACATCCGGTTTTAAAATTTATGAACTCTTCAAAAGATAAGGTTGAGAGGTTAAAAAGCCTTTTCCTCCCGACCAGTGATTCATGAATTTTTTCTTTCAATTCAACACTTCCCGAGCCGGAAACGATGAATTTGTAAGGCAGGTCCATATCATAAATCCCTTTTAGATAGAGACCGCTATCCTCCTTACGCTGGATTTCGTCGATAAAGACAAATCCCTTCTGTTTTCCCAGCTCTAATTCGATCTTTCTAATCAATTTCGACTGGGAAGAGAAAAATTCCTTGTCCTGCTCAATATCCAGATTCAAAAACAGTGTTCTTTCTCCTTTCTTTTCCAGATGGTCTTTGAGCAGGAGCATCAAGGTCGTTTTTCCGGCCTGCCTCGGGCCCACAATGAAACTGATCTCTTTTTTTGGCACATGCGACTTAAGTTCGTCAAATAGCTTTCTTTTAATCATGCTACCATTTTAACCCGATTTATTTGAAAGTCAAATACCATTTTTATCGGGTCAATTAGGGATGTTCAAGGTTTAATTTACTGATGATTTTGTTCAAACCTATAAAGAGATAGAATTTAACACCCGAAAAAAGAAAATTATTTTGTTGTAGCTCAGTCTGCAGAATCCAATCTACGGCGCTCTCTGAAAGCATTCTTTGACATTGTCAGACATATTTTATCCGAAATAGATCTGGCCCCTGGCTGCAGGATACTAAGAAATTGCCTGTTCAAGATATAATTAGTTTCCTTTATCTTTTCTCGAAGCTTTTTTGGAGTGACCTTTTATTATTTCCAGGAGTTTCTAAATCTTCACCCATGAGGTCTTTCCCCTGCTTCTCCGGAAAAAACTCATCGTCTATCTCTGGTTCAGAAGATTCTTCGCTGGCGCCACACAGGTTTCAACGTCCACAGTAAAATATCATGTCCCTCCCAGAGGCTGGGCAGAGATGTTTCTTTGCAGGATCCCCTGATGGCATCCGAGGAGAGTGGGGAAGATACATCCTCGGCCTTGTCGGATTGCATGTGATACTCTTATTTCAGGATGTTAATGGGTGGTAATTGGGGAATTGTGAAGAATTTAGAGCAAGTTCAAAGAGGGAATCCTTATTAATACGAAAATTTCTTAATCAGTCTTTTTGGAGTTTTTCTTTGATCTTTTGGATGGCCAATTCGGCTTCAGCTTTGACCTCTTTTTCTTGAAGAAGAGTTTGGGCCAATTCCAGTGCTTCGGGGGAGGCGAATGTTGGCAAGGTTCCCAGGATGAGTTTTTTCTCTTCCGGTCTGGCTACACTCAACACATCCTTCAACGACTGGACGACACTTTTGGGAGACCGGAATGGCTCCTGCCCGATCATCCGGATATAGGCCTGGAGAGCGAGCACTTTATGCACGGGCGTTTCAGATGTCTTGGCGATGTGCAGCAAATCCCCTTTTGCCACACTTGATGGCCACTCCGCCAATGCTCTCACCGCGGCATCCCTCATATCGGGATTTTCCTCTGTTAGAGCTGTCCTGAGCACAGACAGAGAGCTGTCATCCCCTATTTTCCCCAGCGTCCGGTACAGAGCGGTGCGCCCCTTGATATCTGTAACAGATTCGAGTTTATCCATCACAGCTCCGGCCCTTCCGGCAGATTTGGGCAGCTTTTTCGCCACCGCAGCAATTGTACTTGCCATTTCCAACTGGTCTGCTTTCTTATCCAGGTCCACCAAGAGATTCGCCAAGTGAGAAAGATCGGCAGGAGAAGCGATGTTTTTAAGGCCGCGGATGGCCTGCTGGCGGTTCCGGTCACTGGAATACCTGGCTCTGCTTAAAAGCAGATTCAATCCCTCTTTGATCCGGCGTTCGCCGACAGCCAGGATCAATTCGTGCTGGATGGCTTCATCCCGCTCTTTGACCAGATTCGTCAGGATGGTGGAGTTGGCCCGGCCGCATTTCAACCCCCAGAGACTGGTGCGGGCTGCCTGTTGTTCCTCTCCCTTGGATTGGGCCGCATGGAGGGCGAGAAATTCCACAACCGTGTAATTGCCAGCTTTCTCAAGGGCTCTTAACGCTGCAATTCTCACCGCGGCCTCCGGACTTTTGGCTGCTGTAATGATCGAGGCCCGCACTCTTTTATCTCGGTATTGGGACAGGACCCCAAGAAGTTGGATCTGGCTTTCCGCCGGAAGCTTTGGCAAGAAGGGACAGACCTCCTGGATGGTGGAAATATCAAAAAATTCATTCACCAGCGTTATGGCCGGCTCATACCATTCCGCATCTTTGCCATTGAGGGCATCGACGATCATTTTCTTTGCCGCATCCCCCGAAGAAGCGATCTGTCCTCTCATGGCAGCCCGCCTGATCTGCAGAGGAAGTTCGGTCTGGATGAGCCGCTCATAAATTTTTGCAGCCACTTGGCTGTCTTTGTTGGCAAAGTGTTTTTCCGCACAGTTTAAAAGAGAAGAAGCGATTTGATCTTTTAACACGCCTGAGCTTTGGGACATAGCCTTGGACAGCGCAGAAATAACCTCGGGCGAGGCGATCTTTCCCAGAGCCTTGGCTGTTGCGACCGCTGCTTCCTCATTCGATCCGGATACAAACTTTTCTAACTGCAAAACAGAACTTCGTGCTTTGCGATTTCCCAAAGACGCTATGATTCCGAGTAGGATTTTTCCGCCCGATTTTTTCAAACCCTGGACCAATGCTTTTTCGGCCGCATCTCCGGGTATTTTTTCCAGCGCATACCGGGCCAGGTCTGACAGTTCCGGCTGCAGAAGCATTTTTCTCAGCACAGGCACAGAAGCTGCCGAACCGATCTCCCGCAGATGGCGGCAGACCGCCAGTTTTGCGGCGATGGTCGCATCCGACTCCAAAAAATCCGCAAACTGCCTCTCGCATTCTTTTTTGGACTCTTGAGAGTTCCGGCGGGCCCGCACATAATCGCGCAGCCGGGACAGGACCTCCTCATCCTTTCCATAATCATAAGTCGACACCTCTTCCAGAATCTTTTTCAGATCCGGAGGGCGGTAATCCGTCCATTGGCGAATATCATCGGGGGTGCCGCTTTCGCGGTAAACGCCCGGAAAATCCCCGGGGATTTTCTGCGTCACCTTCCCGGTTGCTGCCCATTCCGCGCCTCTTAGAAAAGTGACGATAAAACTCACGCACTGCATGGCCGGAGGCGGTCCATCACCCATGACATGGCCGAGCACGGTGTGGAATATCCGTCCCTTTCCGTAGGTGACCGTGAACAAGACCGGCTCATCCCGTCCGGTTCCCCGGGTGGCGGGATCGCTGTAGGCCGTTGCCAGGATGTGCATATTTTCACCCGGGCCGCGCAAAAGGCTGTAGAGTTCGTCTTGGGCGTGCATCCATTTTTTGGGCAGTCCCGCGGTGATCGGGTGGGTGGTGTCCCGGTTGATGACCATAAAAGCATGCTGGTCCCCATGATAACCACCGACGCCTGGACTGTTGTCTCGTACGATTTTGCCATTTTTCCAGAAAACATACGGACCGGATTTTTCATCCCGGTTTCCCCAACCTCCCAGGCCGATGATCTGGTTGAATTTTTTCCACCCAGGAAAAGCATTGTCCGCCGCATGGTAAACCACAAGACCGCCACCGGACCGGACAAATTCCAAGAAGTCCTTTTTCATCGGTTCTGCCCAATCATCTCCATTGTAATCCAGAAGCACCAGTTGATAAGGGGCAAAATCGACGGCAAATTCCGCCATATTCCCGCCCCTGGGAGGACTCGTCGCCATATCGACATCGAACAGGCCGGACTCATCCAGGATCTGTTCGAGGATCGGGCTCGAGGCCTTCCAGTTGTGATTGTTCTGACCGGTGATGATCAGGGTTTTTATTGCAGGAGAGGAAGAAGAACTGGCCGTACCCTGTGCAGCCGTCCAGAGTAGGAATCCCAGGAAAACGATTCCTATAAACAATCTGCTCATTTTTTTTATGTTCATTTTTTTCCCCTAAATCCCGCGCTGCCACGGGCTGCGGTAGGCACGCCCCAGGAGGCGTGTGGCTTCCGGATCGTTCAGGATGGCCTCTTTTTCCGGGTCCCAATGAATCGTCCGGGCCAACTCGATGGCGATAATGCCAAGGTGTCCGACGCTGGCCGAACGATGGGCTGTCTCGATCGGCGCAATCGTTGGTTTCCGGCTTCTCACACAATCCAGGAAGTTCTGGTAATGGTCGCGGCTCTTGTACAGGCGGTTTTCTCCGGGCCCGATAAAATCGTCCCAAAGTTCCGGGGGGTCGGTACGCTGGCCCCCCCGGTTGACCCAGACCCAGCCGTGTTCTCCGATCCACTTCGTGCCGCCCCATATCTCATCAAAACCACCGGCAATATCCATCGGTGTGCCGTCGGCATACTTGGTTTTGACATAATAGCGCGTCGGGCTGTCCCAGATACCTTTCCGGGGGAACTCGCCCCACCCTTCGATCTCCACGGGTCCGGTGTGGTCATAATCGAGGCCCCAGTGGGCGATGTCCAGGTGATGTCCGATCCAGTCCATCAACTGGCCGCCGCCAAAATCCATGACCCAGCGCCAGTTCATGTGAACCCGCGCCGTGCAGTAGTCACTGTAAGGGGCCGGCCCCACCCAGAAATTATAGTCCAGTTCTGCGGGAGGAGGACCGTATTTGTTCAGGTGGGCTGTGCCGGCAAAATCATAATGTCCCTGGGGAAGCCCGACTTCGACCTTCTGGACTTTCCCTATCCGTCCGTTGCGGACCAGCTCGCAGGCGTGGTGAAAATTGGCCACAGACCGCTGCCAGCTCCCTGTCTGCCAGATGCGGCCATAACGCTTCACCGCGTCACACATAGCCCGGCCTTCCAACAGATCATGGGAAAGCGGCTTTTCGGCATAGATATCCAAACCCGCACGGGCAGCGGCAATAGCAAGGACAGCATGCCAGTGGTCAGGGACGGCGATGGACACGGCGTCTAGATCTTTGCGCTGGAAAAGTTTACGGAAATCTTTGTACAGCGCGCAGTCTGTGTTGCCGTATTTCTGGTTGACAATATCCCTGGCCTGTTTCAGGTGATTTTTGTCAATATCGCAAACCGCCACCCACTGCACCTCGTCCTTCTCGAGGAATGCCTTCATGTTGGGAATCCCCATCATGCCGAATCCTATCCCCGCCATAACGATGCGGTTCGAGGGAGCAACAGCTCCAGATTTCCCCAGGACAGATGCTGGAACAATCTGAGGAAATCCGAGTGCTCCGATGGCAGCTGCGGATAATTTGATGAACTGCCGCCGGGTTACTTTCATTTTTTCTGGTTTTTTCTTCATTTTTGACCTGCCTTACTAACCTGATTGATTATCGAGCCGATCTCACCGGTCAGGTTTGGCCGGCATCGGCTTTATTGCAGACCATTCGCGGTATACAAATACAGCTTCATGGGCCACTACCTTGCCGCCACCTTAATGTTGGGGCGGGTCGGTTCGGTTCGTGAATAACCCAAGCTAATTGATAATCCAGTTGGATTATTATTTACCTGGATAATTCATAAATTATCCAGGCTACTCTGAATTATTCATGTAAGA
>CAZOJY010000135.1:5034-8660 GCA_964580235.1 uncultured Eubacteriales bacterium | reverse complement strand
CGCACATGAATAATTCAGGGTAACCTGGATAATTTATGAATTATCCAGGTTAAAAGAGCGTATGATAGCATTTTTTATTCGTTGAGGTAAGCCTTTCTTGATTCCCGAATTGGCGTTCTGAACCAGGGTTTACATAAGAAATTCAAGCTGATATCATTCAGATCATAAACGGTCATGATAAATTACATACTGCTTTATAAGATCAGAAAAAGAGTGAAAAAAATCATAAAAGAAAAAATTGCAGATGAAGAAATCGCCACAACAGAAAAATCTTGCATCGGATGCATCGCCGACGAAATCAGCTGGAAAATTTACTACCTGCTCAAAGAAAGCAAAAAAGAAAAATGAATCAACTCTCGCTTTTTATCCTTTTTTTTAAGTCATTCCACCAATCAATTCTCTTCTTGATTTCCTTTTCCAATCCCAGACTGCCGGGATCATAATACCTGCGGCCTTTGAATTTTTCGGGGAATGTTTCCATATCAGTCGTCCCATGTTCGAAGTTATGGGCATATTTGTAATTTTTTCCGTATCCAACTTCCTTCATTAATGAGGTTACAGGATTGCGGAGTTGAAGAGGCACCGGCTCAAACGGGCTGGATTCCACATCCTTCATGGCTTTGGCAAATGCAACATAGGCCCTGTTGCTTTTGGGAGCTGAAGCGAGATAGATGACAGCTTCTGCAAGGGCCAGTTCTCCTTCGGGAGAGCCGATAAAATCATAGGCATTCTTAGCGTTGAGGGCAATGGTAAGAGCCTGGGGATCGGCAAGGCCGATATCCTCCGAAGCAAAACGGACAAGCCTTCTGACAATGTACAAGGGATCTTCCCCGGCTGTGATCATCCGGGCCAACCAATACAGTGAGGCGTCCACATCACTGTTGCGGAGGCTTTTGTGGAGGGCCGAGATCAGGTTGAAATGTTCTTCTCCCCTCTTATCGTAGAGGAGGATTCTTTTCTGGAGGGCTTCTTTAACCTGCTCAACCGAAATTCTCCCTTTTTTCGCGAGGCTGGCTGATATTTCCAAAGTATTCAATGCCCGTCGGGCATCACCGTTTGCATAGTCGATGACCATTTTGATCGCCTGCTCCCCTATTTTCAGACTCATATCACCCAGCCCTTTGTTCTCATCCGCGATGGCCTCTTTGAGGATATGGGATAAGGTTTCTTCTGTCAGCGGTTTTAAAACCAAAACCTTCATCCTCGAAAGAAGCGGAGCGATTACCTCAAAGGAAGGATTTTCCGTTGTTGAGCCAAACAGAACGATATCCCCCTTTTCTACATAAGGCAGGAAAGCGCCTTGCTGGGCCTTGTTGAATCTGTGCAACTCATCGATGAATATGATCGTCGGCTGACCATACAGCTTTTTATGGCTTTCTGCTTTAGCCATCACCTCTTTGATTTCTTTTATCCCGGAAAGGACAGCGCTGAAGAAAAGGCACGGCAAATTGAATTGATGCGCCAGGATGAACCCCAAAGTCGTTTTTCCAGAGCCTGGCGGTCCCCAAAATACAATCGACACGAGATGATCCGCTTCAATGAGCTGAGACAGGATTTTCCCTTGGCCCACAAGGTGCTTCTGACCGCAGAACCGTTCCAATGACTTTGGACGCATTCTTTCAGCCAGAGGAACTCGCTGCTTTCTGCTTTTCTCCATCATGTTTTAGATTATCCTTCCGCAGGAATTATACCAGATATCCATTTAAATGGGGAAGTTCCTCTTAAATGGGGAAGTTCCTCTGCCTTGACGAATATGAGAATCCGTGTTATTTTACTGGCTGATATCCTTGTTGAGAGAGGGTCGAACTCAGATGAAAAATGATGGCATTGGTGAAAAGCTTGTTTACAAACTTGATGAGATCAGTCGAATCACCAAACTAGATCCCAAAATCATCGAAAACTGGGAGAAGGAATTTTATTTCCTTCATGCCGGCCAGACAGCATCAGGACAGAAGATTTTCCGAAAAAAGGACCTGGCTATCATTCTCCGGTTAAAGGAGCTTGTTGACACAAAAGGTCTCACACTTGCTGGAGCCAAAAGGCGCATCGAGGAGGAATTTGGATTGAAAAGTTCCACGTCTCTCCATTCTGACAGATTGAGGAAAGCCCTTTATGATCTCCGGGAGGAATTGAAAGACATCGCTGCCTCTCTTGAGAAAAAATAGTAAATATCCCTTAAGGTCGGGACGTGGCGCAGTCTGGTAGCGCACACGCTTGGGGTGCGTGGGGTCGGCGGTTCAAATCCGCCCGTCCCGACCATTCTTCACATGATGTCTGCCAAGTGCTAAAATGCCTCTTTCTATCTTGATAGCGATGACCAAGAAAGAACCACTGATCTTGTTGACCAATGATGACGGTTTTTATGCAGAAGGCATATCTGTTTTATCCGATGAGCTTAAAAATTTGGGAGAGATTTTTATCGTCGCCCCGGATCAAGAAAAAAGCGCTTCATCCCTGGCCCTCACACTTCATCATCCTTTGCGCGTAAATCCAATCAAAAAAAACAGATATGCTGTGACCGGTACTCCGGCAGACTGTGTCTACTTGGCGGTCCAGAAGTTTTTGCCCCGGCTTCCAGATCTTCTCATTTCCGGAATCAACCATGGACCGAACCTCGGACAACAGGATACATCCTATTCCGGGACTGTAGCGGGTGCCAAACAGGGAGCTTTCCTCAACATCCCCTCAATGGCTGTTTCGCTTATTCCAGACAATGGCGGCCGTTTTTTATTCGCTGCGGCTGCCAGGATTGTCCACGCCATCGCAAAAAAGATCCTGGCAACTTCCTTTCCTCAAGGCATATTCCTGAACATCAATATTCCTTCCCCTCCATTAAAAGGTATAAAAATTGCGCATCTCGGCCAGAAAAGATACCATCCGCAGGTGATTGAGAAACAGGATCCCCGGGGGAGATTCTATTATTGGATTGGGACCGGAAATCCCAAAGCTATGGGGGATGAGAACAGCGATGTCATGGTCGTAAAGGAAGGATTTATGACCGTGACACCCCTCCAAAATGATTCCACAGATTTCCCTTCTCTCCTATCTGGAAAACTCAGCAAGATACTGGAAGGGCTCGCAACAGAAATCTTCTAGATTGTAAGATCGTGAATAATCCGGATCAATCAAAATATCGCAATAAAAGCGGAAACAAGGATCCCGGCAATAGTCACTCCCAAGATTATCGCCGGAAAAGCATAACGGGGTTTGATGTCGAACAAAATGGCAACCACGGAGCCCGTCCATGCACCTGTTACAGGCAAAGGAATCGCGACAAAAAGGGAAAGGCCGATGGCTCCCCATTTCATGGCTTTTTTGCCTCGTCTGTAAGTTCGGGCATAGAACCAATCGAAAAATCTGTGGACTATTTTGATATGGGAGAGCATCTTCCTTATAGGTTCGAGAAAATAAATAATCGGCAAAACAGGGATCAAATTGCCTATCCAGGAAAGCAAAAATGCGGAGAGCACAGGCATATCGAAATGCAGCACAGCTAAGGGAATGGCTCCTCTTAGTTCGAATATGGGAAGCATGCTTACGATCAGGACGATGAACTCCCGGTTCAAATGAAAATTTTTCAGGAGTTCTACAAAATCATTCAGCATTTGTCCCTACTATAGCCAACC
>CAZOJY010000135.1:0-4934 GCA_964580235.1 uncultured Eubacteriales bacterium | reverse complement strand
AGAGTGCAAGCTCTGTCCGAGAGAATGCGGAGTCGACAGAAAATCCGGCGAAAAAGGATTTTGCCAAACAGGGGCTCAAGCCTCCCTTTCTCATGCGCTCCTTCATTTCGGAGAAGAGCCAGTCCTGAGCGGCGTCTATGATTGTGCCGCAGAAAGGGAGAAACCGCCTGCTTCTCGGTCGGGTTCAGGGACTCTTTTTTTCTCTGGATGCAACCTGAAATGCCGTTTCTGCCAAAACTATCAGATCAGCTGGCTCAACCAAGGAGAGAAGTTGACGGCGGATGAACTGGCGGCGCAAATGATCGACCTCCAGAACAAGGGTGCGCTGAACATCAACCTGGTCTCCCCTACCCATATTCTTCTTCCCATCTTGGAAGCCTTACAAAAAGCCTGCACACAGGGACTCCGAATCCCGTTGGTATACAACTCGAACGGGTATGAAAAAGCCGAGGTTATTCGGCATCTGAATGGGATCGTGGACATTTTTCTACCCGACTTCAAATATTTCTCTCCAGAACTAAGCAAAGCCCTCTCTCAAGCGCCGGACTATTTCCTTCACGCCAGTGCTTCGATCCGAGAAATGTCTCGTCAAACGCCGATATTCAGCTGCGACGGCCAAGACATCGCCAGGAAAGGGCTCATAATCCGGCACCTGATCCTTCCCGGGCAGAGCGAAGATTCTATGAAAATCCTGGACTGGATGGATCAAAATCTCGGCGATGGATTCGCCCTTAGCCTGATGAGCCAATACAAACCCTGTCACATTGCTCCTCCTGACCTCCAGCGATCCTTGGATGTCGAAGAATACAGCAGAGTGGTGGGAAAAGCGCACGATTGCGGATTCGAAACATTGTTCATCCAACCCGAACCTTTCACATCAAGGGAACACCGGATCCCGGATTTTGAACGCAAAAATCCCTTCAATTGGAGCTAGAACAACTGGTTCTTTTTCATTTCCTGAAGATCAATTGACAGGATTAGCAGTCATTAGGTATGCTCGCAGCAGCATCGAAGATTTAGCCTTTCATCATCGTTCTTCGACGGAATCCGACCTAGTCGGACGGCAAGGATGTATTGAGCATGGCTGTACTAATGGGTGAGAGATCCAAATAAACAGGTCAAAGAGCTTACAGCCATGAAGCTCGAATAGGGGCGGCATCGTTTATCCTGGATTATTTAGGTTATTTTGCTGGACAAAACCGGCCTGATTCTGGTATGAAAGTTCGATGATGAAAATCTTGATCGCCTGCAAAGAATTCCCCCATTCCAAAGTTATCGGCGGTCCTATCATTATTTACAACCGCCTAAAATATCTCGCGAAAAATCATCTGGTTTCTCTCACAGCTTTCTGCCATCCAGGAGACAAAATACACATTCCCTCTGTCCAGCCGTTCTGTCATGACCTCAAACTCGTTCCATTGCCACCAAGGCGATCTATCATAAAAACGACTGTGGATTTTTTCACATCCCCAGTCCCCCATTATTTTCTCCGTGTCCACGGTTCCAAAGAAATGGCACACACGATCGCGGAAATGGTTAAAAAAGACAACTACGATTTTGTCATCGCCGAATATTCGGTCATGGGCCAATTTCTCCACAATAATGCCGAACTGCCGTCGACAAGACGAATCATGTCTGTCCACGAATGTTATTATCTGGCCCGACTCAAGAGCTTCCGGCACCATAAACTGGGTCTTAACAAATTGAAAGAGGCGATCAACCTCAAAGGTTTGAAAAAATATGAATTCGATATGTACAGAAAGGCCGATAAGGTTCTCACATTAACCCCTCAAGGGAAAGGTGAACTTTTGGCAATCTCCCCGGATCTAGACATCGCCGTCGTCCCCCATGGTGTGGATGTGGAAACCTTTGCCTTTTCCCCTCAGGCAGAAGAAGAGGGAAGCCTGGTATTTCTCGGCAATTACCTCCATTACCCGAATGTGGATGCCGTCCTATATTTCCATGCAGAAATATGGCCACTCCTGAAAAAAGTCCTGCCCGAGTTGAAATTCTATGTGGTGGGCCAGTCTCCCCCTCCGGAAATCACTCGTCTTGCAGCGGACAAATCCATTGTCATTACGGGCACAGTGGACGATGTCACTCCTTACCTGCGGAGAGGAAAAATTTTCATCTGCCCCGTGCGGCTTGGAGGAGGATTCAGAGGGAAAATTCTGGAGGCCATGGCGCTCGGCCGCCCCGTGGTTTCAACCCGATTGGGAGCGGAAGGAATCCCTGCTTCCGATGGCGAAAATATCATCCTTGCCGATAAGCCCGACGATTTTGTCAAAGGAATCACGAATTTAATTGGGAATGCCGAACTCTACCAAAGGATACAGAACAATGCTAGGAAGCTCATGGAAGACCATTACGCCTGGGATAAGGGCGTGGCCAGATTGGAGGGGATAATGGAGGACATGATGTCTAAAGGATTAAACTGAAAGGAGAGAATAATGAAAGTCACTATGGTTATCCCCAGCTACTGGGGACGGAAAAAAGAGGAGGGCCGCAGAAAAACGGATACCATCTATGATCATCCCACTCCTTTGGATGAAGAAGGAACTCTCGGCCGCCTCCTCGATAGCATTTCCACCATCAAAAATAAAAATTTCCGTCTGGTGATTCTCGGAGTGGCAACGGCACAGGATATCCAGAAAGATGCAGAGGCCAAAATAACATCTATCATCGAGGACAGAACAATGGATGTGGAAACTCATCTTTTTTCTTACTCCCAACTTACGAAAATTCACCAGTATTTATCCCAGGAAAAAAAGAAAGATATGGCTTCCCTTCTCCAGCTTAATGGCTATTCCGATGTCCGCAATCTCTGCACCTTTGTTCCACACCTGTTGGGTTCTGAGATAGCTGTCCTTATCGACGATGATGAAATATTTGAGGATCCGGATTTCATGGATAAGGCCCTCGAATTCATCGGGCAAGAGAAACACGGAGACAGAATTCTGGCTGTGGCCGGCTATTATATCAATCCTGATGATGACTTCCTCCTAAATAGGGGAATCCTTTCATGGATGACCTACTGGAACAAAATCGATTGCATGAACCGGGCATTCCAACAGATTATCGCAGAGGATCCGAGGCTTAAGGTCACACCATTTGCATTCGGGGGAAATCTGGTGTTGCACAAAGACCTATTCACCAGGATTCCCTTCGATCCTGCGGTCCGGCGGGGAGAAGACATCGATTTTTTGATGAATGCCCGTATGTTCGGATTCAAAACCTACCTGGATAATCAGCTTGCGATAAAACACAAAGCTCCCCCAAAAACTTCCCCCCAGTGGGAACAGGTCAGGGAAGATATCTCCCGGTTCGTATTCGAAAAAAAGAAGCTGGAAGGGCAGGAAGGATACCCAGGTTTGCATCACCTGCAGGCCTCTGAGCTCGACCCCTACCCTGGAGAATTCCTTAAGGATGACCTCGAAGAAAAAATATACCGATCCAACCAAATGCTTGCTTTGGATTACCTAAGTATCGGGGATACCCAAGGAGCTGTGGAGTGCATGAAGAACATCCATCTGGCAAAAATCCAGATTGACTCTGAGGAAAATCCCTATTACAACCTCCTCCGTCTTCAGACAGACTGGGAACAACTCATGGCTTTCTTCTCTTCGAAAGCTGTGGCAGGTGAGGCTCTCGGTTTTTCCGGCCTGTTATAATCAAGGCCTTTTACGAACTTCAGTTCTAACAAACACGCCCAAAAATCGATTGTCTGTTGACCTCACATCACGCTTCTCGGGGATAAATCCATTCTCGCCGCTGATTTTTATGGTATAGAAATAATTCCCTTTCCATAAAAATCCAACGGGTTTGGGAAAGGAAACAATCCATTCAGATTCTCCGCCGTTTTTTTTATCCAAAATCCTGATCGCATTCCCCGCTTGGACCATCGTTTTTCCCGCAGAAGGGCATGTCAGCCTCATGTTGATGCTCGATGCCTTTCTTTGACTTTTTACAATAATCTCTGCCCTTCTGGCCCCTTTAGTCCAAAAACCATCCAACTCATAGCCGTACGTATTTTCATCCTGGAAATAAACATGATCTTCATTTGTTTGGAAAGACTTATGTTCATCAAGATGAATGTTCAGAAAAGAATAAATCACAACAGCCGCACATACGAGAAAAACCATACCCATTGGAACCATTATTTTTTGATACAAAATCCGGCCGCCGGATTTTCGGCCTCTCCTGATGAAATAAAATCCTATCAAAAGGGACAAAAGAATCCAAAAAAATAGAGGGATCCAAGTGATTCCTTCCTGGCTGGACAGGGAAGGAGCGAACCTGGTGAAATCGATGAAGGCGTTGCTCAATGAATGCAACACATTGCTGACTTTCCCGGGCTCTGCCCAAGGGAAGGATAGGTTCTCATGGTAGAGAAAGCGCGTGTTTTTCGCCAGAATGAATGCGTTTAAAAAAGTGAAACCAGTTAAAAGATGAATACTGACAAGAAATTTCTTTTCTCCAGATAAATAGATTGCCCCTCCCGCAAACACACATATAATCCATAAAACCGGGAGCAGCGTCCTTCCCGGGGGGCTATAACCTCCCCAGTAATAGCTCAAAGAGCAAAAAGTCCAGTACAGGATTAGCGGAAAAAACAAAGACAAAGCTTCTTTTTTATTTTTCCGAAACCACAAGATCACACCAGGAAAGAACAGCACAAAAATCGGGGAATAGGCAAACAGGCCGACCCGTTGATCGAACAAATATCCAATCCAACACCGAAAAAACTCGATCAGATTATGATGATAAAAGGCATTAAATGTGACACTGCCATCCACCCTTGTTCCTTTGTAAACAACCAGAGGAGACAACTTCCCATACAGGGACCACAAGAAAAAAAGAAAAATACCCGCAGAAAGAAAAACGGGAAAAGCGAGATAAAAATAATTTTTTATTTTCTGCTTTTGCTTGAGAAA
>CAZOJY010000134.1:7247-8765 GCA_964580235.1 uncultured Eubacteriales bacterium | reverse complement strand
CGGGCTAATTTCCCTATTATAAAACAATGTCCAGCAGAAATATGCACAATCACAAATAAAAACCTGATGTTTGGCACAGGTTTTTGCCCTGCTTAGAGGAGCTTACAAGGAGTTTCTTCTCTTCAATAGAAAGAGCGTCAAGATGCTTATTGAGCAGCGTTGTCGGCTCGAGCCTGTGCTCTTTTGGTCGGGAGTTCCAGCCCAAGTTTTTGTTTCCTGTCCGCTCTAAGAAGAAGCACAGAGAAAACAAGCCCTAGAAATCCAAGCGAGGCAAACATCAGCTCCATATTGGTGTACTTATCCCCTGACCAATCGACGATCTTGCCGGCAAGCCATGGGAAAAGGGTTAGTCCGGACATCTGTATCCATGCAATAATACCAAAAGCCGATCCAAGAAATTTCTCTTTGACCAGGATGGGAATGGCTGGCCAGAGTGCGGCGGGCACAAATGAAAAAGCGATCCCGAGCATCAAGAAAGAAATCACCGGCGGGAGATAAGTGAGCCCCAGCAGAAGATGTGCCGGGACAAGCATGAGAGATCCAATAAGCATGATCTTTCCTCTTCGTCCGAACTTGTCGATCAAGAGGCCAAGAAGAGGCGTAAAGATCATTGAGGCGATCATGATGTATGAGGTATACTGCCCACCTTTTGCCGCTGACATCCCGAATTTCAGCTGGAGGAATCTCGGTGCATGATTAGTGAAAGGAAAAACTGCCGAGTAGAATGTCACACACAACAAGCTGATAAACCAAAAAGCAGAGCTGAGCTTGAACACATCTTTAACAACGATTTTCTCCTCCACTCCGCTTTTGATGTCCTTATCAACATCCTTATCGATAATCAGATAAACCAAGAAAAGGGCAAAGCACACGAACATCACGATTGCCCCGGCCCACACTGACCAGCGCCACGTACCGGTCCAATCAGCTATCTGGACAGATGTATTAAATGCCAGCACCGTTCCAAGTCTCATCACTGTGATATTCAAACCATAAGCAAATCCCAACTCTTTTCCTTTGAACCAACGCGCAATAACTTTATTTGTGACGAGGAGCGTTGCCTCAGAGCCAACTCCAAAGATCATTCTTCCGATGAGCATCACAACAAAAGATTTTCCAGCTCCCAGGGAAGTAATAACGGACCCGAGCAGTATTAAAAAGACATAAATTGTTCCTGCTTTTCTGATTCCGAAACGATCGAGAATGAAGCCTGCAATAAGAAGCACAAACAGGAGGTTGACAATGTAGTATGAGGAAAACAACATCCCGAATTTGGCGTTGTCGATACCCATACCCTGCTGGATAAAATCGTTTATCGGGCTTAAAGAATCATAAATATAGTAGGATCCGAACATCACCAGGCTGAGCACCAGAAGGATCAGCCAGCGCCACCACAGTTTTTTCTGTTTTTCGGATGCGTTTGTCATATCATGGCTCCCTTTTCTTTATCTTATGCATATGTTTCTTCTGGATAGCGTGGACCATTGATATCATACAGAGAATGTCCAGTCAAATCAG
>CAZOJY010000134.1:0-7147 GCA_964580235.1 uncultured Eubacteriales bacterium | reverse complement strand
TCTTCTGGATAGCGTGGACCATTGATATCATACAGAGAATGTCCAGTCAAATCAGAATATAATATTTGACTTATAACTCAATCCCAAATATATTCACATTTTGACAATTTGTTTTGTGCAGGAGAAAAAATGGACCGCAGAAATTTTCTAAAGGCTTCCACCATAGGAGTATTCGGGTACAGTCTATTGGGCGGCACGGTCTTGGCTCAACCTAAAGGGAATCTATGGGCCAAAAATGGATCATTCAGCAATGCTGCTGAGATTAAGATCAAGGACTACCGCATCCTCGGAAGAACCGGATTCAAAGTGTCGGATCTCGCCGTCGGTTATGTGAATGACGAGGGATTGATGTCAGCTATGCTGGACGCGGGTATGAACTACATCGATACCGGCGAAAGCTACCCCGGAGCCCATCAACTGATCAGCAAAGTGATCAAAGGACGGGACCGCAAATCGATCTTTTTGACATCAAAAATGTTAATGGAAGGAGAAATCTCCAAAGAAGCGTTGATCAAACGGACGCAAAAATGCCTCGAAGACCTGGGCACAGAATACATCGACTGCATGATGATGCACTGCCCGGAAACAGTGGAACAGCTCAAACATGAAGGATACCATGCCGCTTTGCAGGAGCTCAAGGCCAACGGACGAATTCGGCATACAGGTGTGTCCAACCACGGATCATTCTGGTACAGGGATTCCAAACAGACAATGGATAGGGTTCTTTTAGCAGCGGCTGAAGACGGCCGGTTCGATGTTTTTCTTATGGCCTATAATTTCCTCCGGATGGACAAGGCCGAGAAAGTGCTTGAGGTCTGCCAACAGAAAAAAATCGGCACAACTCTGATGAAAACCGCGCCAGTGGCCAAATATTATATCGTGAAGAACCGCATCGATCAGATGGAAAAAGAGGGGAAAAAAATCCCTTCTTTTTATCAGAAAGGCTTGACACGGTACAAACAAAAAGCAGACCTGGCCGAAAAATTCATCACAAAACACAACTTGAAAAATCCCGATGAAATCCGGGCCGCCGCCATCAAGTTCGTGCTCTCAAACCCGAATGTCAACTCCGTCTGCTGTTCTCTTCGAACATACGACGAGATGGAGCGCATCCTGCCGTTGTCAGGGAAAAAACTCACCGCGCTCAGCTAACAAATAGTGCCTTAATCCACACGGTTATTATCAAAACTTTTTTTCTAACGAAACCTTTTATATCCTTTTATCGTAAACCTTTATAGGAATACCCGGATGGATTATGCAGGCAAGCACATGCGAACAAGGAGAAAAAACAGAGATGATAAGAAAATTCAGTTTAATATTGGTTTTATTTACTGCTATGCTGCTGGCTTCAAAGGTTTATGCAGAAGAAGTCGTTACGGTTTCTGCCACAAAAACATCCCCTGTTATCGACGGGATTTTGGATGATGCAACTTGGAAAGAGGCGAAAAAATTTGAAGATTTCAAAACCATAAAACCGGATTACGGGAAAGAATCCGGCCAAAAAACCATCGCTTACATGACCTATGATGCGGAGAACCTCTACTTTGCTTTCCACTGTTTTGACAGCGAGCCGGACAAAATCAAAACATCGGTCTCCAGCCGTGATAATATGTTTCAGGACGATTACGTTATCCTCATACTGGACACATTCAATACCATGCAGAAAGCTTATGGACTCTTCTTGAATCCAGAAGGCATCCAGGGTGACGCCATGATCAACGCTGATGGAAATGCCGATACAAGCTTTGATATGGTATGGTACAGCAAGGGAGCTATCGACGATCAAGGATACATCGTAGAATGCCGCATTCCTCTCCAGAGTATCCGTTTTCCGGGAAAAGAGACCATCACCCTTCGTGTCGCGGTCTTCAGGCAGATCACCCGCACCTCTGAACTCTCTGGATTCCCCCCGATGTATGCGGAGAAGGGAAGCATTCTCAAACAATCGCAGCCGATATCCGTGACAGGCTGGAAATACAAACGGGTGGTCGAGCTGCTTCCTGCCCTGACCCACAGCACCCGGCAGTCGGGAAGCCAGGGAAAGATGCAAACAGACGAAAAAAACACAGATTTGAGCCTGACAGGAAAATTCGGACTGAGTTCAGATCTAACCCTGGATGGCACTTATAATCCGGATTTCAGCCAGGTCGAAGCAGATGCCGGACAGGTCGACATCAATCTGCGGTATGCACTTTTTTATCCGGAAAAGCGGCCCTTTTTTCTCGAAGGAAATGACATCTTCCAGTTTGCCGGGAATGTCGAAGAAGGCCCTCTTGCCACTGTGGTTCATACCCGCACGATCATCAATCCCATTTTTGGTTTGAAGCTGGCCGGCAAGCTCGGCCGCAAAAGCAGCCTGGCCGTTATTTATGCTTTGGACGATCTGCCGGACGATCAGATCGATGAGCATCCGGATTTCACCATCGCCCGGTATAAATTTGCCCTCAGAGACGATTCCTACATCGGAGGATTTTACACGGGGAAGGAATATGGGAGAGGTTTTAACCGTGTCGTTGGCGCAGACGGCAGATTCCGCCTCACCCAAACATCCATTGCGGATTTCCATCTCTTCGGATCCTTCACACAAAGAAACGGCAGCACGGAGGTCTCAAGCGACCATGCTTTGGGACTGCACTACGGATATGGCACACGCAAGGTGATCATAGACCTGGGCTATCAGGATATATCCCAAAATTTCCAGGTTGACACAGGGTATGTCACTCGAACGGGCATCAGGCGGTTTTCTGCATTCGCCATGTACAGATTTTATCCGAAATCTAAATTTTTCCAGAGAATCGAGCCCTTTTACTGGAGTTATCATATTTATGATACCCAACATAAGATGTTCGATACCGTCAATCTTTTCACGCTTAGATTCTGGCTGCCGAGAAGCACACAATTCCGGGTGGATGCGTTGCTGGCCAACGAGGTCTTTTCCGGAGAAAGATTCGGAAGGGGCGGAGTTGGTTTCCAGACAACATCCCAGATAACAAAACATGCTTTTTTGAGTCTTTTTTACCGATATACAGGAGCTGTGTACTACGACCCTGAGAATCCCTATCAAGGATACGGGAGCAGGTTCGGCGGATATGTTCAATACCAGCCCCTGGATAAGCTCAGTTTTATTCTCAATGTTTCATATGTAGACTTCTTCCGGGATTCGGACAAACAAAAGATCTACGACTATACTATCCTCCGCAGCCGGAACACCTTCCAGGTCAACAAATATCTCTTCCTGCGGGCCATACTGGAGTACAACAGCTTCCGGGACAGATTAACGCTGGACACATTGATTTCTTTCACCTACATTCCGGGGACCGTCATCTACGCAGGATATGGGTCGGCATTCGAGAAAGTTGAATGGGACGGACTCGACTACCAGGAAAGCACCAATTTTCACGAAACTAAAAGGGGATTGTTCTTCAAAGTAAGTTACCTCTGGCGTTTCTGATCTAAATTCCCGGCTTAGAAAGGAAAATGTCAGGTTCTTTGATGCATTCTTGTCATATGTGGATAAAAATCAAGAAATCGTATATTATTTCTATGTATGTCAAAGCCTTATCGCAGCAGAATACTTTCCTCTCATCTTCGATTAAAAAAGAATCGATTCCCTGCCCTTTTCGTTCTTTCACTGATTTTGCTAGCCAACTGTAGCAAAAAACAAGCATTCGTGCCTACAAAACCTGAAGATGCTGAAAAAGTTCAACCAAAATTTACGATCGGAATGAGCCAGTGCAACCTGGGCGAGCCCTGGCGGGTGCAGATGAATTTGGATATCAAAAATGAGGCAGAAAAACATCCTGAGATTAAAGTGACTTACAAAGATGCCCAGAACGATTCCTTGACGCAGAGATCCCAGATCGAAGAATACATCAATGCTGCGGTGGATCTGATCATTGTCTCTCCGAAGGAAGCGGCTCCCCTTACTCTGCCAGTTGCCGCGGCCTATGAAAAAGGCATCCCTGTGATCGTTCTCGATCGGCGGGTCCTAAGGGATGAATACACGTGTTTCATAGGGGCTGACAATAAAAAGATCGGCAAAGCTGCTGGTCAGTGGATCGTCGAAAAACTAGGGGGAAACGGCCAAATTGTCGAGCTTAAAGGACTCATGACATCAACCCCCGGCCAAGACCGTCATTCTGGATTCCGAGAAGGTATCAAGGGAAGCGATCTCGATATTATCTTCGAGGCCGACATGAAATGGCTGGAACCTGAGGCGCGAAAAGAGATGGAATCTGCCCTTGCCCGGTTCAAAAATATCGATCTGGTCTACGCTCACAACGACCCTGGGGCTCATGGGGCATACCTGGCTGCTAAAGCGACAGGTCGCGAAAAGGATATCATCTTTGTGGGGATCGATGCTCTGCCGCATGAAGGCCAGGTTTATGTAAGACAGGGGTTGCTCCAGGCGAGCTTCGAGTATCCAACAGGAGGAAGGGAATCCATCCGAACGGCATTGAAGATCCTGAAGGGCGAGAGTGTTCCCAAAGAAATCACCCTCAGATCCCGAGTCTTCACAAAAGACAACATCGACCAAGGAGGCAAATGGTTGGATGAGGCAGGAGAAGATCGATGAACAAGGTTGTCGATATATACATGCCATTGGACAGCCGGGATGAGCCTAATGCCAAAGTTTGGCCTGTGGCCATAAAGCAGTTGAATGAGCTTATCACAGTCATAAAAAAATGCGGATGGGAAGCTCATGTTCTTAATCCGAATGGCCCAGTTACCAATGTTGCCGAAGGCCTACAGATAATCCAAAAAACCAAGGGAGCGCGTTTCATCAATTTCCTGACAGGTTGGGCGTTCCCTGATTTTTCTGTAAGCCCGATGTGGCAGCTCACAAAAGAGATTCCTAAATTAATGCTCGGCAGTTCTATCCCCGATTTTCCTGGTGCTGTCGGCCTTTTAGCCGCAGTTTCCGGGACTGCGCATGTGGGCATTGAAACCAGCCGTTTATTTGTCGAGAAATTCGAGGAACATGATACCTATATCGAATCATTGGAAAGATTTTTACAAGATGGGGAGTTCACTCCGTCTCTGCCTGTAGCCATCGAGGTCCCTGTCGCTACAGCCGACAGGGAAAAAGCCAAAAAAGCCGTGCACAAGCTCAAAGGTTCGATTTACGGTGCTGTGGGTCCCCGCTCGATGCAAATGTGGAACAAAATATCAGAGGCAGACTTTCTGAAATATTTCGGGATAGCCCGAGAAGGGTTCGACGGATTGCGTTTGGTGAAAATGACACAGAATGTGCCGGATCAGAAAGCCGAGGATGCCCTCAATTACTTGATCGAAAAAGGAATGGATATCCAACTGGGTGATGATCCAGTCAAACACCTGACAAAAGATATGGTGATTTTCCAGATGAAAGTGTACTTTGCACTCCTAGAACTCAAAAAAGAATATGGTTTGGATTTTATGGGAGTTCAGGATCAGCTGGACTGGATCGAGCACTATCCGGCCACGGATCTTCCGCTGGGAATCCTGAACAACAGATTGCGGCCGGAAACCGATGGAGAGACCGTCGTTGCGGCCACTGAAGCAGACGACGGCGCAGCTATCACCATGCAACTTCTCAAAATGCTCAACGGGGGTGATCCCATCGGCTTTAACGATTTTCGCTACTGGAATCCACAAAAAGGGCTTTATTGGTTTGTGAATTCAGGAGCGCTTGCCCCTTATTTTGCCTATGGCCGCCACGATTCGCTCGAGGGAGCCTGGTCGGAACGCCAGACCTACATGTACTTCAAAAAAGGAGGAGGAACGAGCTCCGTCGTTGTCCGCATTCCCGGAGTCGTAACCTGGGCCCGTTTTTCCTACCGCAACCATCAGCTCTACCTTGCAGCTGGCCGAGGCATAACCGACGTTCCTTCCGAAGAACAGTGGCGAAAGAGGTCGGAAAGATGCAGTTCCGATTGGCCCCATTGGTACATCAAGCTATGTGGTCATGTGGAATGGACGATCAATTCCAACCATCCCATCACTGCTGTGGGAGATCATCTCAGCGAACTAAAAGCGGTTGCCGAAGAATTGGGAATTCCTTTTGAATGCAGGGACTATTGCACTCCAAAAGGATTAAAAACCTGAATAATTTCTTATTGCTTCTTCAATCCAGCCAAATTCACATGTTCAGGTCCACTCCAGGTCCGGCGTGCAACGCATCCTGGTTCGATGGGCGGCAGACGATTTCAAAGCAACTCAAAACCTCTACTTAACCAGACTGATTTCAGACGTCATTTCCCGGGAAAAGGGAATCTGTATCCCCTGGCTGGGCACATCGACTGTGCCTTCTGCGGTGCCTTCGTTTGTCTGCTTGATAAAAATGCCTTCTTTGTAGGCAAAATACCATGTCGTAGTTCCTTTCAACTCCCCCAGGGTGTTCAATTCAATTCCTTGTTGTTCTCCTTTGCTCTCAATCGTTCCCGTGAATGTGCCAGATACTTTGACACATTCCATGCCATCGATCGTCTCGAATCCTTCCAAAGTGTTTTCGCCAGACAGCCGAATGACAGCATCGCCTCTCTCAGTTTTTTCGGTAATCACTGTCTCGTCAGGCCAGGTATCTCCTATCTTCAAAGGCCGGTCTGCCAGGTTAGGAAATATATCCTGGAAACCTGCCGAAATGTTTCTTGTTCCCTCGGGACCCAGGTCATATTCGATCGCATCTGCTCCGACAAGTTCCAATTCCTTCCCCAGGGATGACAGTGTCATGTCAAAACTTTTTCCAATCACCGTGCTCATGTCCGGTTCCAGCTCAGCCTGAGTGGACTGAATTTTAATGCTCATGTCATCGATCGTAATGGTGAGTTTGTGGTTGTTTTCCTCCAGTCCTTTTGATCGAACGGAAAAGGCATTTGTCGAGGAAATGTCGGTTTCGATCGTCTGCCCCATGACATCTGATGTCTGATGCGTCTCACCCCATGAGTCATACTTCAACACCTGGCTTTCGGGCATTTGATACCGCAGGATCATACCTGTCTGCAGATCTCCCCACACAGGAGCCGTTTTCGCCGCACAACCGGCCAACATTCCTACTGCCAAAAAAACAGGGGCCAGTATTAGCCAAAATTGTTTCTTCCCTCTACACATTCCTACCTCCTTACGGTGTTTAGATTTGGATGCATCACTTTATATACATATACGCGCT
>CAZOJY010000133.1:0-8834 GCA_964580235.1 uncultured Eubacteriales bacterium | reverse complement strand
GTCGCTTCAACCATCCATAAAAGCCGATTTAGAGCTAATTCTTATCACGGAAATGCTATCCCTGCCTGTTAAAAAATAGCAACGGCCCCCCTTTTTTTGTTAGAATGTTAGCCTGGATTATTCACAAATGGATATGCGCGGCGGAGCATGTGAAGCTGTGGTTTTCCACCGCGAACAGGCTGCAACAAAGCAGATCCGTTTGCCCGGAGGGTAAAAAAGGACGATATTGAGAAAATTCTTTAGAGAAATAAAAGAATATTTTAGCATTTAGCACATATTGCTTAGCGGACTGATTCTGTTTATTTTGAAATAAGGCATCGTCCTTTTTTATGAATAAATCAGGTTAGTTTAAATCAAGGAAGGAGGCAACGGATGCCGGCTGTGTCGATAAAACCTGATATTTACTGGATTGGGGTCAATGATAGGATCACAGATCTTTTTGAAGGCCTCTGGCCTATCAGTAAAGAAGGTGTTTCCTACAATTCTTATCTCATCAAAGATGAAAAGAATGCTATCATTGATCTAATCAAATCATTCAAGGGAGACGAATATTTTGCTCAAATCGACGAAATTACCGATATTTCCAAAATTGATTACATCATCATAAACCATATGGAACCAGATCATTCCGGACTGCTGCGCACATTGCGGAGAATTTCTCCAGATATCACTATAATCGGTTCTGCCAAAACGAAAAAATTGTTGGAGGATTTTTTTTCCATAACGAAAAATGTCAAGGTCGTTAATGATGGTGATACCCTTTCTTTAGGCAAACGAACTCTCCAGTTTTTTATGACGCCTTTTTTACATTGGCCCGAAACCATGATGACCTACGAGAGAGCTGATCGCATCCTGTTTTCCTGCGATGCGTTTGGAGGGTATGGAGCAATCCGAGGCGCCATCTTTGATGATGAATGCACACAGCCAGAGTTTTACCAGAAGGAAGCGCTTCGTTATTATGTTAATATCGTGGCAAACTACAGCTCGAGAGTTTTATCTGCTGTTGAAAAATTGGCGGATATCCCGCTGGAAATAATCGCTCCCTCCCATGGTTTGATATGGAGGGGAAATCCATCTCGTATTGTCGACTTGTACAAAAAATGGGCGGAGTATGCTTCTGGCGAATCTGAAGCTGGAGTGACCCTTGTTTACGGCTCGATGTACGGGAATACCGATGTTGTGATGAATGCTGTGGCGCAGGGCATATCCCGGGCCGGCGTGCCTGTTGAGATCTTTGATGCCGCCCGCATCCACGTGAGCTACATTCTACCCGAACTTTGGACATGTCGTGGAGTAATGATCGGTGCTCCCACGTATGAAGTGTCCTTATTTCCTCCTATGGCGGAGATCTTGAATATGGCCGTAAGGAAACGAATCAAGAACAAGAAAGCTGCTTATTTTGGAAGTTATGGCTGGAGCGCAGGAGCCTTAAGAGAGATGAAGAAGATCATAGAACCTTTGAAATGGGACCTCATCGACGCTTTTGAGTTTCTCGGGGCTCCATCACATGAGGATATCGGGAAGGCAGAAGAATTCGGGGCTCGATTTGCCGAGGTGGTGAAAAAGAAAGATTGATCGTTCTCTTTAAATAAACAAATCAAATGTGGTAATATAGCTGACGATTCGCTGTAAAGAGGTCTGATATGGGATCTGATTGGAAAAAAGATTTATCTGGGTTTTTTGAAGAGTATGCTATTATCGAAACGAGCAAAAAAGAGGCATTGGATGATTTTGATCAGTTCTGTGAGTTCATCGCTGAGCCCGCCTTCGAAAACCTGTCGGGAGAACTGAAGGCTTTTGGGATTAAATCAAAATCCAAGAGAGCTAAGGGGAAATCCATAACATTCCAGATAAACTTTCCCGGATCCCGCATAGATAACTTTCATTATGCCATTTGCCTGCCGAAAAACTCTCTCGAACTGAGATTGACCCTGCGAGTAAGAGGCAGAAAAAACATTAGGAATGTCATGGAAGAAAAACAGATGCCTTTTATGGATGGTATAAAGCCGCCTGGAGTGCTGAAGCTGAAGAAAGAAGACGTTATCCATAACATCATTCGGCATTACCGCGATTTTGTCCTTGAATCTCTGACAACTTCGCTGTAGAACCTCGCAGGCTTCTTTCGTTGGGAAGTTTGAGGACAGATGCGCTTTGCCCAGTTTTTTGGGTTTCCATGCGGCTGTATTCAAGTCTCTGATCAGCACCAAAGGAGACGAATTTTCTCCCGTTTATCCAAACGCGCGATACCTTCTTTTTTTGCGGCAGCGATAGATTGGTTGTATTCCCGGGGAGTAATTCTCCGGCGCAGAGGAGAACGCAGGGGAATATTTCCGCATGGATAATACTGATCCATAATGTTCACATAGGTGTTTTTGGAGATTTCTGTGGCGAGAAATCGCATGACGTCCTTTGTTCCTGCCAGACCGCCGGGAAGCACAAGATGGCGGACGAGGAGGCCACGGAACGCGATCCCGTGTTCATCGATCTGGAAATCTCCCACCTGACGGTACATCTCTTTTAATGCCCGCTTTGCTGCTATCGGATAATCGGGGGCCTGAGAATATTTTTGGGAGACTTCCCCTTGGCTGAATTTGAAATCAGGCATGTATATATCAAAGATTCCATCCAGCAGCCGGATTGTTTGGACCGAGTCATATCCTCCGGTGTTGTAGACAAGAGGAACGGATAAGCCCATTTCTATGGCTTGGGGGAGAGCCTTGAGGATTTGAGGAACGAAGTGGGTCGGACTCACAAAATTGATGTTGTGGCAACCCAAATTCTGGAGTTCCACCATCACTTTGGCAAGGGTTTGGATAGAAATTTTCTTGCCTTCCCCTCTATGACTTATCGAATAATTTTGACAAAAGAGACATCCGAGGTTGCAGTGGGTTAGAAAGATGGTTCCCGATCCGTGACGGCCAACGAGAGGGCTCTCTTCGCCAAAATGGGGCGAATACGAACTCATTTCTGGAAGGTAGCCGGCTTCACAGAAGCCTTTTTCATCTTGGGTGCGGTTGACTCCGCACTCGCGCGGACAAACAGTACAGGCCAAAAGCATGTGATGGGCTTTTTGTGCGATATCGGGAAACAGACCCTCTTTGTAGGTTTTTAGATAGGCCGGAGCAAAAATTTTTTTTGCCATTTTTTTTGATTATAACATAAATCTTCTCATCAATTATGGAGTGGCTCCTTGTATTTTTTGCATTCAGAAGATATAAAAGGTGCATATGAAATTGGAATCTGAGGCGCTTTATTTTGTTCCCGGGTGGAAAAAAATTCCCTTCCTTGTTCATGGTTTTGGCAGCAGACACTGGAAACTGTATGATTTGGAAACACACAGAGGCCTGAAAAATTTCGATCTTCTCTTTTTAAACCAGATTCATTCTGACATCCTTCATATTATCGAGGATGTTCCTGAGGAAAGATTAGGGGGAGATGCCCTGCTGACCGGCCGTCAAGGCATTTTGCTTGTCATCGAAACAGCGGATTGTCTGCCTGTTTTGATTGTGGACCGGGAGAAAAAGGCCGTAGCTGCCGTTCATTGCGGCTGGAGGAGCACAAGTCAAAGACTGGCCCAAAAGGTTGTGAAGTGCTTGAAAGAACACTTTCATTGCAAGCCTTCATCCCTGTTGGTTGCTTTTGGTCCATGCATAGGGAAAGATTGCTATGTAGTCGGAGAGGATGTCAGAAAGAAATTCAAAGAGGAAGAATTGAGGCAGGATGTGTTTCTTCCGCATCCCCTTCATGCCGGAAAATTTTATCTTGATCTGTCGATGGCGATTAAACATCAATTGAAAGATGAAGGTGTCAAGGATTCTAACATATTTATGGTGAACCTGTGCACCCATTGCGAGCCGGATCTCCTTTCCTATCGGCGGTCTCAACAGACGGAAGGCCGCATGCTGAGTTTTATCGGAATGACATCCGCATAGATAGTTTTTTGGTGCGGATGCATTTTTGTTGCTTTTTGATCCCAATTTTTTTATCCTTTATCTGCCCAGCTTAAAACGCTTTCTATTGCAAGGAAAAACAAATGGAAAAAACCTACTCTGAAATAACCATCCCAGGTTTAAAACTTTTTAAAAAAGGCAAGGTCAGAGAGGTGTATGAACTCGGGGAAAATCTTCTGATTGTTGCATCAGACCGTATTTCTGCGTTTGATTATGTTCTTCCTTCGCTCATCCCGAATAAAGGAAAAATACTCACACAGCTTTCCCTTTTCTGGTTTGTCTACACCGAGTTGATCTGTCCCAATCATGTGATTACGGCGGACGTGGATGGATATCCCGGAGATCTTCGCGACCACAAGGAGCAACTGGAGAAAAGGTCCATGGTTGTGAGAAAGACCGAAGTGGTTCCGATAGAGTGTGTGGTCAGGGGATATCTTTCCGGGTCAGGATGGAGAGAATACAAGGCTTCTGGGAAGACGAGTGGTGTGAAGCTTCCTGAAGGAATGAAGCAGGCCGATCGGTTGGAGGAGCCGATTTTTACGCCGGCAACGAAAGCCAAGGAGGGACACGATATAAATATTTCATTCAAAGATATGCAGAAAATTGTAGGATCAGAGCTTGCACATAAGATCAAGACCGTGAGCCTGGAGCTTTACCAGAAGGCCACTTTCCACGCTTTGTCCAAAGGAATCATCATAGCAGACACAAAATTTGAATTTGGGCTGTTTGAAGATGAGCTTATTCTTGTGGATGAAATCTTCACACCCGATTCCTCTCGGTTTTGGCCAGTGGAGCACTATGCCCCGGGAAAATCTCAATCGAGCCTGGATAAACAATTTGTCAGGGATTACCTTGACAGCACTGACTGGGATAAAAATTCGCCCCCTCCTCCGTTGCCGCCAACTATCATTCAGCAAACTTTAGAAAGGTACATGGAAATATACAGTCTCATAACCGATAATAAAGAATTGTGATGGCTTCTCTTATTGACCTCCATATCCATTCTTCAAAAAGCAGCGATGGAGATTTTTCTCCTTTCCATATCGTTCAGCTTGCAAAAGAAAAAAAAATGAAAGCGATTTCAATATCGGACCATGATACAGTCGCAGCCTACCCGGAAGCACTCCTTTATGGAAAAGAAGCTGGTGTGGAAATCATTCCCAGCATGGAGCTCACTACCATTTTTGAGGAGAGGGAGTTTCATCTCCTCCTTCCTTTTGTCGACTGGAGGAACAAGATTGTTTCTGATCTCATCTCCCGCGTGGCCAAGAGGCGGGTGATGGAGGCCCGCGAAAGGATTAAAAAGCTCAAGGAGCTCGGTTTTGACATCACGTGGAAGGAAGTTCAAAAAGAAGCAGGACCTTTTCCCCCGTTGGGTGTCACGATTGCCCAGATTCTCCTCAGCAAAGCAGAAAAAGAAAACAACTCCAAGTTGAGGAAGTACCTGAAAGAAGAAAATCGTCCTCTAGCGCCGTATTATTTTTACAAGGATTATTTTATGGAAGGGAAACCAGCATCGGTGCCGCGGCAAAACTTAAACATTTTGGATGTGCTCGGCATCATTTCCCGCGCAAGGGCGGTTCCTGTTCTTGCCCATCCTGGAGCCTATTTTCAGAAGGTGAAGAAAAAAGATCTTGTGGTCTTGAAAGAGAGAGGACTCCAAGGATTGGAAATATATACCTCCTATCATTCGTTCAAGCAGAGCGGATTATACAGCCAGATGGCGCGCGAGCTTGATCTTGTTCCCACGGCAGGTTCGGATTTTCACGGAACGATCAAACCTCACATTCCATTTGGGTCTTTGAACCATGGGGGTTACTGGATGGTGGAGGAATTGAGGAAAAGGAGGCCATAAATGGGATTTAGCTGGTTGGACATCCTTCTTCTTGTGATAATAGCCATAACAGTCATCCTTGGTGCGATCAAAGGATTTCTCAGGCAAATCATCGGACTTTTAGCTGTAATCATCGGCTTGATTCTTGCTGTAAGATATTACTCGTATTTGGCGGAAGTTATTACATTCGTTCGAAACGAAGTCCTGGCCCAATTGTTGGGATTTTTTCTGATCTTTATCGTTGTGCTGGGTATAGGTTGGGTGATGAATATCCTGTTGGCTAAAGCCGTCAGGGGGCCTTTCAAATCGCTGAATCACTTTTTGGGAGCATTTTTTGGGTTCACAAAGGGCCTGCTTATCTGCGGCGTCATTGTTTTTGGACTGCTCGTTTTTCCTGTCAATACTCGAATTTTGGAAGAATCCCGGTTGACACCCTACTGCATAAAAATTGCAGAAACAGCATACGATCTCATCCCTAAGGAACTGAAGGACAAATTCAGCGAGGCCTATCAAGAGATTATGGGGAAAAGAGGAAAAAATGCAGAAAAATCCTAAGCACCCTACCATCCATGAGCGATTGATGCAATTGATAAAAGAGATGGTAGAAAAAGAGCTTCCGTTAAAGGAAGCCATTAAGGAATTTGAAAAAATTTACATAAATACAGCCGCCCAAAAATATAACGGGAACAAGACAAAAATAGCTCAGGCGCTGGGAATTCATCGCAATACTCTGCACAATCTCTGCAAAACGCTTAAAGTCAAGTAGATCCGCTGCAGGGCCCTCTCACCAATTGAACCTTCCCTGATTTATGTGGGAAAAGGCGAAAATACCAGGGGAAATTAGCACTCTTATCTAAGGAGTGCTAATTTTTTCATTTTTTTCTTGACAATCACTGAATTTTTATTTATATTAGCACTCTTGTATTTTAACTGCTAAAAATTATAATAGGAGGTTCAAATGAAGGTGATTCCTCTTCATGACAGAGTCTTAGTCAAAAGACTAGAGGCGGAGGAGGCCACAAAAGGCGGAATAATCATTCCGGATACGGCAAAGGAAAAACCCCAAGAAGCCAAAGTTATCGCTGTGGGGAAAGGCCGTGTAACTGAGGATGGAAAAGTTATTCCTCTCGATGTGAAAAAAGGTGATAAGGTTCTCATTGGAAAATTCAGCGGTACAGAAGTGACAATTGAGGACGAAGAGCATGTGATTCTTCGCGAAGAAGAGATACTCGCAAAAATCACCTGATTTTGGTTAAAAAGGAGTAAAAATGGCAAAACAAATCACAACTGGTGACGATGCCAGACAATCCCTGTTAAAGGGAGTTAATGCGTTAAGCAATGTTGTAAAGCAAACCCTTGGCCCCAGGGGAAAAAATATCGTGTTAGAAAAGAAGTTCGGTGCTCCCACGAGCACGAAAGATGGTGTTACAGTGGCCAAAGAAATCGAGCTGAAAGATCCTCTGGAAAACATGGGTGCTCAACTTGTCAAAGAAGTGGCTTCCAAAACTTCTGATGTAGCCGGAGACGGCACGACAACAGCCACAGTGTTGGCCCAAAGCGTTTATTCTGAGGGTTTAAAGTATGTCACGGCGGGAGCCAATCCCAACCTCATTAAGAAGGGAATTGATCAAGCAGTTGCTCTCGTGGTAGAGCAGTTGAAGAAGATCAGCCGGGATGTAAGCGGTGACATGATTTCCCAGGTGGGAGCCATCTCTGCCAACAACGATGAATCCATCGGAAAAATTATTGCCGAGGCCATGGATAAAGTCGGTAAGGACGGTGTGATCACGGTCGAAGAGGCCAAAGGTTTGGAGACGACGATGGATATCGTGGAAGGGATGCAGTTTGACCGGGGATACCTCTCTCCGTATTTCATCACCGATCCTGACCGCATGGAATGTGTCTTGGAGGAGCCTCTCATACTTCTGCATGAGAAAAAAATCAGCAATTTAAGAGATTTTTTACCCTTACTCGAAAATGTTGCAAAGATGGGCAAACCCCTCCTGGTTGTAGCAGAAGAAGTTGAAGGCGAAGCTTTAGCAACGTTGGTTGTCAACAAGCTGAAGGGGACATTTTCCTGTGCTTCGGTGAAGGCCCCCGGTTTTGGAGACAGACGCAAAGCCATGCTTGAAGACATCGCTGTTTTAACCGGAGGAAAAGTCATAACAGAGGATATCGGCGTGAAGCTTGAGAGCGTGACCATCGATTGGCTGGGCAATGCCGCTAAAGTGGTCATCGACAAGGACAACACCACCATCGTAGAAGGCCGGGGTGATCAGGGAGAAGTCCAGGCCCGGATCAAACAGATCAGAACTCAAATCGAAGAAACAACGTCTGATTATGACCGGGAAAAACTTCAGGAAAGGCTGGCCAAAATGGTCGGTGGGGTGGCCCTGATCAAAGTTGGTGCGGCGACAGAAACCGAACTCAAAGAGAAAAAAGCCCGCGTGGAAGATGCCATGCATGCGACCAAAGCAGCTGTTGAAGAAGGGATCGTTCCTGGAGGAGGAGTTGCGCTTCTAAGAGCACAAAAGGCTCTTGATGCTCTGAAGGTTGAAGAGGATATGCAGATCGGCGTAAACATAGTCAAAAGAGCGATCGAAGAACCTCTCCGCCAAATCGCAAACAATGCAGGGTATGAAGGATCTGTCATTGTTGAGAAAGTCAAGGAAATGAATCAGGATAAAGGATTCAACGCTCTAACAGAAAAGTATGAAGATCTTGTGAAGGGTGGTGTTCTGGATCCGATGAAAGTCGTGAGGATTGCTCTTCAGAATGCTTCCAGCATAGCCGGACTCCTGTTGACCACCGAAGGTTTGATTTCTGAAATTCCTGAGGAAGACAAAGGGCCGAAGATGCCTATGCCTCCCGGCGGTGATATGTACTAATCGTTCATGATGAAGTTTAAAAGGCTCTGAGCTTTACAAAGCTCAGAGCCTTTTTTTTGGGGGGGATCAAATCTTAACTTTAGACATTCTGAAAAATATATACTCTGATTTAACCTGAATTATTCATAAACATGATTTTTTTTACCGGGATTTAATACTATA
>CAZOJY010000132.1:0-9051 GCA_964580235.1 uncultured Eubacteriales bacterium | reverse complement strand
TGCATTTTCTAGATAATAATACCTTTTATTAGCATAATTGGGTGCTTAAATCAACGAATTCAGCAGCAAAGTATTCATTTTTATGGTAAAATTTCCATCATGAAAATCCTCACATCAAAACAGATGCAGGGTATCGACAAAAAAGCCATAAATAAGATCGGTCTAATCGGTCCGATATTGATGGAGAATGCCGGGATTCAGATCACAAATGAGATTCTGGCAAAATTTCCTGACATTCAGGATGAACGTGTTGTCGTTTTAGCAGGAAAAGGAAACAACGGAGGAGACGGTTTTGTGGCGGCCCGGCATCTCTTAAACCATGGTTGCCAACCGGTTGTTCTCTTGTTGGCAGCCATAAAGGAGCTGAAAGGGGATGCTGCTTTGAACGCCGGCATTGCCGATCGAATCGGAATCCCCATTAAGGAAATTGTATCCGCCCGGCACTGGGGTGCGAATAAAAAGTGGATGTCAAAAGCCACGGTGATTGTAGACGCGATATTCGGAACGGGCCTCACCAAGCCTGCCCGTGGACTTTATGCGGCCATCATCCAGGACATCAACAAAAGCAAAGCCTTTAAGGCGGCCGTGGATATTCCCTCCGGCCTTTCTTCAGATACTTACGCAATTATCGGCCCCTGTGTGCGGGCCGACCTGACCGTAACCCTGGCTGCCGCAAAGATTGCCCATGTTTTTCCCCCCGCCGAGGATTGTGTGGGAGAGCTGAAAATCGGAGATATCAGCGTTCCACCTTTTTTGTTCGAAGACAAAAGTTTGAAACTCGAAATGGTGGAAGTGGATAGAATCCGACCTTACTTCACACGCCGGAGGAAGGACACCCATAAAGGATCTTATGGACACCTTTTGGTCGTATCCGGGTCTTTGGGGAAGACCGGAGCCGCCGTGATGGCAGGGAAGACTGCACTAAAAATGGGAGCCGGCCTTGTCACGGTTGGAGTTCCGAAGAGTTGCCTTTCGATTGTGGCCAGGTCCATGATGGAGTTGATGACCGAGCCTTTGAGCGAAACCGAAAAAGGAACACTCTCGTTTGAGGCGCTGCCGGAAATTCTTAACCTGCTCCAGGGAAAGGATGCCCTGATGTTGGGGCCCGGCATCTCCACCCATAATTCGACAAAAGAATTGGTCCTGTCTCTTCTTCCCCGGATAAAGGTTCCAGTGGTTTTGGATGCAGATGCGTTGAATATTTTAGCGTCAAAACCAAATCTCTTGAAAATTTTATCCAAGCCTGCGGTTGTGACGCCGCATCCGGGGGAATTTGCCCGGCTGGTGAACCTATCCACAAAGGATGTTTTGGCGAGGAAATTAGAGCTGGTTCCTCGATTTGCCGCAAAATATGGGATTTATGTGGTTTTGAAAGGCTACAGAACCTTAACTGCCACACCGGAGGGGAAAACATTTATCAATCCCACCGGAAATCCAGGCATGGCAACCGCGGGGTCGGGTGATGTTCTGAGCGGTCTGATCGCCTCCATGATGATACAAGAAAAAAATATCCTGGATGCGATTTTGGCGGCTGTCTATGTCCATGGACTCAGCGGCGATATCGGAGCAGCAAAACTTGGTGAGAAACCTTTGACAGCAGGAAACATAATCACCTATCTTCCTGCTGCTCTCAAAACCCTTTTATAAAAGCTAGAAAAAGCCAGCCAGAAAAAAAATGGGAATTAACAAAATTAAGATAAAATTAGAAGCGCACACCACGTCCTCTGAAAAAGAAACATTTCTGCTGGCAAAAATCTTGGCTGAATCTTTCTGCGGGCAGGAAATTGTGTTATTGACGGGACAACTGGGGGCAGGAAAGACCATTTTTGCCAAGGGAATTGCAGCAGGCCTGGGATTGAAAGATGTGAATCAAGTCTGCAGCCCGTCGTTTACGCTGGTGAACATCTATCAGGCGAAATATCCGATGTTTCACATAGACCTCTATCGTCTGAGCAAAGCTTCCGAGATCGTCGACTTGGGCTGGGAGGATTATATAGAGCGTGGAGTTATTGTTGTGGAGTGGGCAGAAAAACTCAATCTGGAAATGAACGCCATAAGGATAAAAATTGAAGTCGAAACAGATGAAACACGAAAAATTACGATTGAGCGTCGATAGAACCGTCCCCTTTTTACTTTTTGAGTTCCGTTGTGATTGAAATAATGCAATAGTTCCTGTATAAATCACCTTGAAGAAAAAGGTAATCCAAGGAGGCATTTAAATGGACTCTGTATCAGCGACATTCAGCTCTTTGGTAGGAAATGTTTATTTGCGATTTTTGTTTATCCTGGTTGTTTCCATGCTGGTGGCCTTTTTGGTGAAGCTCATCATGAATCAAGTGCTAAAACCTTTAGTCAAGAGAACCAAGACAAAAGTGGATGACTTGATCGTCAAAAGCATTTCTTCGATAATTTTTTATGTCGTTATTATCCTGGGATTTAAGATAGGAATCCAGCATTTTGAGTTTAACACAACCCTTTACAGCAGCTTGGTCGATACGTTTTTTATCCTTGTCATCACGATTTTGGTGTTGAGGATCATCGCAAATTTTTCCAAACAGTGGCTCCATGACTGGGCGGCAAAGACGAAATCCACAGCGGATGACAGGCTTATCCCTTTGGTGGCCAAAATTTTAAAGGCGGTCACCATCATCCTGGCGTTCATCTTCATCTTCGATACGTGGAATATCAACATCGGTCCTCTTCTGGCGACAGCGGGTTTAGCCGGCGTCGCAATCGGTTTTGCCGTCAGAGACTCACTGGCCAATATCCTCGGCGGGATTCAGCTTGTCCTGGACAAGACGTTTAAAGTGGGGGACAAGATCCGGCTGGAATCCGGAGAAATGGGAGAAATCCTTGATATCGGAATCCGAAGTACGAAATTAAGAACATATGACAACGAAGTGATCTATATCCCAAACGGAAGCCTTGCCAACATGAAGATCAAAAATTTTACGGTTCCTGATCTTTCCGTCCGTGTCAACGTCAATTTTGGGGTGGAATACGGATCTGATCCAGAGCACGTTCGGGATGTCATCCTGGAGGCTGTGAAAAAGATCGATACGGTGATCGAGCAGCCAAAACCTGTGGTGGAATTTTTGGCGATGTCGGATTCTTCTTTGGATTTTGTGGCCCGAGCCTGGGTGAAAAACTATACAGAGGCCTATTCCACTAAGCTTAAGGTTACCGATGAAATTTATAACGCCTTGAACAAAGCCAAGATCGGGATTCCTTTTCCGACACACACTGTTTACACCAAGCCGATCGACTGAATTTACCTGAATAATCCAGGTTTATTAACCCGAATTATTCATAAACATGTACCGGAAATTAAAGGGACACGTTACCGGAAATTCGGGACATGTACCGATTTATTCAAAATCGGTAACGTGTCCCTTTAATTTCCGGTAACGTGTCCCTTGATTTTAAGCTCGTACATGAATAATTCAGGGTAGCCTGGATAATTTATACATTATCCAGGTTAATATATTTATTTCCTGTCCAGCTGCTATGTTTAGACAACGACCGATTCGCTTTTGCAGCCGTATGGCTTTCTAATCAGCACACCTGACTTCCAGGGAAATTGTTTACGGAATAAACATGCTTATGCTTTGGCAAATGTGGTTGACAAGGCGAGAGCGTTTTTTATTTAATGAACTTGGATTATTGAAATTATAGAATCTGCAGAAGTCAAGATAAGTATTTGAGACACATCATCGTCAATATTGTTATGAGTAATCGAGGGACGGTTTGGAGGACGACAGCATGATTTCCCGAGTAAAAAATCTGATTCGTGAAATAAAAGATTTTCCTAAACCAGGAATCGGCTTCAAAGACATCACGCCGGCAATCCAGGATGCAGCAAGTTTTGATTATATCATCGACAGGATGGCGACATGGGCCAAAGAGAAAGAACCCGAAGTCATCGTGGGCATTGAATCCCGCGGATTTTTGCTTGCCGCCCCTGTGGCGAACAAAATGGGCCTGGGTTTAGCCATCATCAGAAAACAGGGCAAGCTTCCCGGAAAGACAGTTTGTGTGAGGGCTCCAAACGAGTACGCCGTAGAATATTTCGAGATGCACGCCGACTGTTTGCGCCAAGGACAGAAAGTTCTGATTATAGATGATCTTATCGCGACCGGTTCCTCTACCGTCAGTGCTATCGACCTGGTTGAAAAACTGGGGGGAGAGGTTGTGGGATTTGCCTGCCTGGTTGAGTTGAGTTTTCTGAAAGGAATGGAATTCATAAAAGAATCACATCCGGAGGTTGAAATCCTCTCCCTGATTCAATTTGAAAAGTAGAAAGGAACACAGGATGGAGGGAATCCTAGACCGCTTTTTTAGGCTGACGGAAAACGGCACATCCTTCCGGACCGAAATGTTGGGAGGAGTGACCACCTTCATGACCATGTCCTACATTATCTTTCTCCAGCCCGCTGTGCTCTCCCTGGCCGGGATGGACAGTGGCGCGGTGATGGTAGCCACTTGTATTTCCAGTGCAGTGGCGACACTCCTGATGGGACTTCTGGCCAAGTATCCTTTTGCTCTTGCGCCGGCTGTGGGCCATAATGTTTTTTTTGCCATCACGGTCTGCGGCACGATGGGATACTCCTGGGAAGTTGCTCTCGGAGCGGTTTTTATTTCCGGTTCCATCTTCCTGATTCTTTCCGCGTTTCGCGTGTGGGGGAAATTGGTGGAAGCTGTTCCCGATTCTCTCAAGTATGGTATCGCTGTCGGGATCGGTCTGTTGATTGCCAATGTGGGCCTTCAGTTTGGAGGAATCGTTGTAGATGATCCAGCGGTTTTGGTAAAGATCGGGGATTTGGCGAGTAAACCTGTTTGTCTTGCCCTGTTTGGCGTGGTCGTGACTCTGGTGCTGATGGTCTTGCAGGTTCGAGGGGCAATTCTCATAGGGATTCTCGCTGCGGCTGTTTTGGGTGTGCCGCTCGGCGTTGTCAAATATCATGGAATTCTGTCAGCACCACCGAGTCTTGCCCCAACATTCTTCAGACTCGACATACTCGGAGCTTTCCAGGCGGGTTTAATAACCGTTGTTTTTGTGTTTTTTTTCCTCGACCTTTTTGATACGATAGGCACCTTGATCGGGGTGAGCGGAAAAGCTGGTTTCCTTAAAGATGGCAGGCTCCCGAGAGCGGACCAGGCCATGTTTTCCGATGCTGTGGGGACGGTGAGCGGCGCACTGCTCGGAACATCGACCGTGAGCACTTATATCGAAAGCGCTGCAGGTGTTGTCCAGGGTGCAAGGACGGGTTTGGCCAATATGTTTACCGCCTTCCTTTTTCTGGTCGCGTTGTTTTTCAGCCCGCTGGCGTCTATGATTTCCGGCCTGTATGAGTATGAAGGCCTGCAGCTCCGGCCCGTAATCGCTCCCCCATTGATCATCGTCGGATTTTTAATGATGACATGCGTGAGCCGCATCAAATGGGATAACATCACAGAAGCCATCCCTGCTTTTTTGGCCATCGTCATCATGCCCTTGACCCTCAACATCACCGAGGGAATCGCATTTGGTTTTATTTCTTATTCTCTTCTCAAACTGGCTGCGGGGAAAGGCAGAGAGGTCCACTGGATTATCTATCTGTTTTCGGCCTTATTCGTGCTTAGGTATATAATAGGATAATGATTCCGGACGCCTGTTCACAAAAATCAAATTTTTTAAGGTTCGCTTTTATTTTGCGTGGATAAGCTCTAATGGAAAAAAACACCAGGTTTGCCTGCAGCGCCATTGGGGATCTAATCTCCCCACAGGGAGGACAACACGGAATGACAGTTGGAAAGATCAAATTCATTATGATCGTTTTTTCTCTAATGCTTCTGGCAGAACATTGCGCAAAAGTCATTGTCAAACCAGATTTAATCCTGGAGCCTTCAGGAATGAAATGGGCAAAAAAAACACGGAACACAATGACATTGGAAGAAAAAATCGGCCAGATGGTAGCCTGCCGGTATTCGGGGAATTTTGTCAACAGGAACAGCGAATACTATCAAAACCTGAAGACCTTGATTGTGAAACAAAAAATCGGAGGATTGATCATATTCGGCGGTGAGGTTTATGAGTCGGCCATATTGACCAACCATCTTCAAGAACTGGCCGAGATCCCCCTCCTTGTGGCTTCGGATTTTGAACGAGGCGCCGGGAATCAGATCGATGGGGCAACGCTTTTTCCGCCTTTGATGTCTCTGGGGGCGGCCGATTCTGAGAACCTGGCGTACGTCATGGGAAAAATCACGGCGAGAGAAGCAAGGGCGCTCGGGATCCATATGACCTATGCGCCCGTGGTGGATGTCAACATCAATCCGAACAACCCGATCATCAACACGCGGTCTGTCGGAGAGGACCCGGAATTGGTCAGCCGCATCACCGAGGCTTTCATAAAGGGCTGCCAGGATTTTGGCCTGATTGCAACGGCAAAACATTTTCCGGGGCACGGAGACACAGAATTGGATTCCCACAGCGTGCTGGCGACCATCGATGGCGACCGGGAACGCTTAAACAGAGTTGAGCTCTATCCTTTCAAGCGGGCTGTGGATGCAGGCGTTCAGGCTATCATGACCGCTCACCTGCGTATTCCGGCTCTTGATCCGACGCCCGATCTTCCCGCCACCTTATCTCGTCCTATTCTGACAGGACTGCTGAGGGAGGAAATGGGATTCCGGGGACTCATCGTAACGGATTCTATGGGAATGGGAGGCGTAACGACTCTGTACTCTCCGGAAGAGGCGGCTCTCAAAGCCGTAAAAGCCGGGGTGGACATGCTCCTGCTTCCTCCAAACCCGAAAGACGTCATTCAGTCTCTCATCCAGGCCGTTAGAAATGGAGAGATACAGGAATCAAGAATAGATATGTCAGTGAAGAGAATATTGGAGGCCAAAGCCCGGTTGGGCCTCCACAAAAAAAAGTTGGTGGATGTCGAATCTCTGGACAGGAGGATCGGTATCAAAGATTATCTTGATCAGGCCGAAAAAACTTTTGACAGTTCGATGACACTCGTGAAAAACGAGGGGGACGTTGTGCCCCTTTCTCCCGGATTCCAGAAGATAGCTGTTTTTGCGCTGAGCAGCGATCCGGGTGGGTATTTTGCCGGCCGGACATTTATCAGGGAGATGAAAAAGCGAATTCCCCGGGCCATAGAATTTTTTGCCGAGCCTTCCACAGGAGATGAATTTATCGCAGAAGCTGTGGAAAAGGCGAAGGAGACAAAAGTCATCGTGATAGGCCTTTTTTCGCGTTTGAGGGCGGGAAAAGGAAGCGTTGGATTGAATCTCCGGCAAGTCCAACTGATCAGAGAGCTTGCCGAAGGCAATCAGCGCATTGTTGTGGTTTCCTTCGGGAGTCCGTATTTTCTGCGGCATTTTACAGATGTGGACGTCTATCTCTGCGCATACAGATACGCAGATGAATCTCAAAGATCAGCAGTCAAAGCCCTGTTCGGGGAGATTGATATCGTCGGGAAACTCCCGGTCTCTATTCCCGGAGCTTATCCGATAGGCCATGGGTTGAAGATCCTGAAAAAAGACAAAGAATAAGATAAAAGGAGGAGAGGATGTCCGATTATTTCCAAAATGGCGTCATTACCACATTCCATAAGCTGGGGGAAACCAAGATAAAACAGGTAGAAGCTGAACTCAAAGAATTTTCGAGACGAAGACCGATTGCTTTGATTCTGCCCTCTCTCTACCGCGAGTTTGCCAGCGGAGCCCTTCAAAATATCATGAAGAATTTGAAAAACACGAGCTATTTCAACCAGATCGTTTTATGTTTGGATAGGGCGAATACCGGACAATTCCAAAAAGTTAAAGACCATTTCTCCTCTTTCAAGAGATTTTGCATAGTTTGGAATGATGGGCCCAGAATGAAGAAAATATATAAAGCTCTGGATGAAAACAATTTGTCACCAGGAATTACAGGAAAAGGGAGAGCGGTTTGGATAGCGTTGGGGTATGTGCTGGCCGGCGGAAAAAGCCGTGTGATCGCTTTTCATGATTGTGACATCGTGAACTATACCCGGGCAATGGTTGCCCGGTTGTGTTATCCTGTGACGACACCGCATTCCGAGTATGAATTTTGCAAGGGATTCTACAGCCGATACGCCAACAAAATGTACGGAAGGGCCACACGATTGTTTTTTACTCCTTTTATCCGGGCCCTGGAAAAGATTTTGGGATATCTCCCTTTCCTTGTCTATATGGACAGTTTCCGGTATGCCCTGGCAGGTGAGATTGCCATGAGACGGGATTTGGCCATGGCTCTCCGTATCCCGAGTGATTGGGGATTGGAAGTGGGGACATTGGCTGAAGTTTACCGGAATGTGGCCGCAAACAGGATCTGCCAGGTGGATATAGCGGAGACATATGAGCATAAACACCAGCCTTTGGATCCCGGTGATCCTGAAATGGGTGTGCTGAAGATGACCGTGGATATTGCCAAATCCATTTTCAGAAATCTGGCGCTGGAGGGAGTGCAATTTTCATTGGGATTTTTCAAAACGCTGAGCAACATCTACCTGAAAGAAGCTCAGGAGACCGTCATCCGGTACGAGAATGATGCTGCGATTAACGGGCTTCAGTTTGACCGGCACGAGGAATCGATATGTGTGGAGGCGTTTGCGGATGGGATCAAAAGGGCCGGGGAGATCTTTTGGCAGAATCCCTCCACCTCGCTCCTTATTCCCAACTGGCATAGAGTCACGGCTGCGGTTCCGGATATCTTCGATATGCTGTTAGACGCAGTCAAACAAGACAACAAATAGCCTGAATTATTTATAAAAACTGCCAATACTTTTTTCCACTTTCTATAAAACTATGATTAAGAATCTATTTATATATATTATTGGCAGTTTTTACCCTTTGGGCCAGCCGATCTCACTACATTGGCATCTTTGTAACCCATTTGCAGTAGTTCACTACAGCTGCATGGGTCACTGCATCGCCACTGCAGCAATCTCGGCTGGTAAATAATCCAGGCTACTTTGCGTGAACATTTTAAAAAAAAGAAACGAATGGTGGGTGGGTCAGGTAATAAAATAGTGAGAG
>CAZOJY010000131.1:5138-9186 GCA_964580235.1 uncultured Eubacteriales bacterium | reverse complement strand
CCGCCCTCACCACCCTCCACGATGTCTGCTGCGTGGGCTGCTATCTTACTTGCGATCACCCCGTCTTTCACATCGTCCGGCCCCGGCAGCCCCAGATGCTCACTCGGCGTCACATAACACAAAAAGTCCGCCCCGGCCGCCGCCGCGATCGCCCCCCCGATGGCCGACACGATGTGGTCATACCCCGGGGCAATATCCGTCACCAGCGGCCCCAGCACATAAAAAGGCGCCCCTTTACACAAACTCTTCTGGATCTTGATGTTCATCTCCACCTGATCGAGCGGAATGTGCCCCGGCCCTTCGACCATCACCTGCACGCCGCTCTCCCAGCACCGCTTCACCAGCTCTCCCAGCGTGATCAACTCCTCGATCTGCGGTCTGTCGGTCGCATCCGCAATCGCCCCGGGCCTCAGCCCGTCTCCTAAACTCAGCGTCACGTCATACTCGTGCGCGATTGCCAGCAGCCTGTCAAAATGCTCATATAATGGATTTTCTTCCCCATGGTGCAGGATCAGAGCCAGATGAAAGGCTCCCCCCCGCGACACCACATCCGCCACTCTTCCCTGATTCTTCAGCCGTTCGATCGCCCCCCTCGTCAGCCCCGCATGCACGGTCATAAAATCGACCCCTTCCTTGGCCTGCCCCTCGATCACGCCAAACAGGTCGTCTTTTGTCATCTCCACGATCGAACCCCGCTCCTCGATCGTCCGGATCGCCGCTTCATACACCGGCACAGTCCCCAGCGGAATCCGCGCCCGCTCCAAAATCTTCCTCCGAATCTCCTTGATGTCGCCACCCGTACTCAAATCCATCAATGTGTCGGTCTCATACTTGAGCGACACTTCCACCTTTGCCATCTCGTCTGCCACATCCGGGAAATCCGACGACGTCCCGATGTTCACATTCACCTTGGTCCTCAGCCCCTGACCTATCCCTATGGCATGGATAGGGGAATGGATGGGATTAGCGGGGATCACCACCTTCCCCTCTGCCACAAGCCCCATTACAAATTCTGGAGATACTCCTTCCTCCTCAGTGACGGCCTTCATGGCCTCTGTCAGATTTCCTTTTCGCGCCTCTTCTATCTGTGTCATTTTTATACCTTATTGGAACAACAAATTTTACTCTTATTCCCCCAAGATTACAATAATTCGGGGACAATTCGGGGACAATTCGGTGACAGGTACCGAATTACAGAAAAATAATTCGGTACCTGTCCCCGAATTATTTGTCCCCTGTCCCCGAATTATGGTTTACTTTTTATAAGCAAATGCCACAGATGCGCTCGCGGGCGTCATCCCTGAGATATCATCCAGGTAATTTTTTATGGTGATTTGGCTTGTAAAGCTGTCGCTGCTGCCGGCATAAATGACTTTAAATTTCACCTGGAACAGAATCCCGCTGCTTCCTATCGCAACCGGTGTCCCCGATCCCCCGAATCCTCCGACAATTAATTTCCCTGCCCCGGTCTCATTCCCATCCACAGAGGCCCAGCTTGCAGTAAGGATCCCTTTTCCAGTGCTCAGATATTGAAAAACAGCCGAATCGAATGTTATTTCCAGGCCAAATGCCTTTATTTGCCGCTGGTTCTTATTGATTGTAACTGTCACCGTGACCTCTGTCCCAGTGCCTCCTGTTGAAGGGATGCACGAAACAGATATTTTGTTGTCAGCGCTTGTATTAGGCGTTTGCGGAGCCGTTGACTGAGTTTTACAATGCATGAACAACAAAAGAAAAGAGCTGATGAATACAACAAACGTCGAGCGAAAAATTCTATGAGCCATATTTTTATTTCCTTATTATAAGACATCCGGTCACCACGGACAAGGCAGCATATAACAGCATAAAACCCAAGCAGCACAGATCACCCATCCCTCAAAAAGTCACTCAATCCATTCACAATTTTAAGCTCCAACCCGACTAAATTAGTGACCATCAAAAGGAAGCGGTCAAAATGATAAATGCCACCCAAAAAACAATATTTTTCTCTTCTGTCCTCTGTATCGGCCTGTTGATGATTTTTTTCATCCAGGCAGACATTTTAGCATCCTCTGCTGCTCGTTCCCCTTCCCCCACCACGCCTCAAACTCTTTGCGGAGATGCGGCAGTTGTACCGACTCCCTCCTCCGGCGTCTACGGCGATGAGATAAAAATTGACATCAACATCTCCAATAACCAATGCCAGATGGATGCTTTTGGATTTGATCTCTTCTACGAAACATCGATATTTTCTTATCAGGGGATAGAGACTCTCAACTGCCTGACTGCTGACTGGAGCACAGTTGATGCCGTCGAAATCTCCCCCGGCCAGGTGCGCGTCGGTGGATTCGCAGGGAGCGGTTCCTCTATCGCCCCTGCAGATAACGGGAGCCTCGTCGCCGTCAAACTTAAGGTGACCTGCCAGTATCCCAACTGTCTGGATGGCCAGCAGAGCACTGTAACCATAGACACCTATACAGATGAGTTGGCCTCTTACAGCCCTCAGCCTGCTCAAGGCACGTTCACCTTTATCTACTGCTGCGGAGATATCTCCCTCCCTGCGGGCATATCCGGAACCTGGGGGGACATTATTCAATTTCCTGTCAATACAGCCAACAACGACAACCAGATATGCGATTTTGCCTTTGATTTTGTATTCGATCCTTCCGTGTTTGATTTCAAAGATGCCGCAAGAAGCACTGCAACCCAAAACTGGTCCACATTGAACTGGAACCAAACATCGCCGGGAAAAATTCATATCAGTGCTGCCGTAGGAACAGGATCCTGTGTGCCCCCCATGAGCACAGAAAATCTGGTCACCATGAAAGTGATGGTGAAATGTGTGGGGTATACGGCAGACACCTCCATTCCCATCAGAATAGAGGCATATCAGAATGGAATTTCCTGTATGTGCCCGAGGCCGTTTGAAGTCAATTTCTTGTACAGAACATGCCCGCGGCTGGGAGATGTGAACGGAGATGGAAATATTACCCCAGGGGATGCGCAGAAAGCCTTCGAAATCTACCTGGGGAGGCTTACACCAACCCCCAATCAATTGACCACCTCGGATGCCAACTGCAGTTGTCCATGCAGTTCTATGGAGCACACAGCTTTGAATAACTGTACGACCCCAGGGGACGCGCAGTGGATATTTGAACATTACTTAGGAAAAAGAACCCTTCCTCTCTGTGGTGCCAATTATCAATGCGGAACAAGCTCTGTTCAAATTCAGCAGGAGATTCGTATTCCTTTCTATTATGAGAACCGGGAGGTGAATGTCCTTCCAACCATTGGAACTTCTGGAGAACGAGTCATCGTTCCGGTCATGGTCAATCACCCGGAAGGAATCCGCCATTTCAGTTTGGAGATGTTCTATCCCCAGGATTTTTTGGTGTACGAGGGCCTCCTCCCATCCCCTCTGACACAAGGATTTAATCATGTGAGAGGCGAGGAGGAAGTGCCGGGCCTAATAAAAATGGAAGGACAGGGCGAGGAAGGGATAGCCGGAAAAGAGCCCGGCTCATTGTGTGTGGTTGTCTTTCGTGCCAGAGAAGGGATAAGCGGCAGTGCTCCTGTCGTCTTGAACAGTTTGAGTGGAGACATTTGCAGTTCTCGTACCGAGAGCCTCATATATGTGCGGCCCCAACCGTTGATGGCCGCAGAAAACAGCGTGACTCTGGGTAAAGGCATCGCGCGAGGAGGAATGCTGGTGATACCCATCAAGGTGACCAATGCCTTTGGCATGAAGGCTTTTGGATTGGAGATGAAATACTCCCCGGATCAATTGGCCTTTGCCGGCGTCCAGAGAACGGATTTGACGGAAAATTTCGCAGCCGTGGATGGGAATGAAATAGACAGCGGCCTGCTCCGGATCGGCGGATACAGCATGAGCGGGATTCAAGACACCGGCAGCGGCATTCTGGCAGAGTTGGTATTCCAGGTGAAAGAGGCCGGAGGAGAAATAGAGATTACAAAAACTTTTGATGATTTGAAGGATTTCAATTTTCATCCCCAATATCACCCCAAAAGGTGACTCCCATTGTCACACAACTTACGACAAAAAATATGG
>CAZOJY010000131.1:3447-5038 GCA_964580235.1 uncultured Eubacteriales bacterium | reverse complement strand
TATGGTTAAAAGTTGTAGCTGCACAAAAAATTTACTACAATATCCTTCGCCAAAATTTTTCTTGTGAATTAAGCCGATGATCGATATCAAAAAAAAACACACAAAAGGCAAAACCGGGATTAATAAAAAGATCCTTGGATTTGCATTCATTTTGGCTGCCATCTTCACCCTCCTCCACTCAAACTGCAAAAAACAATCCACCACTCCCGAAGTCAATGATCTGACAAGGCCTGTCATATGGCTAAATCTTTTCAATATGACGTTTGCTGCCTCTGAGGTCGGGCCCAATCCCTCCTCCCAGGTTCTCCAGATCAAAAACTCCGGCCAGCAGACCCTGGACTACACGCTGTCCTCCGATGCCAGTTGGGTCACTATTTCCCCGGACAAAGGGACCTCCACAGGCCAGAAAGCAGAACACACGATTTCTGTGAATAAGAACGGAATGACGGCCCAAAATGAACCTTACACGGCAAAAATCATCGTCACCAGTTCTCAGGCCTACAATAATCCACAGGAAGTGAGCGTGAGCCTGAATTTGAGCAAGGAGCCTCCTCCTAAAATCTGGGTAAACACGGCAAATCTGACCTTCAGTGCCCAGGTGGGAACGAATCCTCCTTCCCAGACACTGAGGGTCAAAAACGCCGGGAAAGGAACCCTCCATTATCAAATCACAAGCGATGCCTCATGGCTCAGCGTGAATCCCTCATCCGGGACTTCTCAGACCGGAGAGAAGACCCACACGGTGTCGGTCAATGTCACTGGTTTGGGTGAAGGAGCATACATTGGGACGATCACGATTTCCGACTCCACTGCCGAAAACAATCCCCAGACTGTCAATGTCAGTTTAAACATCACAAAGGAACTGCCTCCTGAAATCTGGGTGGATCAGAATACGCTCTCTTTTCAAGCGACTGTGGGGGGAGCGAATCCTTCCTCTCAAAATCTTTTTATAAACAACTCGGGCGGAGGCACGCTCCACTACACAGTGGCAGCCGATGCCCCCTGGCTGTCAGTGAACCCCAACAGCGGCCAAACGGCCGGTACAGAAAGAAAACACACGGTTTCTGCAAACACAGGCGGGATGAGTGCCGGCACCTATACTGGAACCATCACAATCGCAGACCCAAACGCAACTAACAATCCTCAGACGGTCGGTGTGACTCTGCAGATCAGTTTGCCCTTAACGAACAATGAGGTGGGGATCTTCATCAGTCCCTCATCAGGGGGAACAGGAACAGTCGTTTCCATCACTATTTCCATAAAAGGAAACACCTCTCCCATTTCCAGTGCTTTCGGATTGGATCTTCATTACAATACGGCCATTTTCCAATATCTGAGCACGAGCAAGGGCACTCTCACAGGCAGTTGGGCGGCCGTAGATGGAGGAGCCAGCTCCGGGACGATAACGGTTGGTGGTTTCAGGGGTTCAGGGAGTGTCATCCCGACGGGAAGTCAGGGAAGCATTGCCATTGTGAGATTAAAAGTCATTCCAAGTTCTAGTCAAACAACACAGATTACTATGAATAACCTCATTGATGACCTTTCCGGCATGATAATTAATCCTGGTTCTAGGACGTTTACTAGAAATTGA
>CAZOJY010000131.1:0-3347 GCA_964580235.1 uncultured Eubacteriales bacterium | reverse complement strand
TCCCCGGTCTCTGAAATCAAGGCGTTAACAATAACCACTCCCTCGAGGCCTCTCTTTACAGCAGCCGCAGGATATTTCGGATCGACTCTTTTTCTCAAAACAGGCGGAGTATCAACCTGGTCAAGCGGTACAACATTCTCAACATTCCCGGCACTCTCAGCGTTCAAATTCGCTCCTGCATTAACCTCTGTCCCCTCAGTCGTATTCCCTCCCTGATCTTCCTCGTGATTTCCCTCTTGTTTTCCCCCCGGGTTTTGCATCTTCTGAATCTCAGCCCGGACTTCTTCACTCTCCATAATCCCCTGAAATATGCCTTTATCCTGCTGCTCCAAGTCAAGATAACGGATTTTATCTTTGGTTAGAAGAAAGCTCCACTCTGCGTACATCCTGTAGGCTCTCTGTCTTTCCCCGCGCAGCAGCACCGTCAAAATCTGATAGATTTTTGCCTCCAACACAACATATTCCTCAACCGGGACCTTCTCCCGCAGCTCAAAAACTTTCCCTAAATTTTTCTCGGCAGCCTTCAAATCTCTCTCTTGATACTGGATCCTTCCCAAAAGATAATAGCCTTTGGCCTCATTCGGGTTTTTCTTAATCAGGGTTTCGATCGTTTTTTTTGCTGCCCTTTTTTTGTTGTTCGCCACGTGATGCTCATACAAATCATAGTAGATGCTAACATTTTGCGGGCTGGATCTAATCTGCTGCTCGAGAGCTTTCACGATTGTTTCTTCATTTGTACTTATTGTCCGACTTTGTTCAGGATTCACCATAGGAGTCGCTGTTCCTGCCGGTCGCGTTTTCTCAGGCTCCAGCAGCTTTAACTCGGCCAACACTCTGTTGAGATAAAACCATACGGATTCGTCTGTAACGAGCGCCCTCATTCCTTCCAGGCCCAGAATGTTTTTGGCATCTTTTAGTTTTTCTAGAGCCTCGTCCTTATTGTTGAGATAATAATAGCTCATCCCCATATAAAGATAGGCTTTAGCCTTGAGCTGTTCTTCTCCTTGAACGCCAAAAAGAGCAATCTTCAATTCCTCAACTGCTTTCTGATAATCCCCATCAACAAAAGCCTGTTCTCCGCTCTCCAACCGCTGGAGATAAAAAGGATCGATTTCCTGAGCGCCTGCTTGAGATGTTAGAATATATCCGAATAGAAAAATTATCCCTAAAAATACCGCCACTAATTTATTCATAACTTTTATTCGATTTATTCGCCTCCTTTACAGCTTCCGTACTACAACCTTTCTTTCCAAACCTTAGCATCTCCTGCTAACTGTCTTATACATTAACAAAAAAACGGAATTACCACAAGGATGTGCTTGGAAAAAATCCTTGTAAAAAAAAATATTTTTGTGATAGAATAGCATCTGCGTGGGAGCCTTAGAAAACAGCCTGCATTTGATTGAATAACAGGTTGTTCTAAGGAAAAATAAGGAACCCGGGAAAGCAATGCGCAAAATCAAGATTCTTATCGTCGAAGACGACATCGTAATCGCAAAAGACATTGAAAATATCCTGCTCAGTCTTGGATATTCTGTCCGCTCCATCATCACCACGGGATTGAGAGTCGTTTCCAGAATTGTAAGGGAAAATCCTGATCTAATTCTCCTGGATATTATGTTCCACAACCAGGTGCTAGGAATCGATATTGCCCGCAAAGTCCATGTCCAACTGGATGTTCCTGTCGTCTATCTTACTGCTCATTCCGAAAAAAATATTATAAAGCAGGCAAAGATAACAGATCCCTTTGGGTATCTCCTGAAGCCTGTCGGCGAAAAAGACTTGGAAATCACCATCGAGATGGCGCTCCACAGACATGCCATGGAGAAAAAATTAAAAGAAAAGGTGGAGAAAGCCCTTCTCGAGTCCGAGAACCGCTACCGCCAGCTTGTCGACAACATAAACGAAGGCATCGTTATGCAGAACAAAAAAGGGATCATCACCTATACCAATGAACGGTTTCTCGATATGATCGGATATAAGGAAGAGGAGGTGGTCGGAAAGTCTATCACCAGGTTTCTCGGAGGCGGTATCCTCAAAAGGAGAGAAATCCAGGAAGCAGCCAAAGAAAATGGAACCAGTAAGGCTTCCGAGGTTTCATGGAAAAGGAAAGACGGCGATAGGATCTTCACCATCCTCTCTCCTAAAAATATCTATGATGAGGAGGAAAAGTTAAAGGGAAGAGTTTCGGTTCTCACCGACATCACCGACCGCCGGCAGGCCGAAAAAGAGCTTCACAAGTCCAGGGAATTGCTTCGAAAGCTCTCCCTGCATCTCCAGACCGCAAGAGAAGAGGAAAGCAAGCGCATTGCCCGTGAGATCCACGATGAGCTGGGACAGCAGTTGACCGCCATAAAAATGGACATCTCCTGGCTGTCGAACCGGATCGACCCCGAGGTGGAAGGGGGGAAGGAGTTTCTCAAGAAAATGCATTCTATGTCCTCTCTTGTGGATAAGACGATCCAGACGGTCCAGAAAGTCACCGCCGAGTTGAGGCCCGGGCTTTTAGACGACCTAGGGCTTGTGCCTGCCATCGAATGGCTGGCCCAGGAGTTCGAGAACCAGACCGATATTCCCTGCCGAATCAAGCTTTTTTGTGAGCTGGTAGACATCGATCCGGACTGTTCAACCGCCATTTTCCGGATCTCCCAGGAAGCGCTGACAAATGTGGCCCGCCATGCCAAAGCAACTCGAGTGAATATCAGTTTGAAAGAAGATGACGGCGCCTTGGTTTTGAAAATCAGGGATAATGGAAAAGGAATCGCAGCCGATGAGGTGTTTGCCCCGTCATCGCTCGGACTGATGGGCATGAGAGAGAGAATCCGGCCGTTTGGCGGGGAACTGATTATAAGCGGCTCTCCAAAGGGAACTACCCTGACAGTCACCCTCCCAGTCGATAGGGTAGTCAAACCATGATCAAGGTATTGATTGCAGATGACCACACACTGGTGCGGAAAGGATTAAGACAGCTCCTCCTGGATACCAGAGACATCGAAGAGGTGGATGAAGCCAGAGATGGGAAAGAGACGATCAGCAAGGTGAACGCAAAGGACTATGACCTGGTGCTTCTGGACATCAGCCTGCCGGGCAGAAGCGGCATCGATGTGTTGAAGCAGCTCAAGTGTTCCAAACCCAAGCTTCCCGTGTTGATCCTGAGCATGCATCCGGAGGAGCAGTATGCGGTTCGTTCCTTGAGGGCAGGGGCATCGGGGTATTTGACCAAGGAGAGTGCCCCGCGTGAGCTGATCGCTGCCATCAAAAAGGTTGCCGGAGGAGGGAAGTACATCACATCGTCATTGGCCGAAAAATTGGCCGGGGAATTGGGGCCGAATGCGGAAAAGCCTCTC
>CAZOJY010000130.1:0-9287 GCA_964580235.1 uncultured Eubacteriales bacterium | reverse complement strand
GACGCCCCATCTCTGGAAACTGCCCTTGCCTTGTTGGCGTTGCCCTTCCGTCCGGTGACGGCGGGCGTTTTACTTCCAGCGTTTCCACCAGAAGGTCGGCGTCTTCGTCATGCCAGGCTCACGTCAAATTCCCTCGCGGCAAACCGCGGGGGATTCTGCAAAGGTTCTGCTAAAACATCATGATTTTATCTGCTTCAATTGTCCACATAACAAGCTGACTCATCGTGCTGATTTCAACTCCTTCGATCAAAGCAAGCCCTGTGATGCCCCGTGTATCCGTGCAGGTCCCGCAGGCCTTCACCTTGGCACCTTTGTTGATGGCAGCCTTCAGCATACGCTCGATGTTATAGTAACCCTGCGGTGTCGATTGACCAGGAAGAGCACACGTCACAGCATCTGCCAACAAAAAAATATGGACGTCCACATCAGCATGTTCTTTTTGCAGCATCATCACCATGCGCAACGCGTTGTAGGCCTTTTCCGTACCGTAAGGAGCGTCATTGAGGATAAACAAAATTGTCATGCGATATTCTCCTTTGAAACACGCCTATACCCGACCCTATTCTAATCCGTCTGATCTCAAACAGTCAAAACAAAAAACATGAAGATGGCAAGTTATGACAGCATGCTGCATAAGGTCTAACGCAAGTCCAGGGCAGCGCGGATGATGGCAAAAAAATTCTGATCCGGCATGTATCCGGGCACGCTGTTTCCCGTTCCCAAGGCAAAGCCTCCCCGCCCGACCGCCCGCTCAAGCATGGCTTTGGATCTTTTGTAAACTTCAGCGGGAGTCGATTCACAGATAAAATTGACATCGATGCCGCCGATAATGGCGATACGATTATGATATTTTTCATAGGCTTCCTCGACAGGCATGATGTTGTCTTCGTAAGAGTGGCGGCCGTCGAAGTGCATGTCTTCGATGATATCTTCGATGATGTTTTCAAAGTGCCCGCAGGAATGCAGAATGACCGGCTTGCCTGCTGCATGAGAAATCTCGACGATCTGTTTGCACCAGGGAAAAACATACCGCCGCAGCGCATCGGCAGAAATAAGCGTGCTGCTGATGAAGCCCCAATCGTCATTGACCAGGCAGGCCCCGACACAATCATACTGAAGGGCCCTTTCATAATATCCAACCAGGCGGAACCCGACCTGTTCGAAAACATCCTCCACCAGCTGCGGATCATCATGGAGGTTGAAACACAATGTGTCGAATCCCATCAATCTGATGACATTCTCAAGAACTCCGTCTGGAGAATACAGGATCAATTTCATCCCTTTCGGTATATCCTCCGGCAGCCGAGTCAACATATCATAATCCGCCTCTTCAGGATCCGGCCACTCGAAGGCCTCGAACTCCTTTTGATTCCGGATCACGGCTCCTTCATTCAAAGAGAAGGTTTCTTTGGTCACGCGAAGACCAGGATCAGAAAATTGAAAGCCCGGAAGGAGAATCGTGGCAAAATCATACCCCAGCCGATGGAACGTGTGAATGATACGTCTCCACCAGGCCGTTCGATCCGTCGGGATGGGGCCGGAAACGACCCGGCCGTATATTCTCTCGTTGAAATAAAACTCGAACAGAGTCGGCCGGTCAGGCACTTCGCGCCTGAGCACCGCCAACACATTATCGAAATCCGGAGGATCCTTTCTTTTTGGAATCTCATTCCAGTTCATGAGTTTTCTTCGATCCATTTTATCATCTCTCGAGCCTGAGCTCCATCCCACTTTTTTTAATCCCAAGTTATCAGATCAGGCTTTTTGGCTTTTTTTAAAACTAGCAGTTAAACTAACGATGTCGAACTGACGGCTGCATTTTCCTGTGATAGAGGCTTTTTTCAGGCCCTTTTTATTTTTCCCAATTTTTTGTATATAATGGCGGCATCTTGCGCAACGCATCCCTATTTCAGATTGATAACAAAACAATAAGAGGAGGGAATCTATGAAAATCAGAACAAATCCACTGGCATTGATTGCCGGCATTTTTTGCATTTTGTTTTTTGCTGCCGCTCTCAGACCTGCCCATGCCCAAATGGACGACGCGGGCACCGCCAAAGCCTTCAGGTGGCGGAACATCGGCCCGGCCAACATGTCCGGCCGCATCGCCGATATCGAAGCCCTGGATAAGGATTTTACGACCGTGCTTATCGGATCGGCATCGGGCGGTGTCTGGAAGTCCACGAACGCCGGCACGACCTGGGAGCCGATTTTCGACACCTACGGGGCAGCCTCGATCGGGGATGTGGCTTTTTATCAGGCAAACCCGGATATCATCTGGGTCGGCACTGGTGAGAGAAACACACGGAACAGCATCGCCTGGGGCGACGGGATCTACAAGTCCACAGACGGAGGAAAGACATTTGCCAACATGGGGCTTAAAAGCACTCATTCCATTTCCAGGATCATCACCCACCCATCGAATCCCGATATCGTTTATGCCGCAGCAGGCGGCCATGTATGGGGGTACACAGGAGAGCGCGGGCTTTTCAAAACGACCGACGGCGGAAAAACATGGGTCAAGCTGACTAACGGCCTGCCTGACGATGGGAAAACCGGCGCCATCGACATGGTCATGGACCCGACAAACGAGAATGTTCTTTACGTCGGATTCTGGCAGCGGCTCCGCAGACCCTACCGCTTCGACAGCGGCGGCCCGAACGGCGGCATCTTCAAATCTACCGATGCCGGCACGTCCTGGACAAAACTGACCAACAGCCTTCCGGAGGGAGATACCGGTAAGATCGGCCTGGCCATCTGCCGGAGCAAACCCAACGTGCTGATGGCTTTTATCGAACATGGATTCCAGCCGCGAGAGAAACTCGAGGACGGAACGGATAATCCCGATTACAAGGACATGACCAAGCTGGGGACCGGCATTTACCGGACAGAAGACGCGGGAGAAACCTGGCAGTACATGAACCGGTACAACAACCGCCCGTTTTACTACAGCCATATCTATCTCAATCCGATCGACGACAAAATCGTTTATGTCGTAGCCGGGAGCTATCACATCTCCTATGACGGCGGAAAAACGCTGGAAAGACAGAACACGGGGATTCACGGGGACTACCATGCTCTCTGGTGTGATCCGGCCAATAAGAACCGCTACTACATCGGGAACGACGGCGGATCGGCGCTGACCCACGACCACGGAAAAAATTACATCTTTTTCGACAACCTCCCAACCAGCCAGTTCTATGCCGTCGGAGCGGATATGCGCGATCCCTATTATGTGTACGGCGGGCTCCAGGACAACGGCTCCTGGGGCGGCCCCTTGATGAGCCGCGACAGCGCCGGCATCCTGACCGACCACTGGTTCCGGATCGGAGGCGGCGACGGATTTTACTGCGCCGTCGATCCGACAGATTGGCGCACCGTGTATGCCGAAAGCCAGCAGGGAAGCATTTTCCGGGCTAACGTGGAAACCAGAGAATCAAAATACATCCGGCCAAGAAAAGAAAACATCACCAACTACGATGCGGTCATTACCGAAGATATCCTCAAGATGCAGGAGAAAGCCGGATGGGGCAAGGACAATCCCTTCCGGTTCAACTGGAACACCCCAATCGTGATCTCTCCGCACGATCCGAACTCCGTCTTATTCGGAGGGAATTTCCTGTTCAAGACTACTGACCGCGGCGAATCGTGGGCCATCATCAGTCCCGATCTTTCCACCAATGATCCTGTCAAGATCGACCGCAAAACGGGCGGACTTACCGCAGACGTCACAGGAGCGGAAAACCACTGTTCGATTGTCACTATCTCGGAATCCCCTCTCCAGCCGGGAATCATCTGGGCAGGAACAGACGATGGAAATGTCCAGCTCACGACAGACGGCGGAAAAAACTGGACCAACGTGCGGCCGAACGTCAAAGGCGTTCCCGAAGGAATTTGGGTCAGCCGCGTGGAGGCCTCCCATTATGACGAGGGCACCTGTTATGTGACCTTCGACGGCCACCGCAGCGACAATTTCATGCCCTGGGTATTTAAAACAAACGACTTCGGAAAAACATGGGCCAGCATCCGCGCCAACCTTCCAGGTGGCCAGGTGGCCTACGTCATCCGTGAGGATCATAAAAATAAAAACCTGCTCTTCTTGGGCACAGAATTCGGGCTGTTCATTTCCACAAACGGCGGAAAAACATGGGATCGTTTCATGAACAACCTGCCCACGGTCGCAGTGCACGACATCTTGATCCATCCTCTTTACAACGATGTGATCATCGGCACCCATGGGCGCGGCATCTGGATCTGTGACGACATCACCCCCCTCCAGCAAATGGACAAAGAGATCGAAGCCCTGCCGGCCTATCTTTTCGACCAGCGGATCGCCACCCAGTGGAAGAGTATCAGCCGGGGAGGTTCCCGGGGTCAGTTTTTGTTCCGAGGAGAAAATCCGCCGCGCGGCGCCATGATCAGCTACTATCTTGGGGCCAGCGCCAAGGATGCCAGGCTGACCATCGCCGACTGGGATAACGAACAAAAGCTCGAAGTCGAGCTCAAGGATCAATCCGGTATCAACAAATACCTCTGGCAGTTCCAGTTTAATCCGCCGGAGTTGAACAAGAAAGAAAAAGAACTTTTTGACAAATACACCAAAGCCACCGAAAGGGAAGAAAGACGCAAGGTCGGCAATCAATTGAGAGAATCCCTCGAAAAACGGGGCCAGAAATTCGCCGGCATCAACAGGAGAACGCAGAAACTAAACAACATCCCGGCCGAACCGGGCGTGTACAAAGTGACGTTGATGGTGAACGCAAAATCTGTCACCAAGTCTCTCACCGTCCGCACAGATCCGATGTTTGACTAACGCCGAATGAACCGAATTATCCAGATTTGATAACAATGATAAAATCATTGTCACATTGAGGTTTGGACCCGTTCAGGACATTGACCACGCTGATTTGATTGTGATAAGCTCATTCCGGACAGGGGACTGGAATATTGGACGAAAAAAACGGAAAACCTCCTTCACATTTCCCTCCTAGCAAAACATTAACCACCCCTGGCCCCGATCAAAACAACCGAGATACAACGATCCCTGAAGATATTTTTCCGCCGGGGACAATATTTGCAAACCGCTACAGAATCATCAGTCCTGTGGGGCAGGGAGGGATGGGAGTGGTCTACAGGGCCGATGACCTTAAGCTTGGCCATCCCATAGCCTTGAAATTCATTCCACACGAACTCACTGACGACTCTGCCAGGCTGAATTACCTCTATGCCGAAGTTCGGAATGCCCGGCAGGTCGCCCATCCCAATGTCTGCCGCGTTTACGACATCGGCGAACATGAAGGCCGTCATTTCCTATCTATGGAATATGTCGACGGCGAGGATCTGGCATCCCTCCTGAAGCGGATCGGCCGGCTGCCGGTCCAAAAAGCCCAGGACTTGTCACTGCAGATCTGTACCGGGCTCGGCGCTGCCCACAACATCAATATCGTCCACCGTGATCTTAAGCCGGCAAACATCATGATCGACAGCAATGGACAAGCCCGGATCATGGATTTTGGGTTGTCCTTCAAGCTCGGGAAAAAAGACCGGATCGGGGAACGGGCCGGGACACTCGCTTACATGGCTCCAGAACATTGGGCCGGCCGAGGCGCAAATATTAAAAGCGACATCTACGCCCTCGGCCTCGTTCTCTACGAGCTTTGGTCCGGCCGCCATCCCTTTGAAGCCAAAAGTGCAGAAGAACTCCGACGCAAACAGCAGGAGGAGACCCCGCGGCCTCTCTCCGCCCTGGTTCCCGGCATCGATCCTGGAATTGAACGCATGATCCTCCGCTGTTTATCCAGGGATCCAGATTCCCGTCCTTCCTCTGCTCTTGAAGCGGCGGCCGCTCTTCCGGGAGAAAATCCTGTCAAGGCCGCGATCGCTGCCGGCCAAACGCCTTCACCCGAGATGATCGCTGCAGCAGGGAAAAAAGGAAGTTTGAAACCAGGAAAAGCCTGGGGACTGCTCGGTATCATACTGATCTTATCGACGCTTGCTGTTTTTCTTTCGCCGCGGTCGGTTCTCATGGGAACACCGGCGTTTGAAAAGAGCCCGGATGTCTTGGCCGAACAGGCCCGCTCGATTATCGCAGAGGCAGGATACACCAAGCCGCCCAGGGATCGTGCTTACTGGTTTGAGGCGGATGAAGGAATGATCGATTGGCTCTCAGCCCGGCCTCCTCTGAATCCTTTAAAAATCTCCGATTCATCAGAATTTCATCTCCAGACGCGTGTCGTCCGTTTCCGGTACCGAGAGAGTCCAAGGGCTCTTGTCCCGAACGGTAATCAGGGCTTTATCCAAGACACGAATCCGGCCCGGAACGAGCCGGGTATGGCAGATTTGGATCTGGATCCCCAGGGGCGGCTGATTCGATTCGCCGCTTTGCCGGAATTCCAGGAGGCCAATACGGACTCCGGTTCTCTTGGATGGAGCAGGTTCTTCTCGGTCGCAGGATTCGATCTTCAGTCTTGGAGCCCTTCTGTCCCAGGGATCATACCGTCGGTTCCCTTCGATCGGCTGGAGGCCTGGGAAAAGGAAGTCGGAGAATCTGGAGGAATTCGGCTCCAAATTCTTGCTGCTTCCTATAAAAATTTGCCCGTTTACTTCGAGGTTTTAGGGCCCTGGCGGCAGCATCAATTAAAAGGAGCCGATTTCTGGACGTGGAAAATCCTTCCCGCCGTTTGGTTTGGCGCGGTCCTTCTTATTTTGGTGTTCGGGATTTATTTCGCCAACCGGAACATCCGGAGAGGCCGGGGAGACACCCGCCGGGCTTTCCGCATCGCCATTTTCGGATTTTTGACGTTGGCCGCCGGAGGAATACTCTGGTCCCATCATGCGTATTCATCGGCCGGAGATTTCATGTGGTGGATCCGTGGAAGTGTCGCATTTTTTCTGTTCGATGCTCTCTTTATCTGGATTGTTTATGTGGCTGCCGAACCGGCAATACGGCGGTTTTTGCCGGACGGGATGGTCTCGTGGAACCGGCTCCTCGGAGGACGCATGCGCGATCCGCTGGTGGGCAGGGATCTGCTCACCGGAGCTGTGTTCGGCACAGCACTAGCCAGCATTATGTTTGCCCTAAGAGCCCTCCCAGGCTGGACCTCACTCCCGGGAATCTGGTCGACTCACATTGAACTTCAATCCCTTCTCGGCTTCCCTCATCAAATCGGCATGGCCGTCTATCTATTGGGAATGACCGGATTTTACTGCATCGGCTGGATCGCTGCGTTTGTGTTAGCAAGTTTCATTTTCAAAAAGAAATGGATCGTTTTTTTGAACTTCGTGATCTTCGGAGAGGTGAACGCGATGGTCGGCATGGGCGGAAATTTGAGGATGCAGGCAATATTCGCCCTGATTTCTTCTCTTTTCGTCATCGCGATTTTATTCCGGTACGGGTTCCTATCCGCAGCCGCCGCTTTCTTTTTTTTCAGTCTTCTCGTCCGCATGCCGCTGCGCATCGATCTTAAATACTGGCCAGCCAGAGAAGCCATGACGACTTTGGCGGTTGTCTGCTTTTTTGTTTTGTATGGATTTTTCGTGTCGCTAGGAAAGCAGTCCCCTTTCGGCCAGATCAAAGACGAATAGCCGCCTGAACTGCACCCTGGTCAATGCATGATATCAAGGTAAACGGTTCTGCTATCGTTAGCACCTCTGTGGTTGTGATGGGCATCAGCAGCGAACCAATCTCGTTTTCATGCCCCGCGGGTGCGCTAGAAAGGAGCATTTCCGCCCGCCTCCGGATAACTTACTCTCGAGCTGCCCAGCGCGTCCTCAAACCATCTTTTTTTGGAAATACTCACTGCAGCAGGAGGGTTTTGATAATTTTAATCTTTCTTTAATATTATTATTAGATTATGATTTGTTGCAAATATTGACCACAACAGGAAGGAGTCAGGACGGTGGAACGTTACCTTGTCGTTCTTTTGGTGTTTTTCCTATGCATGCCCGCCGTGCCTTCCCAAAAGGAACAGCCGCTTTCCCTTAAAGACTGCCTGAACCGGGCCCGCCGGTTCAGCTATAGGATTCAGCAAAGCCGGCAGAGAACAAAAGAGGCCGTGGGATTTTACCGGCAGGAAAAATCTCTTGCTCTACCTCAGTTTTCAACCGACGTCGGAAGAAATCAATTTTTTCTGGCTCCCTATCATTTCCACCAGCAGTGGGTCCTTTTCACGGCGGACTGGGCGCTGGGTGATTGGTTTCTCAAAACATCCGAAGCTGTCCGGAATCAGGCCTGGGCGGAAAAGGCCAAGGAGGAGCAGACACGCCTGGACATCGACCGCCGCGTCACCCTCCTGTATGTTGGGATTCTTGAGCCCTTCACAAAACTCGTAACATCTTTAATATCAACATGTTACAGAAGGGCAAAAATTCAAATTCCCTCCTGCTTGCAACTTCTTTATATTCAGATGGTTACAAGGCATGTTTTCTCATTATCCTTGGTTTTTTGCCCAAAATTAGCCCCTCAAAAGGGGGGAGGAGGGCAAAAAATCCTTCATTTCATGCGCCTCACAGTTTTGTGAAACCCTCTCTTTTCATCGCTCCAAAGATTAGTTTATATTATTGAATCAAAAATAATTAGTTCATTAGCAAATTTGCCCTCCTCCCCCTTTCTATCTCTCAATATTTCTACTATCATGATTCACGAATCTTGCGATCTTCATAAAACTCATTCCAAAGGGGAAGGCTTTCATGGATCATCAACCTTTACTCTTTTCCATTGAATCACTCCTTGATGTCAATCCTCTCGAAAATTTTAAAACCCTCTTCAGCAACCTCGATGCCTCTCATCTCGACTCCTTCATTTCCACAGGCCGAAAGCCTTTCCCCAGAGAAAGCCTCTTGCGAGCTATTATCTTCAAAAATCTCAAAGCGATTCCTAACTTGACAGAGCTTGTTACCGATTTAAAAGATAACCCCTCTGCAGCAATCCGCTGCGGCTTTAACATCCTGCGCCCTCTGCCAAGTGTTGAAAGATTTTCCTCTTTCCTCAAAAACTCACACAATAAAGAGTTGCAAAAAATCCGACTCTAACTCATCCACAACCTCATCGACCTCGCCGTCATTACTGGAGAATATCTCTCGATCGATTCCTGCCCTATCCCTGCTCGTGTTAAAGAAAACAATCTCAAAACCAATGTCAAAAACCGCTTCTCCAAAACCCGCATCCCCAAAGGCTCACCTGATGCACGGCTCGGTATCATGATTATCTTCCCGAAACCGAATCAAAAACAAATCCGCTACTTCTGGGGCTTCAGAGATCATGTCGTCATCGACGCCAAAGAAGAACT
>CAZOJY010000129.1:0-9310 GCA_964580235.1 uncultured Eubacteriales bacterium | reverse complement strand
CCATGCATATAACGCTAAACCATGCTAATAAAATCATGTTTATGAATAATTCAGGCTAGAAAGTATTTGAACGCCAACAAAACTTCGAGGAATTCGATTGTATATCTACGGGGAGCGGAGTAAAAACAAAGCCATATTTCCGCCGCTCACAATTTTCTCTTTGTCAACGGACAAGCCATGGGTCGATATCAATGCAGGTAAGCCTTTATTGGATATAAAATCGCGATAATTTGTGAAATGTTTTCGTCCGGCCATCATTTCGACAAAAATGATAATGACTTTGTTGAACCATCCCTTGAGAAGTTGAATTGGACCGGGATGGAAGTCGATCAGCAAAAGCCGTCCCCCCTCATCAAGGGTGCGTTTTGACTCTTTGATCACTGCCGAACGAACGGCAGACGGCATTTCATGCAAGGCCATAGAGATAATAATGAGATCGAACTTTTTATCTGCATAAGGCATATTGGAGGCATCTCCTTCGAGGAGATTTGCACTCCCTCCGAGCCTTTTTTGCGCTGCTTGGAGCATCGAAGGCGATTGGTCAATTCCGAACACCCTGCATCCAGCCTCCTGATAATATTTAAGCTGAGTCCCTGTTCCGCATCCGACATCGAGAACGGTCATTCCTTCTCTGGGCGGATACATTTTCGTGCCTATCGCTCTTAAATCCCGGTTGAGCGGTTCGAACAATCTATCGTAGAATTTGGCGATTTTTTTATAAGGATCTTCTGGCGTGCACTTCATGTTTGAAATATTCCAACTTTTTTGATGATAACATCAACCTCGAGGCTGGATTCGGAATGGTGCTCCATGAGATATCCTTTTTGTAATTTCTCTCCGTATTTTCTCCTCATCCCGATCAGTTCAGAGAGAGAGCAAATTGTGAGAAAGGGGCATTTTTGGCATCGGCGAAAGGATATCAAGGAAGAGGAGAGGGTGTCAATTGGATTTGACAATAAATCGGGCTGCGTGATATCTATGGGCCGGAACACGGAATTATGCCCACCATAGAAAAGGAGGGAATTATTATGGCAGAGAAAAAGAAATCACAATTCTCGGGTTGGATTGCGGCGCAACGAACCTTGATGTTCGTTCTTATTGGTTTTTCGGCACTGATGATTGCTTTCGGTGCCCAGACAAAGCCGCCGGCGGCTTTTGCCGATTACGGCAAATGGGAGACGCTGGGGCCTGCGGGCAATTACGGGGGCCTCTCACCGGACGGGCGATGGCTTGTTTACGCCATCAACCGCTCGAACGGAGATAACGAACTGCGCATCACCAAACTGGCCGACGGCAAGACAGAAATTGCTCCGTTTGGCGCACAGCCGGCTTTTTCGTCCGACTCGAAGTGGATCGCCTACAGCATCGGAAAGTCAGAAGCTGATAGGGAGAAACTGCGAAAGCAGAAAAAACCTGTGCAGAACAAGCTTGGCTTAATGAACCTAGCATCCGGCAAGACATCGACGGTCGACGGCATCCAGTCATTTGCCTTCAGCTCTGACGGCGCTTTCCTTGCGATGCAGCGGTACAGATCCGAGCGGCAATCAGGATCAGCTGCTCCACCCGGGCGGGGCAGAAACGGCGGATCGAGTGAATCTGAAGAAAAACCGGGTGCAACACTTATCGTGCGGGATCTCGGAAGCGGTCGCGATACGACCTTCGGCAATGTGTCCCAGTTCGCCTGGCAGAATTCTGAAAAAACCCACCTGCTGGCGATGACCATCAGTGCCGAAGGAAAGACAGGTAACGGCGTGCACCTGTTCGATCCGGAAAGTGCGGTGCTGCGCGTGCTCGATTCGTCGTCCGCGGTCTACAAAAATCTCACCTGGCGGAAGGATGCCGCCGATCTTGCCGTTCTCCGGACCAAGACCGCCGAATCCAAAGAGGATCCAACATATATCGTGTTGTCTTGGACCGAAATTGGCAAGAAAGAGAGCCAGTATACTTACGATCCTACCGCAGATTCCACATTTCCCGAAGGCATGCGGACAGTTACATACCGCCCGCTCTCGTGGTCTGAAGCCGGGAAGGTGCTGTTCCTGGGGATTGCGAAATGGGAAGACAAAATAGAACCGGAAAAAAAGGAAAAGACAGAAGAAAAGGAGCCCGATGCAGCCGTGAAGGAAGAGCCGGCTACCGTAGAGATCTGGCATTGGAAAGATGTTTATGTCATGCCGTGGCAGAAGGTCCATGCGAATCAGGACCGGCGCCGGAATATGCTGGCTGCCTGGCACCTCGATGGCGGCAGGTTCGTGCAGCTCGGCCAGGATCTGATTTACGAACGGGTAACGCCCATTCGAGGAACGAATTTTGCGTATGCTGCCGAGTGGTCGAAGTACGCCATGGAGCGGTCGATCGGCCGCCCGGCCGCCGACATCTATCTCCAGGACATCATGACCGGCGAACGGACGTTGATCAAGGAGTGCATCAACGACCGGTACCTGCAGGCGAGTCCCGGTGGCAAGTACCTGCTCTTTATGCAGGACGGGCATTTTTGGACTATCGATATCGCCACACGCGCCATCACGAACATTACCGAGGACGCGCCGGTGTCGTTCATCAATAAAGAATCGGACACCACGATGAAAATGTTCCCGGACCGGCTGCAGAAGCCGCCCTTCGGTGTCTCGGGCTGGACCAAATCCGATGCAGCCGTACTTCTGTACGACAAGTACGATATGTGGCAGGTAGCAGCCGACGGCTCTGGTGTGCAGCGGCTGACAGACGGTGCGGCCGATCAGGTCCGGCACCGCCTGGTCCGGCTGGATGAATCTGCAGGGGGTATGTGGTGGCGCAGGCGTGCGGCTTCGCAGTCTGCGAAAGATCTATGGATCGATTTCAGAAGGCCTGTGTATCTGAGTCTGTACGGAGAATGGACGAAGAAGTCGGGTTATGCGCAGATCAAGCCCGATGGCGGTGTCACCCGCCTTGTTTGGCTGGATAAAAATGTCGGATCGCTAGCCAAAGCAAAAGATGCCGAGGTGTACAGGTACATCGTGCAGGACTACGACGACTCGCCCGATATCTTTGTCGGCGGCGCCAATTTAAAGGATGCCAAACAGGTCACCCAAACCAATCCCTTCCAGAGCGGCTTTGCATGGGGCCGGAGTGAACTGATCGAGTATGTGACAGACAAAGGCCGGAGGCTTCAGGGCGCGCTGTTCTACCCGGCAGCATATGAGAAGGGCAAAAAGTACCCGATGATCGTGTACAACTACGAGCTGCTCTCGCAGAACGTCCACCGCTATGTGGCGCCGTCTGACCGGAGCTACTACAACATCAGTGTCTTCACGAGCCAGGGCTATTTCGTGCTGGAGCCGGACATCGTTTTCAGGCCGAGACAGCCGGGTTGGTCTGTGGTCGAGTGCATCACGGCAGGAGTCAAAAAGGTGATCGCAATGGGAGTTGTGGATCCCAAACACATCGGCATTGTTGGACATTCGATGGGGGGCTTCAACACGTCGTTTGTGGCAACTCACACGAACGGCATCTTTGCCGCCGCAGTTGCCGGCGCACCCATAACGGATCTTGTCAGCTATTACGGCGATCACCACTGGGGCACGGGCATCGCAGAGACCGATCATATCGAGACCGGCCAGGAGCGCATGGAGGTGGCCCTTTACGAAGATTTTCAGGCTTATGTCGACAATTCGGCCGTGTACAACGTGCATAACATGACGACACCGCTTCTTCTCGAAGCCGGAGACTCGGACGGCATTATCGCCTGGTACCAGAGCATCATGCTCTATAACATCGCCCGGCGTGCCAAAAAGAATGTGGTGATGCTCGGATATATCGGCGCGGACCACGGCTTGCGTAAAAAGCAGAACCAGAAAGACTACCAGCGCCGCATCCTTGTCTGGTTCGGGCACTATCTGAAGGGGGATCCCGCGGAGGACTGGATCACGAACGGCAAAAGTTTCCTCGAGCGCGAAGCAGAAATCAAGCGGATGAAAGCAAAAAAGTAGCGCCCGTTATCAGACCCAGGTTCGAACTCTGGTAGCGCTGTCACTCTTCTATGATCATATAAGGAATGTTTTGTGACGAGAGCTCGCTGGCAATCTTTATATCGATTTCCAACCCTGACAGAGGTTCTTGAAGAGGAAACACGGACAATATTATATCATGAGCTGCTTTGGTGATTGTGGTACATTTAAGTATTGATTTTGAGGGCTGAGTCGGGTATCTTAAACGGTTGCTTTCAACTGATTTGCAAAGGTGATGAATGACATGAACAAGCATGTGCTAAGAATAGGAATACTGGTATTGGTTCTGAGTTCTTTTGGTCTGGCGGCCGATTGGCCCCAGTATCTGGGTCCGGACAGGAATGCCGTTTCGTCGGAAACAGGGATCAAACGCAGCTGGCCTGACGGAGGTCCACAGGTGCTTTGGACTGTCCCATTAGGCGAGGGGTTTGGTGGGGCGGCTGTCAGCCGCGGAAAAATCTACGTTCTCGACCGGAACGGAGACAAGGGTGACATCCTGCGTGCTTTGGACTTGATGACGGGCAAGCAGGACTGGAATTTTGCCTATGACGCTCCAGGCAAGCTTGACCGCGGAGGCTCCCGGGCTGTTCCCACCGTTGATGGAAATTACGTCTATGCCTGCGGTTCCTTCGGCCATTTCCACTGTGTCGATAAGCGCACACACAAGGTCGTCTGGTCGAAAAATGTGTGGACGGATTACTCCGATGCGGCAGTTCCCCGGTGGGGAATCGCCCAGAATCCCCTGATTTACGGCGATCTTGTGATCCTGGCCTCGATGACAAAGAAAGTGGGTGTTGTGGCTTATGACAAACTCACGGGGGAACAGAAATGGACATCGCGGGGTGCCATCGGCAGGGCCGGGTATATGTCACCGAAGATTGTAACGATAAGCGGTGAGGATCATTTGGTCATTGTCCTGTCCTCCAAAGATCCGGTCTTGGGCCTGGACCCGCAAACCGGGAAGGAGCTGTGGTCCTATGACGGATGGAAATGCAGCATTCCAATACCTAATGTGACGGAAATCGGAGACGGACGGCTTTTTATAACAGGGGGGTACAGGGCAGGATCGGCCATGTTCAGAGTGGAGAAAAAATCAGGTTCCTTTACGGTAAGCGAAATATTCAAGACCGATGAGTTCGGCACACATGTCCACCCGGCAATCCTGGTTGACGGGTATCTCTACGGCCACTGCTCCACCAATGAAACACGGGACGGCATGATGTGCTTGAGCCTGGACGGGAAGGTCATGTGGAAGAGCGGGCGCAATCCTCTTTTCGATAAAGGGGGATTCATCCTTGCAGACGGATTGTTTCTCAGTGTGGACGGGAACAAGGGCTGGCTCTACCTGATCGAACCAAGTCCCGAAGGCTTCAAGGAGCTGTCCAAGGCCAAGCTGCTGGACACCCAAACATGCTGGGCCCCGCTTGCCCTATCCGACGGCAAACTGCTGATCCGCGATCAGAAACAGATGAAATGTGTGATCGTGATGTAGATGGGATTAAGACCGCGGATTTGGTAATGGCTCAATTCCTTTGTTGAGAGTCACATTTCCCGGAGCTTGTGCTCGCCTCAGATTTGAAGTTAAGGCACAGACAACCACGGTATCGATGCGGCTGGCATTGAAGATATCGTTTTGAATTACGACATGGGGATGGCGACAGCCGGGTTCGGAACCGATGGGAGCTGTTCTGCCGTTTTATCAATATATCTCATAAAAATTTGTTACATAATGGAAATGAAGATGTTTTCCTCAGTTGTTAGATAATGTTATGATAACATACAAACCCTGACCTGAAAGGAGATGAGAAATGCAGAAGCACGAAGGACATTCTCTTGATGTGCACCTGAATCCCAATGTGCTCGGGCTCACACCATCTGCTACGGTCGCCATCAACGACCTTTCCAACGAGCTCAGAGAAAAAGGCAAAGAAGTATTCAAGCTGGGACTGGGACAGTCCCCTTTTCCTGTTCCAGAGCCTGTTGTGCAGGCGCTGCGGGCGAATGCCCATCAAAAAGACTACCTCCCGGTTAAAGGATTACGCGATCTCCAGGAGGCCGTTGCTGCCCATCACCATCGCACCTTCGGCCTGGAAGTTGCCCCTGACGATGTGCTCGTCGGACCAGGATCCAAAGAATTGATGTTTCTTCTGCAATTGACCTATTTTGGTGATTTGGTCATTCCAGCGCCGAGCTGGGTTTCCTATGCTCCTCAAGCGAAAATCATCGGCCGGCACATTTTTTTCATGCCCACTTCATTCGAAAATAACTGGCATTTAACTCCGCAGGAACTGCACAGACTTTGTGAGATAGAGAAAGGAAAACCCCGGCTTTTGATCTTGAATTATCCTCTCAATCCCACGGGCACGACTATTTCTGTAGAACACCTCAAAGAGCTGGCTGAGATAGCCGACAAGAACCGGGTGGTCCTGCTTTCGGATGAAATCTACGGAAAGATCCACCATGACGGAAATCACCACTCCATTATTCCCTTCTACCCGGAAGGCACCATTTTTAGCGGCGGATTAAGCAAATGGTGCGGGGCCGGGGGATGGAGGCTGGGGGTTTTTGTGTTCCCGCCTGCGTTAAGATGGCTGCGCGATGCCATGGCCGCTGTGGCTACCGAGACCTTCACCTCGACAAGTGCTCCGATTCAGTATGCAGCAATACGTGCCTTCCAGGAAGGACCGGAGATCGATGACTATTTGAAGAAATCCCGCCGGATTGTGAAGGCCTTAGGGAATGCCATATCCAGAAAGCTGGAAGAAGCCGGGGCAAAGATCAGATACCCTCAGGGCGGCTTCTATATCTTCCCTGACTTTTCACCGTTCAAGGAGAAGCTTCAGACAAGGAAAATCCATACGAGTGTCGGCATGTGTAAACGTTTGCTGGAAGAGACGGGGGTTGCGGTCCTGCCGGGCAGCCATTTCGGCCGGGGACCTGAAGAGCTGACAGCCCGCATTGCCTATGTCGATTTTGATGGAAAAGCAGTTTTGGAAGCGCTGCAGTCTGTTCCCGAAAATCAGTCCCTTTCCGAGGATTTTCTGATGAGATATTGCGGCCGCGTGATGAAGGCAGTGGACAGGATTTCCGAGTGGATGAACTTTTAAAAAGTCCTGGACTCAGTTAAAAGAATTCCACATCCAGAAATATGAGGAGGGCATTGGATTAGCGGACTTTGCGGCTTATTTTGATAAAAAAGAATAGTCTTTGCCGTAGCGGAGCATCTGTTTGACATAATCGGTCGGGTATTCGATTGTGATGTCCACGATTTCGCCGTTCTCGACAACAGGTGTGTAGACCGGATTGATGAATCCACCGTAGGGTGCCAGGTGGAGTTTGGCATACCGCTCCAAAACCTCCTTGTGCAGTTCTGGATCGACCTGGACGCCATAGGTCTCGACCAGGTCGCGGGCAGCTTCGTAGTCGCCTTCGCTTGTGATGCGCTGCACTTCCGCAAGCAGCTCGCCAAAGAGCTGGCGCAGTTTCTGGTAGTCGTTGATCACAAAATAAGTCTTCCCGTCTTTGATCTCTTTGGAAATCACATTCTCGGGTTTGCCTTTTTCGTAGACCCATTGGGATACAAGCGCGCGGGAGCGCATGTGGGCCTCTTCGATAGTTTTGCCGGGTTGGATTCGGGTGAGCTGGGTCATCAGCCCATTCCGGATGTTTTTGTCATAATTGGCTTTGGCTGCCTCCAGGCTGGGCAGCAGGCCGAGCTCGACCATCTTGTCGTCCATCAAATAATACAGGGCAAATAAGTCGGCTCGTGCTTCTTCCACAGGGGAGTGATAATTTTTGAGGGCTTCATTGGTCACTCCTGGCAGAAGCTGCCCGGAGGCATGACCCAGGACTTCGTGAAGGTCTGTATGCAGATTCCCGGCCAGGGCTCCGTATTTTTTTGCCCGTTCGAGAATCTCATTGGAATAGGAGAACTCTTCACCGAAACCTGAACCCAGCGATGCCTGGTCATAGGCATAGGTGATGTTCCCGAGCGTCACAGATTTTGAGCCGTAGTTTTTACGGATCCAGTTGGCGTTGGGAAGGTTGATACCGATCGGAGTGGAGGGGTAGGAATCTCCCCCCAGCATGGCCGCTGTGATCACTTTGGCGGTCACTCCTTTGACTTCTTTCTTTTTAAACCGAGGGTTGACAGGGGAGTTGTCCTCGAACCACTGGGCGTTGGCTGTGATCGTGTCCGTCCGTTTTGTTGCCGCCAGGTCCTTGAAGTTGACGATCGACTCCCAGGAGCCCTTGATTCCGAGCGGATCGCTGTAGACCTCGATGAATCCGTTGATGAAATCCACCCGGGAATCCACGTCGTTGACCCACAGGATATTGTATTCGTCGTACTTTTCCAGATCGCCGGTGCGGTAGTAGTCGATGAGCTTTTCGATCACCTGTCTCTGCTGGTCGTTCTCAGCCACGCCGGCCGCTTTTTCCAGCCAAAAGACGATTTTTTTGATCGCCGGTCCGTAAAGCCCGTTGATGGAGGCCACTTCTTCCGTGACCTTTCCGTTTTTTTTGACCACACGAGAATTCAGACCGTACCAGATCGGTGTGGGGTCATCCTCGTCTGTGATGCTTTTGTAATAATTCTCGACTTCTCCCTGGGTGACATTTTCGTAAAAATTGACGGCAGAGTGAGTGACAAGGTCCTTGGAGGAATCCAGAGAGACTTTTTTGGCGTCCACAGCCGGATCAAAGATGATGGGCTGGAGAGAGGCGAGCAAGTCTTCCAGGGATTGGCCCTCGGCTAATGGGAAGTCGACACCTTCTGACTCTTTGGCCAGAGAGTCGAAATAATCCGCCGTGAATTCCGGGATGAATTTATCCGTGGAATAGTGATGGTGGATCCCGTTGGAAAACCAAACTCTTTTGGTGTAGACCATGAATTTATCCCACTGGGGATCGCTGCGGTCGCCCTTGTATCCTTCGACGATGGCGTCCAGAGTTTGGCGGATCGTCAGATTGTGCCTGTAATTTTGATCTGTGATGATATCCCGGCCGCAGAGGGCGGCCTCGCTCAGGTAGTAGATCAGTTCTTTTTGAGCCAAGGGAAGCTCGTCGAATCCCGGGACCTGGTAGCGCATGATCCGGAGGTCGGCAAACTGGTCGATCTGCCATTGAAATTCTGGAGCAGCGGCCTCGGCCGGTTGTTCGGCTTTTTTGCATCCTGCAACCAGGATGACCATCAAAAAAGCCAATACCAAAATGAATGATGTTTTGATTTTCATTGCCAAACCTCTCTTTTTTCAATAAATTTTAACGAAAAAAACAACATTCATTAATAACAAATCGGCGAAAAATTGTAAATAAACTCTATG
>CAZOJY010000128.1:0-9317 GCA_964580235.1 uncultured Eubacteriales bacterium | reverse complement strand
ATGAAGCTTTTTAAATATTTTAAATATAATCCTGAATCTGAAAATATTATTTGAAGGTTGAATGATTCTATTTGAAGTGATGTTTGATGGTTTTTCCTTTGACCAAGTAGACCACATCTTCGGCAATATTGGTAGCATGGTCCGCAATCCTCTCTAAATGCCGTCCAACCAAAATCAAGTCCACGGCCTTTTCGATCGTTTTTGGATCCTGCATCATATAGGTCAAAAGCTCTCGAAATATCTGATCGTTCAGGTAATCTACCTCATCATCCCTCTCACAGACGCTTTTTGCCAGCTTATCATTCTTGTTGACAAATGCATCGATGGCATCTTTCACCATCTGTTGGGCCAGCTCAGCCATCCTGGGGATATCGATCAAAGGCTTCAAAGGAGGTTGTTTCATCAATTCCATCGAACGCTGGGCAATGTTTACGGAAAGATCCCCTATTCTCTCCAGTTCCACGGCTATCCTCATCGTCGCGGTTATCAGACGTAGATCGCTAGCCATGGGTTGTCTCAAAGCGAAAAGCCGCATGCCCAGGTTATCTATCTCTATATCCAATAAATTCAGTGTTTCTTCCCCTTGAAAAACCTGTCGAGCGTAATCTTCGTTCCGCTCCTTCAGGCTTCTAACCGCCAGTGTGATAGATTCTTCAGCCAGAGTTGCCATTTCCATCATTTTTTCTTTTAGATTATTGAGTTCCTCATCAAATTTTCTTTCCATATTCCTTTCTCCTTAACCGAATCTCCCTGTGATATAGTCTTCTGTCAGCTTATTTTCGGGATTTGTGAACAATTTGGGCGTTTCTCCATACTCGATGAGTTCTCCCAGCATTAAAAAGGCCGTGTAATCCGAAACGCGTGCAGCCTGTTGCATGTTATGCGTAACAATGACAACGGTGTATTTTTCTCTTTGTTTCTGAATAAGATCCTCGATTTTCGCGGTTGCGATGGGATCGATTGCCGAACAGGGTTCATCGTACAAAATGACCTCTGGTTCGACTGCAAGAGATCGAGCAATGCAAAGCCTTTGTTGCTGTCCTCCAGAAAGAGAAAAAGCGTTTTCCCTCAATCGATCCTTGACCTCCTCCCATAACGCAGCCTCTTGCAGGCTAGTTTCCACAATTTCTTGGATTTTTTTCCTTTCCTTTATACCGTTTATCCTCAACCCGTAAGCGACGTTATCGAATATGGATTTGGGAAACGGATTCGGCTTTTGAAATACCATGCCTATTCTTCTTCTCAGCTCCACAATGTCGATCCGTTGAGAATAAATATCCACGCCATCTATGATAACCTTTCCCTCCATTCTGGTTCCTGGAATCACATCGTTCATTCTGTTCAAAGTGCGAATAAACGTAGATTTTCCGCAACCCGAGGGTCCTATCAAAGCCGTCACCTTATTTTCGGGAGCGACCATACTGATACTGTTGAGGGCCCTTTTATTGCCATAATAAAAGTCTAATTTTTTTGCTTCGATTTTTGCTTTTCCACTCATCCCCTACTCCCTTTTCATTCGTCTCATCCTGTATCTTATTATTACGACAGACAAATTCATCAACAAGATCAACAAAAGCAAGACCAAGGCTGTCCCATAAGCGATAGGCCGAACTTGCGCAATCGAGTGATGCTGAGTGGCCATCACATAAAGATGATAGGGCAAGGCCATGAATTGATCCCTCAAAGAATGGGGTAGAAAAGGCAAGTAAAATGCCGCACCGGTAAACATGATGGGCGCGGTCTCTCCCGCTGCTCTTGCCAGTCCCAGAACTATTCCGGTGAGCATCCCTGGCATGGCGTATGGCAAAACATTCGTACGTATGGCTTGCCATTTGGTCGCGCCTAATGCTAAAGCTCCCTCTCTATAGGAATTGGGGATGGTTTTTAATGCCTCTTCACTGGCCGTGATCGTCCAAGGCAAAGTCAAAAGCCCGAGCGTCAATCCCGCCGATAGGATCGATGTTCCGAATTTCAAGACATTGACAAATAGAATCACACCAAAAAGACCGTACACGATGGATGGAACTCCAGAGAGATTCCTTATGGACAACCGGATGAGCCGCGTCAGCCTGCTTTGTTCTGCGTACTCATTAAGATAAATGGCCGCAAACATACCTAAAGGCACCGCAAGGGCGGCCGTAACGATGGTCACCAAAAAAGTCCCGATAATAGCCGGGAAAATGCCTCCTTCTGTCATTCCTCTTCTCGGAGCTTGAGACAAGAATTCCCAGTTTACGGAACCAATACCTTTGCTGCCGATATCATACACGAATAAGAGAAGAACGGCGAGAATAAGATAAACACAAACCCTCAAACAGAAAAACCCGAGAAATTCGATAATTTTCTTTTTCTTCACAGTTCACTTTCCTGAAATTTATGAAGAACGAGGTCGGATATAAGGTTAACGACGAAGGTGATGATAAACAGGACAAGGCCGATGGCAAACAAAGAATAATAGTGTGTCGTGTAGTAAGGAACTTCCCCAAGTTCGATGGCGATTGTGGCAGTCATGGTCCGAATGGAACTCAGAAACCCTCTGGGAAACGCTGGAGCATTGCCGGTAGCCATCAGAACCGTCATGGTTTCACCTATAGCCCGTCCCATTCCCAGCATAACGGCAGCGATAATTCCCGAGAGAGCGGCAGGGATTTTTACCCGGACGAGGGTTTGCCACCGGGAAGCACCCAAGGCAAGAGAGGCTTCTTTGTAAGCTCTGGGAACAGCGTTTAAAGAATCCTCTGAAATACTAATGATCGTCGGTAAAGCCATAACCGCCAGTAATATCGATCCGTTCACAGCGTTGAGCCCATTACTCTGGCCAGTGATCTTAGCGATAGCCGGGCCAAAAAGAACAATGCCAAGAAATCCGATGACCACAGAAGGAATCCCGGCCAGAATCTCGATGACGGGCTTGACGATCTCCCGGACTTTCCAGTGGGCCACATCCGAGAGATAGGAGGCCACCCCGATCCCTACGGGAACAGATATTGCCAATGCTCCCAACGTCACCAAAAAAGTGCTGAAGATCATGGACACTATTCCATATTCTTCTTTGACCGGTGAAGTGGGATTCCAGTTTTTGCTCGCAAAAAATTCTTTTATGTCGATTTCGCGGAAGGCAGGAATGGCCGTGTATAGCAAAAACAAAAAGATCCCCATCAGGATGAAAACCGCAAGGATTCCGTTCGTGAAAAAAAAGGCTCGTATGGCTGATTCTTTGATCTTGGTGAAAATTGTCCTTTTTGTCCTGATCATTTTTTTTTTAAGATAACATATTTTATGTTTAATAGTATTAAAAAAAAGAAGCAGTTGAGCAGGATTTAGCGATAAATCCTGCCCAACAAAACCCCGCTGGTGAAAATCTATTTCAGTTTTTTTGCGTTCTCTTCCATCTGGCCAGAACCGATAGGGAAAAATCCTTCTTCCACGACGATCTTCTGTCCTTCAGGACTGAGCTCGAACTTAAGGAAGTCCAAAACGGCCCCTTTAGGAACGCCTGCTGTGGACTGGAACAGACCTCTTGCGATAGGATAATCGCCTGAATCGACAGCGGCTTTGTTCAGAGGAGAAAAAGCTTCAGAGTTGGCATCTTTGGACACGTTCAATATCTTGATTCCCTTTTTCACATTGCCCTGGGAATCGGCAACATAACCCACGCCGACATATCCGATCCCGAACTTGTCAGCTGTCACACCCTCGACGATTTGAGCGTTTCCGTTCATCCGTTTCATGTCGGCAGTATAGTTTTGATTGCCCAAGACATGCTCCTGGAAGAAAACATATGTACCGGAATTGGACTGTCTTCCATAAAGCGAGACTGCTTTATCCGGCCCACCGACTTCTTTCCAGTTCTTGATCTCGCCGCGGAACATGGCACCGATCTGGTCCATGGTCAATTTGGATAAGGCGTTGTTCTCGTTCACGATGACACTCAGTCCATCCACAGCGATCACAAATGTGTGAGGGGTCACACCGTTGTCCTTAGCCATTTGGATTTCTTTATCCTTCATCTGTCTAGAATGATTGGCAACATCGCATGTGCCGTTGATCAAGGCCGCGATCCCTGTTCCAGAACCTCCGCCCAATATGGCGATCGGGTTTTTCGGGTTCTTCGCCATGTAGGATTCAGCTAAGATCTGAACCAAGTTGACCAAAGTATCAGATCCCTTGATCTGCATCATATTTCTTTGCGCAGTGATCGTATTAGCTGATGCCATCAGTCCAACACAAAGAAGACCTACTAAAAATAATTTTCTAAAATTCATTTTCATTCTCCTTTTTGGTTAGAATTTAAAGTAAAGAGTGAGATAGCCGTAAAAATCGTTATCCGCTTTATCCCCCACGTCAGGATCTTTGTACATCGTGAACTTCACGTTTGGAATGATCCAGACGTTTTTGTGAACCTGATATACCAAAGCTGCTAGGACAAAGCTAAATTCATAGTTGTTGGCAAAGGGGACATAATTGATACCGCTTCCTTTGAAGCTTTCTTTGTATCCGTCTCCGAAGTTCATGTCGTAGCGGCTGATGAGTTCGACTTTTTCACCCGCTTTGATGACGGCAAAAGCGGAAAAGATGTTGTAGACTAGAGAGTCATCCGTTCCTTCTATTTTATAGCCTCTGTTTGCGTACATAAGACCGACTCTTCCCCAATCACCGGTGTAAGCTCCGAATCCCTTAAGGATGATGTCACCGTCTCCAGTTTTGGCCCTTTCATACTGAGCCATGGCTTCGACCACAAATTCATTGCTTTTGCAGGCCAGAGATCCGAAGAATTTTTTACCGTCATTGGTCTCGGATTTGTTGGATGAACCCTGTCCGAACATGAAGTGGTAGGCCAGGGTTTTTCCTCCTTTGATAGCAACCCCGAAATCTCTGGATGAGGTCCACTTATACAGGTCGAGGGGGGTCTTTTCCAACGGGCGCCATCCCCAGGTATCTTCTTCCAGGGCAAAACTCGGGGGACTTTGAATTCCGGCAACCAGGCTGGCTCCCCCACCAAAGCTGAAGCTGAGGTAGGCATCTTTGACGAATGCATCCAGTGTTGAGCTCGTGGTGAAATCACCTGGCGAATTCATCTCGAACCTGAGTCGCATTTTCATGGTGTCGCTGAGTTTGTTGTCATAGGTGAAATAGATCCGGCGGAACCAGAAACCGTGTCGGCCCTGGAATCCCCCGTCATCGATGCTACCAGTGTTATGATTGAAATTCCAGTAATACTCGGCTGCCATGTAACCCTTGATTGCGCCGCTATCGGGCTTAAATTGAGCAAGACCTGAAGCAGGGATCAATGCGATAGCGAAAGCTATCATCAAAATCAAACTGACTTTTTTCATTCGTTTTTCCTCCTTTAAAATTTCATTATTTTTTAAGATGATTTTTAGAGCTCTTTTCTTGATATTCGTTAACTTCACCTCCTTCAATGAAGTAAAGCTTATTTTCGAGCGAAATTGTTAACGGAAAATAAAGTCTTTGTTAATTTTTTGTTAATTGTTCATTTTGCTGTGACTTAACAGGAAATTAACAAAACTCGATGTTTTGTCAAAAAAAAGAAAGGAATATTAAGAATTTTAAGTGAAAAAATGATTATTTTTGAGGAGGAATTACTGGAAGAATAACCGTAAATTTTGTCCCTTTTCCCAAAGTGGATTCTGCCGCGACTTTTCCGTTGTGGAGAAGAACTATATGCTTCACGATGGATAGTCCCAAACCTGTCCCCCCTAATTTTCTGGAGCGCGATTTATCCACCACATAAAACCTCTCAAAAATTCTAGGCAAATGATCTTTGGGTATGCCTATCCCAGTATCTTGGATAGCAATGGAAATTGATTCTCTATTTTCTTTTTTCAGAAAAATCAAGATTTTTCCGTTTTCTGTATGATTCACAGCATTATCCAGTATATTGATGAACATTTGTTCCAATCGAAATGGATCTCCATGAATAACAGGAAAATCGGAATCACATTGGATGTGTGATGTCAAATTCTTCTGTTTCATTCTATGATCGGATATCTTCAGGATGTTATGGATCATCTTGTCGAGATCGATCTTTTCGAATTCCAGTTTAGTTTCCCCTTCTTCTAATTCAGATAATAGGAGAAGATCCTTCACGATATTGATCAATCTGTTCGTGTGCCGATCGATGACATCTACGTAGCCATGACACTTCTCACCTCCTTCATCCTTTAATGTTTCAATGTATCCCTTAATAGCTGTCAAAGGAGTGCGGAGTTCGTGCGAAACATTCGAGATAAAGTCCTTTTTGATCTGTTCTACTCGTTTCATCTCCGTAAGATCATGCAATGAAATAACAATTTCTTCTCGAGAGCTCAGCAGGATTGCTCGGCATAAATATAACCGTCCATCCCTACCCAATTCTTTGGCCATGTTTTTTTTCTTTTCCTGGATTTCTTTGACGAAATCGCTGAATTCTCGATCTCGAATCGCTTCCCAATAAAATCTGCCATCTGGATTTTCAGTTTGAAAAATATCTTGAAAAATTTTATTACTGAACAGGATTTTCCCTTGTCTATCTATTGCGATTAAACCGTCGGCAATAGAACCGAGGATGCTATTCAGTTCTTCTTTCTTTCTCTCCATTTCACTGAATTGATATTGAATCCGCTCTGTCATGGAATTGATCCCATCCGCCAGGTCCTTGAGTTCGTCCCGATTTTTAAGAAAGACTCTTGTACTGAAGTCTCCTGAAGCTATACGTTCTGATGCTAATTTCATTTTTTTGATGGGTTGAGTGAGTGAACGCGATAAAAAAAAAGCACCCACCAGGGAAATAAGGGAAAGAATGATGATGATTCTCCAAATATTCGACCTCAACCCTGCGTATAATAGATCGATATCCTTGACATAAAGACTCACGCGGAGAACTTCCGTAATTTGTCCTTTTCTGCTAATAGGAAGACCGATATAAAGCATATCCGCCCCGACCGTATTGCTGAAACGCAACGATCTTCCGGTTTCCCCTCCCAAGGCCATGGCGATCTCTGGTCGAAATTTGTGATTATTCATCACCCTTGGGTCTTCATCGGAATCAGCAAGAACAACTCCCTCCCTGTCGATGATAGTGATTCTTGTGTTGATCTCGGCTCCGAATTTTTTTATGAAATCATCCAGTTCTGTCTGTCTGCCGTTTTCTAAATACGGGGTCACATTGATCTCGAGCGCTTCTCCCAAATTTTCCAGGTCATGGGATAGGGTATCCAGGTAGAAATTTTTTATGGGGGATAGAGAAAACAACAGAAGAAAACACGTGAAGGCAAATATCACCAAAAGGAATCCCCCGAAAACCTTGAAGAATATCGTTCGTTTCATTCTTCCAGTTTATAACCCACACCCCGGATATTTTTGATCAAACTGGCTTGCTTACCCAATTTTTCTCTCAAATGCTTGATGTGGACGTCTACTGTCCGGTCCAGCACAGCTTTTTCTTGACCCCAAAGATAATCCAAAATTTGATTGCGTGTGAATACCCATCCTTTTTTGGATGCGAGCAATGTCAAGATTTTAAACTCTGTGGATGTTAGATCGACTTTATTCCCTTCGACAAAGGCTTCATGCTTTTCCGGAAAAATCGTGAGTAGATCTCCTATTTCGATTTTGTTTAGGATTTCCTCCTTCCCCTGCCTTCTTAAAACGGCCTTCACCCTTGCCACCAATTCTTTCGGTGAAAAGGGCTTAGTCACATAATCATCGGCACCTAATTCCAACCCTAATACCTTATCTGTCTCCTCTCCTTTAGCTGAAAGCATTATGATGGGGACAGATATGAACTCGTCTTTTCTTCTCAAATACTTGCAGATTTCAAACCCGTCTGCATCAGGAAGCATGAGATCCAGAAGGATGAGATCCGGGACATCTTTGCCGATAAAATCGAAAAAATCTTCTGCGTTTAAAAATTCTCGAGCATCGAATCCGGCCTTTTTGAGATGGAGGGAAATGAGATCGACGATATCCGGTTCATCATCGATGATGGCAATCGTTTTTTTCACATCTGCCTCTTAACGAATCCCTCTTTCATGGTATTATACATGTCCATCGATCCATTCACAACTTCCATCACAAAAAGCTCGAGCGGCAATTTCAGTACATCAAATTTGAGCTTCTCCGATCATAAAATTCCTCAGACTGCAGTGAATATTCTCGAGCGATTTCATCAACCGAGACACCTTTTTCTATCGCTTGGCGGATTGCAGAGGATCCAGTTATCATATCAAAATATCGGGGATGAAATTGAAATTTTTCGGGATACATCTCTTTTATCTGTTCGATAACGTTGAGAGTGGAGAAAAAGGGCTGAAATCGATCGCGATCTAAAACATGTATTTGAGCCCCGCCACACAATTTACCGCTATATTTAGAGCAGTGAGGCGCGAACCAAGTTTCCCGAAACTTAACTCCCGGCAAAGCGAGCGCATTAAGTTTTTGGGCTAACTCCTGCCCGTTAATCCAAGGAGAGCCGAATTGTTCAAAAGGTTTTGTGGTTCCGTGCCCTTCCGAGATATTCGTTCCTTCGAGAAAAACTTGGCCCGGATAAACCGTGGCGGTCTGCAGAGTGGGGATATTGGGCGATGGATAAACCCAAGCGAGGCCGGTCTGTTCGTACCACATTTTCCTTGTCCATCCCTTCATCGGGATAACTTTCAAATTGACTTTTTTGGGTAAAAAACGGTCATTGAACAATTGAGCCAACTCTCCCATGGTCATTCCATAGCGGACCAGAATGGGATACAGTCCGACAAAAGAGCTGAACTCTGGATATTCCAACAAAGGGCCTTGCGTTACTTCTCCGTTGATCGGGTTGGGTCTGTCCAAAACGATAAAGTCGATTCCCATCTCAGCACATCTCTGCATGCAATAAGCCATAGTGGCTATGTAAGTATAGATCCGTGTTCCGATGTCTTGGATGTCGAATACCATCACATCTACGCCCTCGATCATAGAATCTTCAAGAGACTTGCCTTCTGCCACCGTGTCGAACGAGCGCATGGACTCATCGATATCGTCCAGCCTCCTGGAATCAGGTGTTATGGATTGCCCATACAGGCTGAATACAGGAAGATCGTATTTTTTATCTTTGGTGAAGGGGATATATTCTCCAGCCTGGGTATGGCCGTGAACACCGTGCTCTGGCCCATAAAGGGCCACAAGATCGATATTGGGATTTTCATGGAATAGATCGATAAGGCTGTTGAGATGGCTGTCCACTCCTGTGGGATTTGTTATCAATCCAATTTTTTTGTCTTTTACTAAATCTAGATGATGAGCAAGGAAGTTCTCGCAACCCAAAACAAATAATAAGA
>CAZOJY010000127.1:0-9419 GCA_964580235.1 uncultured Eubacteriales bacterium | reverse complement strand
GATTCTGTTTATTTTGAAAGAGGGCATCGTCCTTTTTTATGAATAGGTCAGGTTGGAAAAGGATGCGAATGAGTTTTTTAGATTGGTTTAGAGGGCGGCTGTTTTGTGATCTAGCAATCGATCTGGGAACAGCCAACACTCTCGTTTATCTAAAAGGTAAAGGCATTATCGTCCAAGAGCCCTCTATCGTTGTCGTGAACAAACAAACAGGAAAGGTTGAGGCCGTGGGCAAACGAGCAAAAGATATGCTCGGGAAAACGCCGACTAGTGTTCTGGCTATCAAGCCGATGAGGGACGGCGTCATTGCAGATTTTGAGATTGCTGAAAAAATGCTGGATTTTTTCATTAAAAGAGCCACGAACAATCGCGGTTTCTTATTAAGGCCCCGCATTGTGATCGGCATTCCTACAGGAATCACTCAGGTCGAGAGACGGGCCGTCAAAGACGTAGCCATGAGAGCAAAGGCTTCAGAGGTTTACCTTGTCGAACAGCCCATGTCAGCCTCTGTCGGCGCTGAACTCCCGATCTCCGAACCTACTGGCAACATGATAGTTGACATTGGCGGGGGGACGACTGACATCGCTGTCATCTCTCTTAATGGGATTGTTTTTAATCATTCTATCCGTATCGCAGGCAATGAGATGGATGAAAGCATCATCCAGTACATCAAGAAAAAGTACAATTTATTGATCGGTGAAAGAACAGCAGAACAAGTTAAGATGCAAATTGGCTCCGCTCATCCATTGGACGAGCCGATGACTTTAGAGATCAAGGGAAGAGATTTGAGAGAGGGGATACCTAAGACGATCGTGGTCGATGATCAAGAGATTCGCGAATCGCTTGAGGACGTGGTGGCCGCTATCATAAATGCTGTCCGTATTGCTCTCGAAAAAACTCCTCCAGAACTTTCCGCAGATATCATTGACAGAGGAATTGTGCTCACCGGTGGCGGAGCACTACTTAAAAACATAGATAAGAGAATTAGAGAGGAAACTCAGCTCCCGGTTTTTATTACAGAAGATCCGTTGACCACTGTGGTGCTGGGTGCCGGTAAAATGCTGGATGATTTTGAACTTTTAAAAAAGATATCCTTAATCTGAAATAGACTTTTTACTGACGATTGACTCCTTTCCTCGATTTCTTTTAAAATAGTCAATGAATTCTGAATTCGGCTAGTTTGAAGATAAAACGTCTATGTCCGTTTCTATAAAAAGAGCGAAAAACCTAATCATCCTTCTATCCCTGATATTTATCCAATTGGTGCTGATATCTATCCAGGTTCCGATGGGGAATAAATCCAATTATTTTGAAAGAATTGTTTTTTCTGTTTTTTCTCCGATCAAACATGGAACAGTTTCGATCTCCCGGGGGATCGGCAGCCTTTGGAAGAATTATTTTGGCCTGCACAGAGTTCAGAAGGACAATCAAATACTGCAGGAAAGGGTGTTCCGACTTAATCAGGAGAACAGCCTACTTCGAAGTATGCTCCGAACATACAAAACAGAAAAGGAAATGTTGAACATTTTGCATGAATTAGAAAGAAGCATCTTGCCTGCTCGAGTTATCGGGATGGATGCCAGTAATATCTGGAAATCCCTGGTAATCAACAAAGGTTCCCGGGATGGCGTAAAAAAAGACATGGTTGTCCTGGATAAAAAGGGCCAGCTTGTAGGTCGGGTGGTTGATCCTATTACCTCCAAACAAGCCCGAGTCCAAATGATCACAGATACCGAGAGCGGCGTGTACGTTATTCCGCAAGGAAAGGACATTCCGGGAATAATAAACGGAATAGGGAATGGACAGTGCAATTTGGAATACATTCTTGCTACAGAAACATCGATTGTCAAAGGCGATAGACTGATCACGACCGGCATGGATGGAATCTATATGCCGGGGGTTCCTGTCGGGCATATTATTTCAGTAGAGAAGAATAATACACTTTTTAAAGAAATAAAGGTTATCCCAGCCTTTAAAATACAGGATCTCGATGTATTGGCCGTAATCATGGTGGATGCTAACGATTTCTTTTAGGGTAATGGGATGAAAGATTTTATATGGATGATCTTTTCGATTCTTGGGGCTTTTATTCTCTATACACTCCTCGCAAAAATTTCTGTTTCTCTCCTTTTATTGATGAATTTTTTCAGTTTGATCGTGATCTACTATGCTTTGGAGAAGGGTGAGGTGTATGGAGCCTGTTTGGGTGCTATCTGTGGAATTATCCAAGATTCCTTTTCTCTCGGCATCTTTGGGATTGCAGGCATTGCCAAAACGATCATTGGATTTTCAGCAGGATATTTTTCTGGCAAAGTCAATGTAACTCCGGTTAAACGGAATTTTATTTTTGTTTTTTTGCTCATCACCGTGGAACTGCTTATCTGGGCCGCATTATATTCCTTTATTTTTTCTCAAAGAGTGGATACAGGAAAGGGACTAATCTTTTTTCAACCCTTTATTACAGCAGTTTTAGGATCGTTGTTATACCGGTATATTCGCAAGAACAAAAAATCAAATATATAGAATGGCTGATGAGAAAAGAAGAAAAAATTTATGAAGATCTAACGCCTATTCAAGATAAATCTCAAAAAACATTAGTTCTGGTTGCATTTGTTTTTATTCTCCTTCTGTTTTTTTTCTGGAAGATCCAGATTATTGATCATAATAAGTACTGGAAACAATCTGAAGCAAACAGAATCCGGGAGATTCTGCTGTCTCCACAGCGGGGGTTGATTAAAGACAGAAACGGCAAAAACCTGGCTACCAATGTTGCTTCTTTTCATGTTTCTATAGTACGGGAGAATTGTGATGATTTTGAGAAGTCATGTGAAAGGATATCCCGGTTGCTCGATATGGAGCTTCCTGTCTTGAAGGAAAGAATCAACAAATATAAATATTTGCCACTTTTTCAGCCGATCGTAATAAAGGATAATTTGGAACTTGAAGAAGTTTCTCGTGTCAAGGCGAGACAAGCAGAATTTCCCGAGCTGCTTATTCGAGCTGAACCCAAAAGAAATTATCCATATAAAACCTTAGCCGCCCACGTCATCGGGTATCTACAAGAAATTTCTCCCGAGGAGATCGGTCACAGTAATGGCAAAAGACGTCCGGGTGATTTGGTGGGGAAGACCGGGATTGAAAAAGAATATGAGAACCTGCTTGTGGGAGAGGAGGGACGGGTTCTGGAAATAGCCGACAGCCTGGGAAGACTCAGAGGTGAGATTTCCAGAGAGGATTCTGTTCCGGGTCAGAACATCAATCTCACCTTGGATTTTGCGCTTCAAAACAGGGCCGAAGAACTCCTAAAAGGGAGGGAGGGAGCAGTGGTCGTGTTGGATCCAAGAAATGGAGAAATCCTGACTTTGGCAAGTTTTCCGACTTTTGATCCAAATAAATTCATCAGCCGGTTTTCCCCAGAGGAATGGCTTAATCTTCTCCGTGATCCCGAGTTTCCTCTTGAGAATCGCGCGATCCGGGGTTTGTACGCACCAGGTTCTATTTTCAAGCTTACGATGGCCCTAGGCGCGCTGGATTCCAGAGTCATCAACGAATGGAAAACCTATTATTGTACCGGCTCAATTCGAATTTATAACCATCCCTTTTCCTGCTGGTTTAAGGGAGGGCACGGATCAATGAATTTGTACAACGCGATCAAGCATTCCTGTAACATCTATTTCTATCAACTTGGCAAATCGATGGGAATAGAAGAAATTGCCAGGTATGCAAGGATGCTGGGTTTAGGAGCTCTGACAGGAATTGATTTACCTGGAGAAAAGAAGGGCTTGGTGCCTGACTCTGATTGGAAAAGAAGAGTCAGAAATGAGCCCTGGTATCCCGGAGAGACTATCTCTGTGTCCATCGGGCAGGGGCCGCTTCAAGTGACACCTCTTCAAATAAGTGCCTTAACAGCTCTTATAGCAAACAGAGGCAGAAAAGTGGTTCCTCATCTCTTAAAAAAGAAAGAATCTGACCGCGTAGCGGCGGCACAAACGGAAATTCAAGAATCAGTTTTTAATAAAGTCATTACAGGGATGTGGAAATCTGTTAATGAAGGAGGAACAGGAAGAGCAGCAAAAGTACAAGGATTTGATGTCTGTGGGAAAACAGGCTCTACGCAGGTGATCAGCACAGCAACGGCAGAAAAGCTTAGCCTGGATGGAAAAATAGTTAAAACTCACTCTTGGTATACAGGATTTGCCCCCAAAAAAAATCCTGAGATTGTCGTTACGATTCTCGTGGAATATGGCGGAATGGGAGGAACAACAGCAGCCCCGCTGGCCCGGGAGATTTTTCGTCTGTACCGAGAAAATCATGATAGATAGAAATCAACTCCGGAATATCGATTGGGGTTTGATAGGGCTGTTGATCCTCAATTCATCCATAGGCTTGGTCTTTATACACAGCAGTTCTCATTATTTACCGGGAAATTACGCCCTCAAACAATTTTTCTGGTTTCTTGTGGCACTTATTGCTTTTTTTGTGTTTTTGTCTGTGAATTACAGGATTTTTGTTGCATATTCCCTGTATTTTTACATCGTGGCCGTTATCATTCTTGCCGCAGTATTGCTTTTTGGGCGGCTGACTGCAGGAACCAAAAGCTGGATAATTTTGCCGTTTTTTCAAGTTCAACCCTCGGAGATCTCGAAAATTCCGGTGATATTGGTTCTAGCTCACATATTTTCCAATTACAGGCGAAACTCCCTCTCGTTCGCTCACGGCTTCCTGAGTATTCTAATCGTTGGCACTCCTGTATTATTGGTAGGACTGCAACCGGATTTGGGTACAGCTCTTACATATATTCCGATTCTGCTGGCCGTTTTTTTTCTAGTGAGATTGAAAAAAAGAACAGTGATTATCCTGCTTATTTTAGCTCTCCTATTGGGAATTGTCGGGTGGAGTGTTATCCTAAAAGGATACCAAAAGGAAAGGATTACAACGCTTCTTTCTCCGGATAAGGATCCGCTGGGAGCGGGCTACCACATAATCCAATCTAAAATTGCCATCGGTTCGGGAGGTTTTTTGGGGAAGGGCTATAAAAAAGGAACGCAGAGCCAGCTCAGATTTCTTCCCGCCAGACACACGGATTTCATCTTCTCTGTTATCGGAGAGGAGTTTGGGTTCATCGGTGTCTTTATCACGTTTCTTCTGTATTTTTTGTTCCTCGCTCGACTTTTTCAATCAGTAGCAAAATCAAGAGATCGTGTAGGTGTTTTTATCATATACATGGTTGCTGGAATGATTGCGTTCCAATTTTTTGTGAATGTTTTTATGACAATAGGTCTTTTTCCGATCACGGGCGTTCCGCTTCCTTTAATTAGTTACGGGGGATCTTCATTGATCACCAATTTTCTGGCTGTCTCTCTTGTTATAAATGTCCGAATGAGAAGGTTTGTTAACGTATGAAGTGTGCAATCCGTGACAAAAATGATTGATTGGAGCGATCTGGAAGACATCCTTCAGAAAGTGGAGAAACCCGGCCGATATCTTGGGGGAGAATGGAATGCGGTAAAAAAGAATCCGGACCGTGTTAGTGTAAAAGTAGCATTGGCATTTCCTGACCTGTATGAAGTCGGGATGTCCTATCTCGGCCAAAAGATTCTTTACCATATCCTTAATTCCCAGCCTCACATCTTGGCTGAACGTGTTTTTGCTCCTTGGCTGGATTTTGAGAGGGAGCTGAGAGCCAAAAATATTCCGCTTTTTTCCCTTGAAAACAGAATCCCTCTCAATAGATTCGACATCATTGGTTTTTCTCTTCTGTATGAACTCAACTATTCCAACATCCTGAACATACTTGACCTGGGGGGCATTCCACTTTTTTCGGATAAAAGAAATCTCCGCTATCCCATGGTCATTGCTGGTGGACCGGCTGTGTTCAATCCAGAACCTCTGGCTGACTATTTTGATCTTTTCCTGATAGGAGATGGAGAGGAAGCTTTTTTAGAGATCATACAGAGTTTTATGGCTTTGAAAAAAGAATCAAGGGAAAAGGCCATAATCTTGGGTGAACTCGCAAAAATCAAGGGAGTTTATATTCCCTCGATGTATAATCCATACAGACCCAAAAAAAATCTATTGATGGCCGTTGAACCCATAGGAAATGTGCCCGAAAAGATAAAAAAAAGGGTGCTATATCCTTTCCAACAAGCTCCTTTTCCTGAAGATATAATCGTTCCGCATATCCAAGTGATATTTGATCGGATAGCATGGGAAGTGGCCAGGGGGTGCCCACAAAATTGCCGGTTTTGTCAGGCCTCGAGCCTATATTTCCCTCCTCGCATAAAAAATCCTTCTTCCGTGATAGAGGGCATCTTGAACAGCTTACGTTCTACGGGTTATGAAGCCGTTTCTCTGTCCTCTCTCTCTGTAAGCGATTACCCTTATCTTGAAGGTCTGATCCGAGCTCTGATGAAGGAACTGGAAAAGAAAAAAGTGTCCCTTTCCTTACCCTCTCTCCGTCCAAAAGGATTGACGTCTGAAGTCGTTAAAAACATCGTCAAGGTAAGGAAAACGGGGTTTACTCTAGTTCCTGAAGCAGGCACAGAGAGGCTGCGTAACGTGATCAATAAGTGCCTTCAGGATGACGAAATTTGGGATGCAGCAGAAAATGCTTTTTCTATGGGATGGAAACGGCTGAAACTTTATTTCATGATCGGCCTACCAACAGAAAGAGAAGAGGATCTTCTGGGAATCGTGGATATGGTAAAGGAGATATTGCGTATCGGGAGAAAACTCCTGAAAAAATACCCTCGGATTAATCTCAGCATATCTTCCTTTATTCCCAAGCCGCACACTCCTTTCCAATGGCTCCGGATGGAGGAAAAAGACATTTTACATGCTAAGTTCAATTATGTTTTATCGCATTTGAAAAAATATCCCACTGTAAAATTAAAAAGGGATCCTCTTGAACGCTCGGTTCTTGAAGGTGTTTTTTCACGAGGGGACAGAAGGTTGAATGCCGTGCTGCTCCGTGCTTGGAAAAGTGGAGCACGATTTGAGAGTTGGAATGACATGTTGCGTTTTCCGATCTGGGAGAAAGCATTTGAATCGGAAAATATCGACTTCCAGGAGTACCTGTCTGAACTGGACAGGAGAAGTATTCTTCCATGGGATCACATTGACACAGGTCTTGAAAAAAACCATTTGCTTGAAGAATTACAAATGGCCTTGGACGGGAAATCCAGCCTCTCTTGCCTGGATAGAGATTGTTCTGTATGCCATGGATGTTCACTTTCGAAATTTTACACAAAAAAATTCAACGCAAGCATTGCCGGTATTGTTGATGATTCCCGTCCTCTGGGAAAGCGGTCAGAGAATGTGCAGAGATACCGGGCTTCTTTCCGGAAAAAAAATCATGCGCGATTTTTGTCGCATATGAACTTGAATAATATAATCCGGCAGGGATTCCGTAGAGCAGGAATCTCTGTTTGTTACTCACAGGGATTCCATCCCAAAATGCTGATTTCTTATCTGCCCGCTCTTCCGCTGGGCATGGCGGCCCATGCCGAATGGATTGAGTTCAAATCCGGATATGTTTTCTCAGAGGATGAGTTTGTGCCTCAAATCAATAGATATATGCTTGAGGGGATCGAGTTTTTTGGATTGAGTCGGCTAGATGAGACAGAGCTTCCGATGAACAGGAGGATAAGAGCTTTTGTCTATTCTATTGATTTGCGTAACAAAAAGGTAATCGAAGCCATAAAAAATCTTTCTTTGAGCGATAAAGCGGATGAAAATTATTTTGATCAAGCAAAAAAACTAGTTGAAATTTATCTCAAGAGGAGCACTGGAGAATCTCTCGAGAGGGTTTTTGTGGATGAAACTGCGGGGAAACTCATGCTTTTTATAAAAAATGTTCCTTTAAAAGGAGAAAAACCTCAAGATATTATGAGCGTCCTTTTAGGCCTGGATAACCCTGTTTTTATGATGGCGCGTGAGAAGGTCCTTCTTGAAAACAAGGATTTAACCAGACATCAAGATTGACAGAAGGAAAAGTTTACAGTATAAGGTTTTTTGGCAATAATCGTACATGATTTATTGCATACGACAGACAGAGGAGGAAAAAGTGATTGATTTCAGCTTAACCGAAGAACAGATTGCCCTTCAGGAGATGAGTCGTGAGTTTGCAGAAAAAGAAATGAAACCGAATGCTGCTAAGTATGACAAAGGCGATGAATTTTCCGAAGATGTGATGAAAAAGGCGTTTGAAGTGGGATTCCTCACTTGCACAATCCCCAAGGAATATGGAGGGGGGGGGCTTTCTGATGTGGATACCGTTATCATAAGTGAAGAGCTGGCCGCAGGGTGTACAGGGATGTATACAACAATGATGGTCAATGCACTGGCTTTCAGCCCGATTATTCTTTTCGGAACCGATGAGCAAAAAAAGAAATATCTTACGCCTCAAACAGAAAAGATGTCCTTTGCCTCATTCTGTCTGACCGAAAGAGAGGCGGGTTCAGATGCGGGGTCTTTGAAGACAAAGGCCGTAAAACAAGGCGACGAATACGTCATCAACGGATCCAAGTGTTTTATATCCAACGGTGGTATTGCCAGTATGTACACGGTGTTTGCGTTGACTGATCCTGGAAAAGGAGCCCGGGGAATGAGCGCCTTCATCGTACCGCGCGAGACTCCAGGGATTACAGTAGGTAAAGAAGAGGATAAGATGGGGCAGAGGGCTTCGAACACTGTCGAACTGTATTTTGAGGATGTGAAGGTGCCTGCCGCAAATCTTCTGGCTAAAGAAGGCATGGGATTCATCATTGCCATGCGGATATTGGACCGTACCAGAGCTCCTGTCGGGGCTGCGGGTGTGGGAATTGCCAGGGCAGCGATGGAATATGCTATCGAATATGCCAAAACGAGAATCCAGTTTGGGAAACCCATCGCGCTCTTTCAGAACACCGCTTTTAAAATCGCTCAAATGGCCACCGAAATAGATGCAGCCCGACAGCTTGTTTGGCGATCGGCATGGCTGATGGATCAAGGAAAGCCCTGTGGAAAAGAATCTGCCATGGCTAAGATGTACGGATCGGATATTGCCATGAAAGTAACGACAGAAGCCCTACAGATTTTTGGCGGTTATGGATACATGAAGGACTATCCAATGGAAAAGCTGATGAGGGATGCTAAGTTGCTTCAGATCTACGAAGGGACAAACGAGATTCAAAGATTGATCATTTCCAGGGAAGTCATCGGGCCGATAAAAAAATAATAACTGTACGTATTAATCCTTCCTATCTCCAAATACTCAGCTATGCTTTGGTCTGTTCAGATGAGTTGCCCAGCGCTCAAACAGTCTTCGAGCTCAACATCGTTGAGTCTCCTCAAAAATTGAGTCGGTAAAGCTGGCAACAATTGATTTACCTGACCTATTCATAAAAAAGGACGATGCCCTCTTTCAAAATAAACAGAATCAG
>CAZOJY010000126.1:0-9576 GCA_964580235.1 uncultured Eubacteriales bacterium | reverse complement strand
AACAATATCAATAAGTTATTGAGATTTTTAGAGTTTTTCAGTGAACCCTAATTATAATGGCATAATTTGATGGAACGATATTCATGGTTCATAAAAAAATTGGTGAAAACGTATCCTGTCCCCAATTTATTCCCAATTTATAAAGCGGTGGCGAGGATGAGGGCGCATAGCACGCCGTCCAGAACCGGAACGCCCAGCTCTTTTTGCATGTGTATGTCCAGCCCTGTCAGGCCTGCGCAGCCCAAAACGATGACATCCGCCCCGTCTTCTGCGATGGCGGCTCTGGCAGCTTTAATATACTTTTCCTCATAGTTAGATTCTGGCGAAATATCTTGAGGTGCCCGTACCGAAGCTAGAAAATCCTGGAGCCGGTATTTCCTCACCAAAGCTTCCTTAAGAGGAACAGATTCCTCTGTTGTCTGAATAATGGAAAATCGATGTCCCAGCATGCTGGCGATCCGCATCGAAGCTTCTCCGATCCCGACGACAGGTTTATCGGTGATTTCTTTGATGACATCCATGTTGGGATCGCAGTGACAGGCGATGATGAAGGCGTCATATTTATCGTTGTTTTCTTTCACCAGCTTGATCATTCCCGGTGCTGCCAAAAACTCGTCTTCTCGTGTTTCGATGAACTTGGGAGCTCCTGGCGTGGGGAGGCATGAAACGTTGAGATGTTCTCCTGCGAATTCTTCGGCCGTGACCTGTATGGTCTTCGTCATTTCCAGATCGCTGTTGGGGTTGATGATCAAAACTTTTAGTTTTTTGTTCATTTGGCTTTTTTGACATATGCCTTTGATGTATCCACTATAGCCGTTGCATATTTATTTCTATCTGTCATATAGTCCCTCATCAGTTTGAAAAAGGCCCCGCTTAGAGCGAGAAGAGCCACCAAGTTCGGCAGAGAACATACGCCCACCGAGATATTGGCGAACACCCACAGTTTCTCCACATCGGCGATGCCTGCAAACAGGATTCCGGGTATAAGGTAAATCCACTTTAGGTATATCATGGCCCTTTTCCCGAAAAGGCTGACAATCGAGGTTTCGTAGTAGATAAAAAAGCCGATCTGCGTGGACAAGCAAAAAGTCAGGATGGAGATAGAGATCAATGCGCCGGCTAAACTCTGAGGAAAAACCGATGCAAAAGAATCGATCACAAGTTCGATCCCGGATTTACCGCTCGACAGAATTCCGGTAGAAAGGATGGCAAATGAGGTAATAGTACAGATGACAATCGTATCGATGAAAACCTCTAAGCCTCCCCAGAGACCCTGCTGAAAGGGATGTTTGGTGTCTGCGGTAGCGTGAGCCATTGGGGCTGTCCCCAAACCAGCCTCATTCGAGAGCATACCTTTGGCCATGCCCTCCTTGAGGGCTGCTCTGACCGCAGCCCCAGCAAATCCTCCAACCGCCGGAACAGGGGCAAAAGCATACCGGAAGATCATGCCGAACACCCCAGGGATATTTTCATAATTGACGATAAAAATAATGATTCCGGCCACAAGATAAACGATCGACATAAAAGGCACGAGGCGTTCACACACCTGTCCGATACGCCTGATGCCGCCGATGATCACAAAGACTGTGATCAGCGCCATGAGACCAGTGGTTATGTACGGGCTCAAATTATAGCTGGAAAGAAATGCTCTCCCGACCGTATGGGATTGGAGGAGAGTGGCCGTGAACAACGCGTTGATCAGAACACCTGCTGCAAATAACTTTGCCAGAAATTTCCACCCCAAGCCTTTTTGAATGTAGTACATCGGCCCGCCACGCAGGCTGCCTTTTTCGTCGATATCCCTGTAGTGGACCGCTAAAGTGATTTCTGCCGTTTTGGTCATCATGCTCAACAGAGCCATCACCCACATCCAGAATATCGCTCCTGGCCCTCCGATGGAGAGAGCCGTGGCCACCCCTGCCATATTCCCCATTCCGACTGTGCTGGCTAATGCCGTGGATGCGGCCTGGAATGGCGTCATCCGTCCTTTTGCTTTTGTTTTTGTTCCCGCAAAGATGGTGCCAAAGGTCTTTTTGAAGATGAAATTGATTCGCCGGATCTGGAAACCTTTCGATTTTATCGTAAAAAAAACAGCGACAGCCGCGATAAATACAAGAGTCCACGGACCCCACAGGATGCTGTCGATCTCTGCAGCCACATCCAAAATTTTGTCAAACATGCCAAAGATTCCTTAATGACAGACCGAAAATCACTTCACCCTGTTTGCATTGACAATGGATATTCCTTTGCGACAGAACGGGCGTAGCCGACCGTTTCCATCAGATCATCGGACGTCAGAGACGGAGAAATCGCCACCAGCCGCAGTACGGTCCTCTTTCCCAGTTTTGTTTTTGATATGGTCCGTTCCCCTTCATTCATGATCTTGTCATAGATGTGTTCCTGCAAAACATTCCGCTTTTCTTTTGGAAAACCTTCTGGGATAACACGAAAACACAAGATCCCGGTATCCGGGGAAAGCATCAATTCCACTCCCGGTTCGTCTTTGATTCGGGCGGCTGTCTCCTTGATCGCCACTAAGGGGGCGCGGAGCCTCTCTATCAATTTGTTTTTTCCCTGATAGCGCAAGGATGTGACGAGAGATAATGCAGAAAAGGGCCGTGTGGTCGGGGGAGACTTGAGGCCGGGATTGGGCTTTTGGTCTTGCTCCGGGTTGAAATAGTGGCCAAAAATGCTCATGCGTCCGAAATCTTCTCGACGTCTGAGAAACAGCATTGAATTTGGGATGGGAATACCGAGCTGCTTGTGCGGGTCCCAGGAGAGGGAGTCGGCCAGTTCCCGTCCCTTGTAAAGATGTTCCCATTCCGGGACTAGACAATAAGCCAACCCATAGGCCCCGTCCACATGCAGCCAAATGTTTGATTCATGACATATTTCTGCGATCGGGAAAATGGGATCTACCGCTCCGGTGGATGTCGTTCCGGCCGTGGCAACAACACAGAAGATGTCTCTTTTTCCATAGAGCTCATCCAGCTTTTCCCTCAGGTTATCGGCATCGATGCGGCGGTTTTCATCGACTTTTAAGGGGATAAGACCCTGTTCGCCGATGCCCAGGATTCGTGCGGCGTGTTTGAGCGAGAGGTGCGCATCTTCGGAAGTCAGAAGGGCGAGACCTGCGGGATCTCTGAAACCTTTCAGCCCTTTTTGGTTAAATTCGAATCCCTCTATTTCGGCATGCCCGTGGAGGGCAAAATACAGGGCTTCTAGATTGGCGTAGGTGCCGCAGTACATGAATGTGGCATCTGCTTCCCGGTCGAATCCAAACAAACGGCAGAGAGCTCTGCCGCAAAGCTCCTCCAGCATGGCCCCTCCGGGAGATACCTGCCAGTTGGTTACACCCTGGTTGTATTGGAGAGCGATGGCCGCCCCGAATTTGGCACCTTCCTCTGGAATGGCATTGAACATGGACTGAAAAGCGGGGATGTCATACTTCATCAGATGAGGAAACAGCCGTTTTTCTAGAAGCTGCCGAAGCTCCGGGAGCGAGAGGCCATCATCTGTGAAGTCAACCAGCGGTTTCAAATCTTCAGCGACCTGCGCGGCCGAGGCCCCGGAAAAAATAGATGCTTTTTTGTGTTCTCCCATCTTTACTCACACCTCTAAAATCGAATGACTGTTCACACAGATGTGCGAACAGATAAATCAAGCTTGCGGTAAAGAAACCGCCCTCTTCCCTTTCTGGCCAAATACTTATCGCCGTCGATGATCAAATCGCCTCGAGAAAAAACTTTGACAATTTTTCCCGTTATGGGGATATTTTCATAAGCCGACCAGTCCGCGGCCATATGAAGGCTTTCCCGGTTCATGGTCCATTTGGCCTTTGGATCGATCAGGACGATATCGGCATCTGCTCCGGGTGCTAAAGTCCCCTTTTGGGGAGCCAGGCCGAATAAAAGGGCGGGTTGAGTGGATATCAACTCGACGAAACGCGGCAGAGAGATACGTCCTTTGGCAACTCCCTCCGAGTAGAGCAGAGGAAGCCGGACTTCGATCCCTGGAATACCGTTAGGACATTTGTCGAAACGGTCGGCCCCGTAAAGTTTGGCGGCCCACCCATATGCTGCATCATCAGAGGTCACCATGGATATGCGGCCGTCCCGGATTCCCTTCCACAGCCATTCCTGGATCATCGAATTCCGCAGCGGCGGCGAACAGATCCATTTAATCCCGTCATTCCTCTCGAGCATCCTTTCGGTGAAAATCAGATAATGGGTGCAGGTTTCTGCAATGATGTCGTTCCCTTCTCCTCGGGCCTTCCCCACGAGTTCCACACCCGCTGCAGATGCCATATGTACGATAAATAGCCGTACCTTTGTTTTTTTTGCCAATTGAATGCAGCGCTGAATGGCTCTGGCTTCGGAATCAGGGGGCCGGCTTTTGGCGTGAAAAATGGGGCTTGTCAATCCCTCCTGGATCATCCGTGGGACGTTTTTTTCGATAGTCTTGTTGTCCTCCGCATGAACCATAAGCATGCCGCCTGCCTTTTTCAAGGCTTCCATAATGCGCCCTAAATCCTTATCCCTGACCATCAGTCCTTCAGCTCTATAAGTCATGTAGCATTTGATCGTCGGCGCTCCCTCCTGGACCAGCAAAGGAATTTCTTTCAACGCCTCAGCCGTGGGCTTGGTGATCACCGGATGAACCCCCCAATCGACGATTGCTTTTCCTTTGGCTTCCTGTTTTTTGATTTCAATAGTCTGGATAAGGGGTTTGCCCGGAATCTGATTGGAAAAATCCACGATGCTTGTAACACCTCCAAAAGCCGCCGCCCGAGTTCCAGTGTAATAATCGTGCACACTGGTTGTATTCATGAATTTGTCGTTGAAATGGACGTGGGTGTCCACAGCGCCGGGAAGAACGAGGAGTCTTTTTGCGTCGATCAGCCTGTCCGCTTGATGATCTTTCAGGATTCCGACCGCGCGAATTTTTTCTCCCTCGATCAAAATGTTCTGCTGGGCAACAATTTGACCCAGAACGATTGTCCCCCCTTGAATAAGGGTGGTTTTTGATTTTGCCAACATGCCCTCGCCAAATGATAAAAAATCATAACACTCCCCCAAATTAAAATCCACCTCATTGACTTCGTTTTAGGACTTTGCTATAAGTCGTGACGATATTTTTGGGGATATCCTCCCCGCGAAATAAGAATAGGACTGATGACTAACAAGGTTCTTACCGCCATTTTTTTCACCCTGTGTGTAATCAGAGTTTTTGTCTATTCGAACACTGCGGACTTGATTGTTCTCCAGCGAATAGAAAGCCCGATCACACTGGACGGGCAGATCGATGAACCAGGTTGGGAAAAAATTAAACCCTTCACAATTATCCAACATGCTCCCCATTTTGGAGCGGAACCCACTGAAAAGACTGTTGTTCTGGTAGCCCATGATGACGAGTATCTGTATTTGGCAGGGAGGCTGTACGACTCCGAACCCTCCAAAATCATGGGGGCTACCAAGCAGAGAGATACAGCCGCAGCAGCTACGGATTTTTTCGGCATAGTTATCGACTGCTTCTGTGACAAAGAAAACGGATTGGCCTTTTTCACGACTCCGACGGGTTTGCGATGGGATGCCACGATTGCCAATGATGGTGTGACCGAACGGGATAATGAGATGCCTTTTGGGTTGAGCTGGGATACATTCTGGGATGTGGCCGTATCGCGCAGCGAGGAGGGCTGGTTTGCCGAGTTCCGCATTCCGTTTTCCAGCCTCCGCTTTCAAGATGAAGAGGGGCGTGTGGTGATGGGAATCATCATATGGCGCTGGATCGCCCGGAAAAACGAGATCCATGTGTTTCCCTCCATTTCTCCGGATTCAGGAGCCTGGAGCATCGTTAAGCCATCCCTTTCTCAGGAAGTTGTCATGGAAGAGGTTCGCCCCAAAAAACCTCTTTACATCACACCCTATGTTCTTGGTGGCCACGGGCGCGCCTATGAGTTGAGTGACGCTGAGACAGAGTATTTAAGAGAAGATGATCCGGTGTTGGAAGCCGGTTTAGATATCAAATACGGCATCACCAGCAATTTTACCGCCGACATCACGGTCAATACGGATTTCGCCCAAGTCGAGGCTGATGATGTCCAGGTCAACCTAACGCGGTTTTCGCTGTTTTTTCCCGAAAAACGTCGGTTTTTCCTGGAGCGGGCGAGCACCTTCGAATTTCGCTTCGGCGGACCCAACCGGCTGTTCTACAGCCGGCGGATCGGAATCAATGAAGATACAGACGATATGGTCCGCATCTACGGCGGAGCCCGTTTAGTGGGGCGTGTCGGCGGATGGGACCTGGGATTCTTGAACATGCAGACGGCGAAGGTGGAAGGCCTTCCTTCGGAAAATTTTGGCGTCCTCCGTATCCGCCGCCGCCTTTTTAATCCGTTTTCCTATGTGGGAGGAATGGTAACGTCGCGTATCGGGATGGACGGCCGCTACAATGTGGCTTACGGGTTGGACGGGATTTTCAGGGTTTTTGGGAATGATTACCTGACCGTCAATTGGGCTCAAACATTTGAAAACGATGTGTCGAACACATTCCTTTCCCTTGTTCCGGCGAAATTCCGATTCAGTTGGGAGAGGCGGACATTGAAGGGGGCGGGCTACAACTTGAGTCTCTCAAGGGTCGGAGAAGATTACAATCCTGGGCTAGGATTCGAGATGCGCGAGAATTACACAAGGTTTGGTAATCGTTTGTTTTACGCATGGATCCCGAGTGCCGAGTCTTTCCTCCGTCTCCATCAGGTCTTTCTGGGTGGATTTTTGTTCCTGCGGAACAGCGACCGCACCATCGAATCAGCCGAATTGGGGCCGGGATGGAAGTTTGAGACAAATTCTGGCTGGGGCGGATCTATCCAGCCCAAAGTCTATGTCGAAAACTTGGCCGAAGATTTCGAACTCACCGATGATGTGAAGGTGCCGCCAGGGGAGTATACATTTTATGGAGTCGAAGGCAACCTCATCACGCCGATGGGAAGAACATTAGCTCTCATGCCGAATTTTAAAATCGGATCTTTTTACGATGGATGGCGGATAAGTGCCGGAACAATTTATTTCCTGAATCTTTCTTCGACCTGGCAGTTGAGTGGATTTTATGAATTCAACCGAGTCGAGTTCCCAGATCGCGATCAGGCGTTCACGGCCCATATCGCTCGGCTGAAAATACTGGCAACCTTTACCACCAAACTATCGGCCAGTGCTTTCATCCAATACAACGGCGCAGAGGATGTTGTTGTGGCCAACATCCGGTTTCGTTACAATCCTCGTGAAGGGAATGATTTCTACCTCGTTTACAATCATGGAATCAACACAAACCGGTATCGGGGTTTTCCCCATCGTCCCTTCACGGACAACCGTGCTATCATGATCAAGTACACATACACGTTCAATATAAAATAGCCTAAAAAACTTTTTAAGAAAATCACCCCAAATGGTGATTGACTTCGGATTTTTATTCTGCTATACATCTAGAGAACGATTTAAGTTGAGGGATCGAACTTTTATGCTCGGGACAGCCCACAGTTTAGAAAAAATAGTCAACGGCGCTGTACAACTGAAACAGGTGCGCAAACAAGAACTTCAGTTTGGAGATTTGGTCCTGATAACGACGCGGAATTCCGATTATTCCGTTTGCGTCCTCGGGGACGACCGCTACATTGTTTCAGGGGGTTGGTTTGCCCGTAAGGGACGCTCTCCAATGAAGGTTGCCATAATGGGGTGCACCTGGGGGGGGAGCATCATCAAAGTCGACACAATTGCCGCGTGTGGGCTGCGCATGGAATTCGGCAACCGTGTGATCACGACCGCCATTCGGAAGGTTCGCGTGATCCGGGGCGGCAGCTTAAATTAATCACATCCACCAAAACAGCCCATAAAACAGCGTGGCAACCTCCTCGCCCGTTACAAAATCATGGGATATCTTTGACATGATCCTCGGTTCGATAAGGTCTTGGGAAAAGCAACCAAGGCTGCGTCGCTTTTAGGGTAATATTTGTCGCAGCAAATCCACAAAAATTTAATTTTTGACAATCATCCCCAATTGAGAGAAGATAAAAAAAATTTTTAGGATACAAACAGGATGATCGGAAAGACCGTCTTGCACTACAGGATCCTCGAAAAAATCGGGGAAGGCGGGATGGGTGTAGTGTACAAAGCGGAGGACACGAAGCTCAAGCGGACGGTGGCGCTGAAGTTTCTACCGCCGGAAATGATGCGGGATAAAGAGGCCAAAGATCGTTTCATCCAGGAGGCTCAGGCTGCAGCGGCGTTGAATCACCCCAATATTTGCATCGTTTATGAAATCGAAAAGGAGAATGGCCAGTATTTCATCGCCATGGAGTATATCGAAGGGCTGAGTTTAAAGGAAAAGATGGCATCCGGTCCGTTGGCAGTCGGTGAGGCTCTGGATGTCGCCGGCCAGGTCGCTGAGGGTTTAGAGGAGGCCCATCGGAACGGCATCATCCACCGCGACATCAAGCCGGCCAACGTCATGCTGACAAAGAGAAGACAGACCAAGATCATGGACTTCGGCCTGGCCAAGCTGGAATGGGGCATAGACCTTACAAAAACCGCCACGATCATGGGCACGGTGGCCTACATGTCACCCGAACAAGCCCGGGGCGAAAAAGTCGACCTTCGTACCGATATCTGGTCCTTAGGTTGTGTGCTCTACGAAATGTTAACGGCTAAACGTCCTTTTAAAAGCACAAATGATCAGGCTGCTTTGTATTCCATCCTGAATGAGAAGCCTGTTCCTATGACAGAGTTCCGGATGGATATTACACGGAAATTAGAGCGGGTTGTTGAAAAGTGTCTCGAGAAAGACACGCGAAAGCGGTATAAGGATATGAGTGCTTTGTTAGATGATCTAAAGTCAATCGTTGTGAAGCCAAAGCTTCCTGTATCAGAAAAACCTTCAATCGCTGTCCTGCCCTTTGTCAACATGAGCGCCGATCCGGAGAACGAGTACTTCAGCGATGGATTGGCCGAGGACCTGATCAATAGCCTGACAAAGATCACGGATCTGCACGTTGTTGCCCGGACATCATCCTTTGCTTTCAAGGGGGCGAAGATCGATATTCGAGAGATCGGCCGGAAATTGAATGTCGACAATCTGCTGGAAGGAAGCGTAAGAAAAGTCGGCAGTCGCGTGCGCATCACAGCCCAGCTGATTAAAGTCCAAGACGGCTATCACCTTTGGTCGGACCGGTACGATCGCAACATGGAAGATGTATTTGCCATCCAAGACGAAATCACAGAGAAAATTATGGAAAAATTGATGGTTGCTCTCGATATGCCCAGTAAACCGCCCAAAGAGCACCGTCCCGTTAATTTGGAGGCCTATGAACTGTATCTCAAAGGGCGTTACTGTTTGAACATGTTCGCGATGGACAAGGCGTTGGCTTATTATAATCAGGCCATTGAAAAAGACCCTGATTATGCGCTTGCTTACGCATCAGTGGCAGAGGTTTACACCTTACTCTCAACGGGTTTTGACATCCTTCCCGGTAAGGATGCTATGCCAAAAGCCAGGGAAGCGGCCCAAAAAGCTCTCGAGCTCGATCCC
>CAZOJY010000125.1:0-9672 GCA_964580235.1 uncultured Eubacteriales bacterium | reverse complement strand
CATTATGAGAAAATTACTTGCCCTGCCTCTTCTCCTTATTTTTTTATCCTCCTTTGGAGCCGCTCAGAGCTGGTTCCAGGGTAGCCTGGATGATGCTGTTGCCAAGGCTAAAACCGAAGGCAAGCTGGTTCTGATCGACTTCTTCTCGGATGGCTGAGGGTCCTGCATACTGCTGGATCAGCAGTTTTTTCAAAACAAAAAATTCCAGGAGTTTCTGAACTCCAATTTTGTTCTTTTCCGAGCCGAAAGAGGAGATAAAACTGGAGACGAGACATACAAGCGGTTCAGCATTCGAGCAACCCCAACGGTCATGTTGCTGGATAAAGATGGGTCAGATTACGATTGGCATGTCGGGTACGGCCCGCCGCCGGAAAAATTTCTTGACCGGCTTGAAAAAAGCGTCAAGGGCATCGACACTTTCAAGGCCATCTCGGAAGCATACGCCAAAGATCCCAAAAATGTTGAAACGGTATTCAAGCTTGCGCGCAAATACGACAGAAAATACGATGAGGCAAAAGCTCTTGAGATGTACAAAAAAGTCCTGACCCTCGATCCCGATGGGAAAAAAGGAACAACGGATTACCAGGACAATAAGGTTTCCTTCACCGAATACGCCGAATTTTCGATAGGAGCCATGCAGGCTTTTGCGAGAAAAATGGATCCGGAACCTCTGAAAGCATTTATCAAAAAGTATCCCGCAAGCCCGTTGATGAAATCTGCTTTCCAACGCCTGAGTTATTACTTCGGAATGCGCGCGCCCAAAGAAGAAGCGGCTGCATTCTTCGAGGAATACACAACCAAGTATCCCGATGATCCCTACGTTCTCAGCTCCTACATCACAAGAATCATTAGGGATAAGGACAATGTGGACAAGGGGATCGAACTGGCCGAAAAGATCAATGATATCATGAAGTACAATCCCAGCCCTCGCTACCAGAAAGATCTGGCTGAACTGTACATGCTGTTACAAGAGGAAGAGAAAGCGGATGGAGTTTTTGGGAAAAGATTCATGGAAGGGCAGGTGTCCAATCTTGCCTATTCTCTCATGCAGTATGCCAATTTCTGGGTGAAACATGAAACGAATACAAAAAGTGCAGAGGAAATGATGATGCTGGCGCTGAAAATCGATCCAGACAGATGGTACAACTTCCGGACAGCCGCGCAGAATTACATCAGGCTGGGAAAAGAAGAAAAGGCTCTGAAGCTTTTCGGACCTGAATATGCAGCAAAACATCAAGACAATGCCAGTGTTTTGAACAGTTATGCGATGTTCTGGGCTCAACAAGGGAAAAACCTGGAAAGCGCCCTCCAGGCGGCGAAAAAATCTGTTGAATTACAGGAAGCGTATTACAATTGGGACACTTTGGCCACGGTGTATCAAAAAATGAAAAAACATGAAGATGCGCTCAAAGCGGCAGAAAAAGCCTATGAACTTGCAGATGATCAGATCAAAGCCAGATATAAAGCTAAAATAGAACAGATCAAGAAAGTCTTGGAAAAGGAAAAAGAGAAAAAATAGCCTGAATTATTCATAAACATTGCTGTTTGTGAGCTTAATAGCTATCTTGACTTTTTGGGTATCGGAGTATATTTTTCAAAATGATGCTGAAGTATAAAATTCTGCCTCTTATATGGCTTTTGATCCTTCCGGGATATTCATCCATACAGGCCGAGGAAGAGGTCGTTGCAGTTAAAACCTACATCTCTCAGGATGGCGTGCATCCTGGGGGCGTGATCGATGTTGCTTTGCTGCTGGATATCCTGCCCGGGTGGCATGTCAACGGTCCGGAGTTGGCCGATCAGTTTCTGGTTGCCTGTGCTCTTATGATAGTCAAAAATGACAACATTGAAGTTTTGGAGTTTTATTACCCTGATCCAGATACGCGGGTCTATAATTTTTCTGAAGTGGAACTCCAGATCTATGAAGGAAAAGTTGTTTTGGGAGTCCGAGTCAGGGTTGATGATACTGCCCCACAAGGAGAAAATATCTTAAAAGCCAGCTTTTTGTATCAGGCATGCGATGAAATGTCATGTTTGGCTCCGAAAACTCTCGAGTTCGCCATTCCCTTCCAGGTGGTTCCGGTTTCTAAAGAGATAAAAAAGATCAATCAAGAGATATTTACGCAGCTACAATTCCAGAAAGAGGGCAAATAACCCTCACGGTATTGCACAATCGTCAACAGGCTGGAAAGCAGCCACCCGATGTCAATATTTTTGCTTCCGCATCGGGTGCATTTCTTTTCAAGATGCATGTATTTTGCTATTCTATAGCCCTTCCTTGAAAAAGAGATCCGGAACTATGACAGAAATTGAGCATGTCATTGTCGGCACTGCCGGCCATATCGACCACGGCAAAACCCTTCTTGTCAAAGCTCTGACAGGAATCGATGCGGATACTCTGGCAGAGGAAAAACGCCGCGGCATCACCATCGAATTGGGATTTGTTTTTTTAGAAACTCCAGGTTACGGCAAACAGATCGTGTTCATCGATGTGCCCGGTCACGAGAAACTCATCAAGACCATGGTGGCGGGTGCGAGCAACATCGATGCGGCTCTTTTAGTAATCGCGGCTGACGAGGGAATTTCCACCCAGACCAGAGAACATTTTGACATCCTTCAGCTTCTCGGAGTCCAGAGGGGGATCGTTGCTCTCACAAAATCAGACCTTGTCACAGAAGATCGTATCCTTGAGGTTACCGGCGAGGCAAAAAATTTCCTGAAGGGTTCTTTCCTCGAGAATGCAATGATACTTCCGGTATCAGCAGTGGACGGCAGCGGTGTGGATAAATTGAAACAGGCCCTGATGACGCTTGGTGATGAGGTCGGTACAAGGCATGACAGCGGCATATTCCGCATGCCGGTCGACAGAGTTTTCACTATGCGCGGATTCGGAACGGTTATTGCCGGAACCATCCTCTCGGGCAAAGTCGGAGAAGGAGATAAAGTTGAAATATTCCCGGATGGGATCATGGGCAAAGTCCGCGGGATTCAGGTTCATCATCAGAAAGTGGCAAAATCGATCCTAGGAAAACGCACGGCATTAAACCTTCAGGATGTCAAAAAGGAGATGCTGCGGCGGGGGCAGTGTGCCGGCGAACCTGGTTCTCTCGGCCCAACGTATCGATTGGATGCCAAGCTCCGGCTGCTGAAGAGCTTCGGCAAAAAACTGAAGAACAGGACAAGGATGAGGCTTCATGTGGGGACGGCCGAGATCATATCCCGTCTGGTTCTCCTCGAGGCTGATGAAGTGCTTCCTGGAGAAGAATCTCTGGTTCAGTTTGTCCTTGAATCACCCACGGTGGCTCTCCCCGGCGATCGTTTCGTGATCCGGACTTTTTCGCCCTTGATGACAATCGGAGGAGGGGAAATCCTGGATGCAACCCCGGCTAAACACAAAAGATTCCATGCCGCGACTGTAGAAAGCCTCCGGAGACTTGGCGGCGATTTGTCAGAAAGAGTGCATCAGGTATTGCTGGATGCCAAAGCGTTGCCGCTGTCGCTCTCAGAGATAAGAAAAAAAATTGGGGAAAAGGAGGAAGTTCTTGTTGAGGCACTCAAGAACCTGACGGATGCACAAAAAGTCATAAACATTACCGGGCATAAAAAAGTGAAATATCTTCACATTAGATTTTATGAAGAGCTGACAAGTAAATCGAAATCCATTGTCAAGGAATTCTTGGACAAAAATCCGCATCGTCTGGCCATGCCGTATGAAGAACTCCGGTCAAAAATGCTCGAAGTGACCGACAGCATGGCATTCAAAGCCGTTGTGGATAGATTGGTGAAAAATGGCATTATAGATCGGAAGAATTCGGATGTGAGCCTCAAGGGATACGAATCCCGGCTTAAACCCAGGGATCAGGAGATTCTCCAACGGATCGAGCAGGATTTCAAGAAGAAAGGATTTTTCTCGCCAATTGAGGAAGAGATGCGGCAGAAGATGGGGCTCAACCCAAAGGAATTTAAAAATCTGATGCATCACCTTTTTGAAAAAGGAATCCTGGTCCGTCTCAGCGATAAGGTCGTCTATCACAGAGAAGCCCTCGGAAAAGCCAGGAAGATCGTCCTCCAGTATCTCGCAAAATACCAGAGCATTACCGTTGCAGAACTTCGCGATATCCTTCAGCTCTCCCGGAAATATGCGACGGCGATTTTGGAATATTTTGACAATATTGGATTGACAAAACGCGATAAAGACGTGCATATTTTAAGATAACAGTTGGGAAGGTATTGGTTCCGGTGGGCCTCCTGGTCTTCAAAACCAGCGCGGGGCTGTCAAAGGTCCTGGGTGGGTTCGACTCCCACACCTTCCCGCCAGGGGAATTCTCCTTCTTAAAATCAGTGAGTCAGGTCGGTGCGGCCGAAAAATCTCTCATCGACGATGTTTCCCTGCGCATTAATGCTGCCGATCTTTGTGGGCAACTCTTTTCTTGTGTCGTAGATCCCACCGTTCTTGTCCACGCATCCGATCTTGGTTTTAACGGGAAATGTCGTGATGTCACTCGAAAAGATGTCGCCGTGGTAGTCCACTTCGATCTGTTTCAGGTCAAAAAGCTCCTCCACGCTCTCCTTTATCACACGGGATCGGAAACGGGGCCAAATGCTTTCGACAAATGTCAGAGTCTCCCCTTCCGCTTGTTTAGTATGGATTTTGGCTTGGGTTCGCTTTGATTGAGCCCTTTTTTGGCTTTTTGAAATGCAGTTCAGTATCACTGTTCCCAGCAGAAAGCTGATACCGATCAGGGCCAACAGGAAAAGGAACTGTCCGATCGTGAAAAAGATGAAAAGAAGAATTCCGATAAGGTATAGATAAGCTGTGGTCCGTATCGCAGTTTTTGCTCTTGTGCTGTCAATATTTTCTGTCCAGTCGTTTATGGCGATTAGTAAAGAGTACAAAGGTTCCAATGTGAACCTGGCGGTGTTCGCAAATTTGCCCTTTCCAGAAAGAATGTTTCTCCGTTTTTCTTTGAGCCAATAATAAAAATCCACGGTGAATTCATGTACGGCCCTGATTTTCAAAAAAAAGAGCAGTACCCCGATGAGAAAGGGAACGGCCAAAAGAAGGATTAAAAAAATCATGATATTTGTCCTTGCGCCTCTGATGTTTTCTACTCCTTTAGTCGTTCAAATAGGGCCCTTTTTTGAAAGAAAAATCACCCCTGAATTCATCCCTAGAGGCGATTGCCAAATTTGTGTGTCCGCTGCATAATTTTGTCGATCATGAGATTATCACTGATAGATAAGATCTTTAATGCCTTCGTTTCATCCAAAAGGGAAAAGCGCAAAGATCCCAGGCGCGAGGATGAACTCCCGGTCGAAATCGATATCTTATCTGATGAATCTCAGCATGCTCCCACAAAGGTTCTCTACGCTCAAATAAAGGATATTTCTGCAGGCGGCGTGAAAATTTTGACCAGTGTATACATTCCCCTCGGCACGCCGGTAAAATTAAAAATCACATTATCAAAATCGGGGGAATCAATCGGCCCCATCGGCAAAGTGGTTTGGGGAAACCGGCTTGACAACAGCGAAATGTATGAGATGGGGATAGAATTTGAGAACACGCCATCCGATATCCTGTACACCCTTTTAGAATATATCTACACAGATTGGGAATGAAGCAGGGATTCCATCCTATCAGATTCCCGCAATCTTTCGAAAATGAAATCCGTAGATCGCAAATGAAATCGATATGCCGATAAAATAGGGTCGTCTCATCAAGGTCCAGATGATCAATTTCCAGTACTGGAATCTTTCTTTTCCCTGAATACCCAGAAGCCAGATGGATTTTAAGAAGGCATTGAAATAACAAAATTTGAAGTAGGCTTTTTTCTCAAGTTTTTTCGGCCGGTACTGTTTCAAGAATGTTTTCACCCGTTTATAGTAGTGTTTGGGGGAATAAATTGTGTCGAGGATTTTCTTGTACCCATTGATAAGAGTTCCGTAGTTCATTTTGGGAATGAAATTAAGGGAAAAATCCGTGTTGTCGCCTGTCATGCCTCCCAGTAATCGTCCTTCTTTTTTCAGGCGCTGATACAAACGTGTGCCACGAGGCGCATTTAATAATCCGACCATGGCCGTGACAATCCCGCTGTTCTGGATAAATTTTATCTGCTTTTCAAAAATCGAAGGCGTGTCGCTGTCAAAACCAACAATAAAGCCGCCCTGAACTTCTAATCCCAGGTTCTGGATTTTTTTCACTGACGCCAACAAGTCGCGGTTTTTGTTCAGGTACTTATTACATTCTGTGAGGCTGTCTTCATGCGGTGTTTCGATTCCGATAAAAACCTTCCGGAATCCTGCTTTAACCATTAATTTTATCAACTCGTCATCATCAGAGAGATTTATTGAGGTCTCGGTGAAAAAATAAAATGGATATTTTTTCTCTATCATCCATTCGATCAGGATTGGAAGTAATTCTGTTTTCAAAGTTTTTTTGTTGCCGATAAAGTTGTCATCGACAAAAAATACGCCTCCTCTCCAGCCGAGTTCATGTATAGCTTCCAATTCCTCCAGAATCTGTTTTTTACTTTTGGTCCGGGGTTTTTGGCCATTTAGGACAATGATGTCGCAAAATTCGCAGTTGTAAGGGCATCCTCTGGAATATTGAATACTCATCGACGCGTATTTTTTTTTGTCAATGAGGCTCCACTGTGGGCTGGGCGTCTTTTTTATGTCGGGCCATTCTTTGGATGTGTAAATCCTTCGGGCACGGCCCTGTGCTAGGTCCTCCAGAAAAAGGGGGAGAGTATTCTCTGCTTCGTTCAGAACAAAAAAATCGACTCCTGTGAATTCTTCGTAGCCTGTGGTGAAGAGGGGGCCGCCGGCGACAATCTTAACGTTAAATTCTTTGCATTTCTGAATAACTTCCTTGACCGACTTTTTCTGGACGATCATTGCGCTGATGAAGACATAATCTGCCCACTGGAGGTCATCATCTGTTAAATCGGTCACATTCACGTCGACCAGCCTTTTCTCCCATTCATCAGGAAGCATGGCCGCCACTGTCAATAAACCCAGCGGGGGAAAAGATGCTTTTTTAGAGATGAATTTCAGGGCGTACTTAAAACTCCAGAAGGTGTCGGGATATTTTGGATAGATCAAGAGTATTTTCATTTCTAAAATCCTGATTCAATATTTGTATGAGACATACAATAAGGATACCACGTTAGTGCTGCTGTTGTGAATAGATGCATAGGAAAATATCACCCCCCAATTTCATCTTGAGGGATGATTGACTCTTTTTTTCATTTAAATAGAATCGATAGAAAGCCGCATTTTATCGTTGCGCAGGGACATATGCACATGGATAGACGAAAAAAAGCTGACCGCAGGGCATATCCCACCCGCCCCTTCAGCAAATACATATTCAAGGGCCGCCGGAAAAGAGCACGCCGGGAAGAGGAAGACCAGAACTATTATGTCGACCGTTACGATGCAAAATATCTGGCATTGATCCTGTCGATTTTGGTCCTGTGTGTGTTTGATGCCTATTTCACATTAAAAATAATCCATTATGGGGGAAAAGAGCTGAATCCGCTGATGATAAAATTTCTGGACAAGTTCCCTGAGATGTCCCTATTTGTGAAATATGTAATTACAGCCATAAGTCTTATCATTCTTTTGGTGCACAAGAATTTTATCCTGTTCGGAAAAGTCAAAGCCTATTTCTTTCTTTATGTTATATTTTCCCTTTACTTCATCTTGGTCCTATACGAGGTTTTTTTCTTCCTTTCGCATTCCACTTAGGAAGATTTTTTTTGAGGGAAAAAATGGCAATTTTTGTTAATAAATACGAATATTTGTCAATTATACTGCCTTGATAATCAATCTTGTGCATTTTAATTTCTTTATAATCAATAAGATAGAAGTTGGCATGATATTTGCGGATAAAATCATTGAAGAACGAAATAAAAGGAAGCGGGAGAATGGAGATGAAAGAAAGCGTAAGAAAAAATTTCAAGGTCATCGGGATTACGGGCATTCTGTGTTCATGGACAACTTTGGCCTTTGTGTGGTTGGGTTTGATGACGGCCTCATATGTCGGCTATATGTTGACAGCAGGTCTATTCGGAACAGCTATCGTTTTAGGAAAAAATTGAGATGCAAATTTCATTCATTTATTTCAGCAATCCCTTAGGAGACAGGAGCATTGCGGAGTGGGTATCTCTCTGGAATAAAAAAGAGCTTACGTCGTTATATTCTGCGGCAGATATCCCTCAAGATCAATTCTCCGGTATGGAGAATGCAAACTTTGCTATCGTTTATCCTCAATTTAGGAGTCTTTTTAATCACTAAGCCTCCATTCCAACTTTGCGCCTCTAGATCCAATCCTCAGCCCCCCTTAACCAGGGGGGCTATCTCTTCATTGCCTATTTTATATAACCCAGGTCTTTCATCCGCTCTCGCAAACGCGAATCGATAGCCGTCCCTTCCCAAAATTCTTTTTCTAATTTTAATGCATAGAGGAAGTAAGGCGAAATTCTGGTCATTATTTCTTGTTTCTCGCGCCAGTTTTCTTGAGTTTTATTTTTCAACTCTCCTGGATCATCCGTAAGATTATACATTTCTGTTTTGTCCACTGAAAAAGGAGGGGGCGATTGGACAGAAAACATGGAGTGTTTCTCGGGATAAGGTTTGTTCAAGATAAGCTTCATCGAGTCCTGGATGGCATAGAAATTTATTAAAAAAGGGGCAAAGCTCTGTTTTTCCTTTAGCATATAAATGTATCTTGATCCCATTATCATTCTTTTTTTTGCCTTTTTTCCCTTTATACAACCCAAGAGACTGATCCCATCGGCCACATACCCGGAATATTTAATTCCTGTGGATTCAAGAATAGTGGGCATCAAATCGACTAAGCTGACATTGTCCGCAATCCTTTTCCCACCATATGTTGATTCCGGAAATTTCATAATGAGAGGAACTTTTAATTGCTCATTATATACGGAAAGACCATGCCGCCAGCCCTTATGTTCGTAAAATTCTTCTCCATGATCGGACGTCAACACGATAAGTGTCCGGTCATAAAGCCGCAGTTCCTTCAATAAATCCACCAGAGGTTTAATCAGGTGTTCATCTGTATATCTAATTTCTCCATCATAAAGCGCCACGAGATTATTCCTCTCTTCATCACTGAGTTTTTTGTAGGGATCATCAGCAAAAAGGTCAGGCAGGCTCACATTTGTCCACTTCGCGTTTTCGTTCAAATACATCAGATTGTAGGGTTCCGGGGAGAAGTAGGGACTGTGAATTTGATAGGTATGCAGGAAAAGAAAAAACTTTTTGTTTTGGTTTTCTGCCAGCCAGTGCTTCGTTTTTTGATAAAGAGGGCCGACCCCTGCCCTGTTATATTTGGATGGATCGCTGTAATAAAAATCGAATCCTTTGGAAAAACCATACTGAGCATCGACATAAGCTCCGCCTGTAAATGCCCCTGTGAAGTAATTGTGTTTTCTCAGCACTTCAGTCAAAGTGGGGATGGATTCATCCAGTCTTTGGGTCACGAAATTTCCATTGGCCAGCAAGCGGTGGTGGATGGGATAAAGGGAGGTAAACATGGTCATGTGGGAGGGAAGGGTTTTTCCGGTCGGGCTGAAACAATTGGCAAATAAAACGCCGTTTTCTGCCAGTTTATCTATAAAAGGACTGGTTTTTCTTTTGTATCCATAA
>CAZOJY010000124.1:0-9811 GCA_964580235.1 uncultured Eubacteriales bacterium | reverse complement strand
AAGACTAATCTGGGGAGCATGCCCGCTCGCCTCCGCCTGGCCTCCCTATCAGCTTACCGGACTATGGATATGCACACAGATCCATTTGCCCGGAGGGTAAAAAAGGCCGATATAAAGAAAATTCTTTCAGAGAAATAAAAGCATATATTAGAATTTGACACATATTGCTTAACTGACTGATTCTGTTTATGTTGAAATATGGCATCGTCCTTTTTTATGAATAGGTCAGGCTGAATGAATAAGATCTGGAACTTTGAGCGTATATATTAATGCCAGTTTTGTTAACAATTTTTACAAAACATGTTAAAATGATTTTTTAAAAGGAATAAGCTATGCCAGATGTACGAAGAAAACCACCAAAATCCTACCGAAGCATTATTTTCTGGATCGCAGCCGGGATCATTATCATCGTTTTGTACAGCCTTCTCAACACTCCCGGCTCAATCAAAAAGGAAATAAATTTCTCAGAATTCATGGACGAGGTCGAAGGCGGCAATGTCAACGAAGTGACCATTACCGGCAGCCAGCTTAAGGGAAAATTCACGGATGGACAGGCTTTCAAAAGCGTTGCTCCCTCTCAGTACGATGACCTCGTAAAAATTTTGCGGGAACATGACATTATCATAACCGTCAAGGATACGGCCCGCAGCCCGTGGTTCTCTTATCTTTTCACATGGTTTCCGATCCTCCTTCTTATCCTTTTCTGGGTGTTTTTCATGCGCCAGATGCAGGCCGGAGGAAACAAGGCCTTATCCTTCGGAAAGAGCCGGGCCAAACTCTTCTCGGGCGTGCAGAAAAAGGTAACATTCAAGGATGTGGCCGGTGTGGAGGAAGCTAAGGAAGAGCTTCAAGAAATCATCGGCTTCCTGAAAGATCCCCAGAGGTTTCAAAAGCTCGGTGGGCGGATTCCAAAGGGTGTCCTTCTTGTCGGGGCTCCCGGAACAGGAAAAACACTTCTTGCCCGGGCTGTAGCCGGCGAAGCCGGAGTGCCCTTTTTCTCTATAAGCGGCTCTGACTTTGTCGAAATGTTCGTCGGAGTCGGGGCTTCCCGCGTCAGGGATCTTTTTGAACAAGGGAAAAAACAAGCCCCGTGCTTGATTTTCATTGATGAGATCGATGCTGTGGGCCGGCAAAGAGGCGCCGGGCTTGGCGGCGGACATGACGAACGCGAGCAAACCCTCAACCAACTCCTTGTGGAAATGGATGGGTTTGATTCCAACGAAGGAGTCATACTGATCGCGGCCACCAACAGGCCGGATATCCTGGACAGCGCCATCCTCCGGCCCGGTCGTTTCGACCGTCGGATCGTGGTAAACATGCCCGATGTGAAAGGCCGTGAAGACATCCTCAAAGTCCATGTGAAAAACATCCCTCTAAATAAAGATGTGGATTTAAAGGTCCTGGGCCGTTCCAGCCCTGGATTTTCAGGAGCCGACCTGGCCAATCTCGTCAACGAAGCGGCCCTTCTCGCTGCACGCCGCGGCCAGAAAGACGTCACGATGAATGACATGGAGAGTGCAAAGGATAAGGTGCTGATGGGAGCGGAACGAAAGAGCATGATCATCAGCGACGAAGAAAAAAAGAGCACGGCTTACCATGAAGCCGGACATGCTCTTGTTGCCGCGCTCATGCCGGAGGCCGATCCCATCCACAAAGTGACGATAATCCCTCGAGGACTGGCCCTGGGAATAACTCAGCAGCTTCCCCTTGATGACCGATACACCTATTCCAAGACCTATCTGGAGGCGCAGCTCTCCGTCCTCATGGCTGGACGCGTAGCCGAAAATATGTTCCTGAACAAAACCACCACAGGAGCCGCCAACGACTTCGAGAGGGCTACCGACATTGCGCGGAAAATGGTCTGCCAGTACGGGATGTCTGATTTAGGTCCGTTGACCTTTGGCGAGCGTGACGACCTGATTTTTCTCGGAAAAGAGCTGGCCATGCATAAAAATTTCAGCGAAAAGACATCCGAACTCATCGATATGGAAGTGAAAAAGATCATCACCAATAATTTCACAAGGGCCAAAGCCCTTGTGGAAAAAAACAAAAGCTTTTTAAAATCAATCGCTGAGGCTTTGCTGGACAAGGAAGTCCTCTCCTCTGATGAAATAGCAGATATCATCAAAGGGAATAAAACAGGCGTGAAGAAAAAAGTTTCTAAAAAGGCTGAACCAAAAAAAGATAGACCAACAAGGAAATCTCGGAAAGCACAACCCTCAATCAAAAAGGATCCGTTAGAAGTGAAAAAGTGAGAACAAAGCCTATTCTTGAGGTCAGCGGCAAACAACACATTTTAGGCCACAAAACCTGGTTTATGGGAGTGGTCAACGTCACCCCTGATTCTTTTTCAGATCCGGGGCTTTATTTTGATAAAGACAGCGCCATAGAAAGAGGACTGGAGCTGGAAGAGCAAGGAGCAGATATTCTCGACATCGGAGGGGAAAGCACCCGCCCGGGTTCCGATCCCATATCCCCCGCAGAGGAATTGAAACGCATCATTCCCGTCATTGCAGAACTCCGAAAAAGAACAAAAATCCTTATCTCTGTGGATACGACCAAAGCCAGGGTGGCCGAGGAGGCCCTGTCAGCAGGAGCCGATATCGTCAACGACATCAGCGCATTCCGTTTCGATGACCACATGCCGCTGCTGGTCTCTGAGAGCGGTGTCCCGGTAATTCTGATGCACATGAAGGGTGTTCCCAAAACCATGCAATCCAAACCCTTCTACGAAGATCTCTTTCAAGAGATACACGGTTTCCTGGAGGAACGAATCACAAAAGCAACCTCCTACGGCATTAAAAAGGAAAAGATCATCGTCGATCCGGGAATAGGATTTGGCAAAAGTCTGAGACACAATCTGGCGATCATTAACAACCTGCGTTTTTTGAAAGATCTCGGCAGGCCCATCCTGGTGGGAATATCTCGAAAATCCTTCATCGGAAAGATCCTCAACCTTCCTCCCCAAGAGAGAGTCGAAGGCACAATCGCCAGTGCCGTTTTATCCGTGCTGAAGGGCGCTCACATTTTGAGGGTTCACGACGTGGAAAAGATCAGGAGGGCGATCACCGTGGCCGAAGCCATCAGGAATGAGGACTTTTCGGCCCAGGGCGATGCGGGTTCAGACAAGGAGAAAACGATCCGGTATGCTTGAAAATATCATCAACGCCCTGGCCAACTTCACGCTCGGAGATTTCCTTGACATCCTCCTTGTCACAATCATCCTGTACTCATTTTTCCGTTTGATAAAAGACACCAAAGCCTACCAGATGGCCATCGGCATTGCCATCGTTGGCCTGCTTTATCTGGTTACCCAGTGGGGTAAGCTCGTTGTCTCCCACTGGATCATCGAAAAATTCATCATGTATTTGCCCATCCTCATCATCGTGTTGTTCCAAGGAGAAATCCGGAGATTCCTGATGACAATCGGCTCACAATCTTTCAGAAAACCCATGACCCTCAAAGCGCTGTCGGAAAAAATGGAAGACGTGTTTCTTGCTGTGGATTACCTGGCTTTAAAAAAAATCGGAGCGCTGATTGTCATCGAGAAGGACATCTCTTTGAAAAGCTATTCCGATCGCGGCACCAAAATCGACGCCGCCGTAACAAAGGATCTGTTGGTCAGTATCTTTTTTCCGAACTCTCCTCTTCATGACGGCGCGGTCATCATCAAGGGGGACAGAATCGTGGCCGCAGGTTGTCTTCTCCCTCTCCCTGCTTCTCATAATTTAGGTGATGAGTTCCTGGCCCGGACCAGACATTTAGCCGCTCTAGGGCTCAGTCAAGAAACAGATGCCCTTGTTATCGTCGTATCAGAAGAGGCCGGAACCGTCTCCCTGGCCATTCAGGGCCGCTTGGAAAGAGGATTGGAAAAAAAACAGCTTAAAGAAAAATTGATCAACTATTTAAAATAAAATGATAAGATTATTAAGACGTGTTTTTTTGCGCAACTGGGGATTCAAATTATTCTCCTTTTTAGTTGCCCTGGTCCTCTGGCTTACGCTGATTCCGCCGGAGAAAATCTTCGATGAAAAGATCCTGACCGTTCCTCTCGACCTCCACAACATTCCTCCCGGTATGGCCCTCGTGGAAAAGCCGCCTCCTAGTCTGAATGTGATAATCCGTGCCCCTAAAAGATTGATCGGACAGTTCACAGGAGCCAATGTCAATGCGATCCTGGATCTTCGTGAAGCGCGGACCGATGTCCAGGATTATTATCTCAATGAAAACATGATCCGCGCTCCAGAAGGAGCAGAGGTCAAGAGAATCTTCCCGATGCAGGTCAAGCTGAAATTAGAGAGAATCGTAGAGGAGATGCTCGAGGTGGAACCGGATATCATGGGAGAACTTTCCGAAGGATTGGGGGTCGCCAAAATCGAGGTTGTTCCTTCCCGGGTTCGCGTACGGGGACCAGAAAGCAGAGTCAACAAAAACGACAGGGTGAGAACGACACCGATCGACATCTCTGCATTGACGGAACCAACGGAAGTGGAAGCCAATCTGATCCTTCCTAATCCGGATCTGCGATTGGCCTCGACCCGGACAACGGTGAAGGTCCGAATCCTGATCCAGGAGATAGAAAAAGCCAAAACGCCGGAGATAAAAAAGTAAGAGGGGATTTTTCCTTGAATTGTCTTTATTTTTTTGTATAATTTTTGTCTTTATACCGATTCAAATCTGCAGTGCAAAAAATGAAAAAATTCTTCGGAACAGACGGAATAAGGGGAGTTGCCGGCAAATTCCCGTTGGACTATACCACAGTTTATGTCCTGGGCGAAGCGCTTGTGAGGCTGCTCCAACAGGAAGGCCTTCCTCCCAAAGTGATTATCGGACGGGACACCAGGGAATCGGGGAAATGGCTGGAACAGGCTTTGTTTCAAGGGATCGGATCAAAAAAAGGAGAAGCTGTTTCTGCAGGGATTATTCCAACTTCAGCGGTTTCTTTTCTCACCAAAAACTATGCCTTTTCAGCGGGAATTGTTATATCTGCCTCCCATAATCCTTACCAGGACAATGGTATAAAAATATTTTCCTCAGCCGGTATAAAAATTCCTGAGTTATGGGAGGGCCAGCTCGAAGATGATATCCGGGCGCGGCAGAAGCCGATCAAACCCGAGGTCACTCGAATCCATCCCGAACCGACTTTAGGACAAAAATACACAGAATTCCTTTTGAGCCGCTTTCCGGCGGAAAATCACGATCGCAACATCAAGATTGTCCTCGATTGTTCGAACGGGGCGAGTTCTGCGATCGCGCCGTTCATTTTTCAACTGCTGGGATTTGAGGTCGTGGCGATCAATTCTTCTCCCGATGGCAAAAACATAAATCAGGGATGCGGATCGCTTTACCCGGAAAAACTGGCTGAACATGTCGCTGAATCCGGTGCTGATATAGGTATCGCTTATGACGGAGACGCGGACCGGGCTATCTGGGTGGATGAAAACGGGAAGATCCTCAATGGAGACCACACGCTGTTTGTCCAGTGCAGATTCATGAAGGAAATCGGACGGTTAAAATCCGACCGGGTGGTGGCAACCACGATGAGCAATATGGGCTTGGAAAAAGCTCTTGAGAAGCTGGGGCTTTCTCTTATCCGTACAAAAGTCGGTGACCGGTTCGTTCTGGAAGAGATGATCAGGACAGGAGCGAATCTGGGAGGAGAACAGTCGGGCCACACCATTTTTCTCGATGACTGTCCCACAGGAGATGGAATACTGACCAGCATCAAAATGGTTGAAGCTCTATGTGCAAAAAAAGCGGCCCTTTCTGAGCTTGTCGAAGATTATCGCGTGTATCCACAGATCCTTTTGAATGTGCCGGTATCAAAAAAGGATGATTTTTCGCTCTACCCGGAAATCATCCAAACAAAAGAGGAGATTGAGAATTATCTAAAAAACCGCGGCCGATTCAATCTCCGGTACTCCGGGACAGAGCCTTTGGCCCGGATCATGGTCGAAGGCCAAAATCAGGAGGAGCTGGAAGATTTGGCAAACCGGATGGCTCACGTTTTAACCAAACACCTCGGCTAACCTGAACTATTTATAAATAATCCAGGCTAGCCGGACAAAAAAAAGAAAAGAAATAGAACCGTCCCCTTTTTCCATCTCCATTTTCTCGGTATAATGGTACAGGAAGAATTTGAAATGGAGGGGAATATGAAACTTGCGATTAATGTGGACCATATCGCCACCCTGAGAGAGGCCCGCCGGCACATTTATCCTGAACCCTTGCTCGCCGCTCTGCTTGCTGAACAAGCCGGAGCAGAAGGAATCGTTTGTCATATTCGCTCGGACAGGCGGCACATAAAAGAACGGGATCTCCATCTGCTCAAGCAAACCATCAAAACCAAACTCAACATCGAAATGGCCGCCACAAAAGAAATGAAAACCATCGCTATGGACATCAGACCGGATGTCGTTTCGCTGGTTCCAGAGCGGGATGAGGAAATAACCACGGAGGGAGGGCTGAATGTCCGGTCGAACGAAACCCTTCTCAAGGCTCATATCCGCGAGTTTAAACAAGCAGGGATTCGGGCTAGCATCTTTGTGGATCCGGATATCGAGCAGATAGACGCATGCAAGAGAGCCGGGGTCGATCTGATCGAGATCAACACCGGCAAATACGCGAACCTGAAACCCGGGGAAGCATGCAAACAGGCCTTGAAAGAAATTGTGCAGGCAGCCGGGCATGGGGCCGGATTGGGGCTTGCCATCCATGCCGGTCATGGATTAGACTATTTCAACATCAGACCCGTTGCCGCCATTCCAGAAATGGAGGAGTTCAGCATCGGATTTGCTATCGTGGCCAGGGCAGCCATGGTCGGAATAGACAGGGCAGTGAGAGAGATGATCGCCCTGATAAAATAAAAGGAAAAGTCATGGACATTCGGATAAATCTTGATCGCCTGAAAAAAGATATCGAAGAACTGGGACAGATCGGACGGGAGCCCAACGGAGGGGTAAGTCGCCCCTCATTCAGCACGGCTGATCTTGAAGCCCGGCAGTGGCTCAAGGGAAGGATCCAAGACGCCGGGCTTGCGCTCCGGCAGGATGGAGCAGGGAATATATTCGGCCGATTGGAAGGTGAGGGAAAAACAATAATGGCCGGTTCTCACATCGACACCGTGATCAACGGCGGGATATTCGATGGTTCGGCGGGTGTTCTCTCGGCGTTGGAATGTCTGAGGCGGATAAAAGAAGAAGGGACAAAGACAACCAGGCCTCTAGAAGTGGCATCTTTTACGGACGAGGAAGGGAACCTCGTCGGCGATTTCCTCGGCAGCCGGGCATTCATCACTCCGCCGAGCCGGGATCTGCTGGAGAAAGGAAAAACCCAATTCGGCATTCCTTTCGTTGACGTTTTGAAAAACACAGAATTCACAATCGACAGCATTGCAGAGGCCCACAAACATAGACCCCAAATAGAAGCGTTCCTGGAAATTCATATCGAACAAGGGCCTGTTCTCGAAACAGAAAACAAACCGATAGGCATAGTGGATAACATCGCCGGAAAAAACTACTGGATATGCCACTTTCTCGGGAAGGCGGGTCATGCTGGAACCACACCGTTTGAGCTCCGTCATGATGCTCTGCTGGGTCTGGCCGATTTTGCACTCAAGAGTACACAATATGTGGCCACACAACATTACGGCAGTATGTTGACCATCGGCCGGGTTCAAGTTCACCCCGGAGCTTTCAGCATTGTCTCCAGCCGGGTGGATTTCTCGCTGGATTTCAGAAGCGGCTCTAAAGAAACCCTGTTAGAGTTGGGAGAAAAGTTGGTATCGTTGGCAAACGATGTGGCTTCGACACGGGGATTGCAATTTTCCTCCAAAGAAGTGGATAAAACCGATCCCGTCACCATCCCGGAAAACATCCTGGACATGATAAAAGAGGAGAGTGAAAAACTCGGTTATGCGTATATAATACTGCCGAGCGGAGCCGGACATGATGCCCAGATATTGGCATCAGTGGCTGAGTCCGGGATGATTTTCATCCCTTGTGAGGATGGCATAAGCCATTCCCCCGAAGAAAAAATCAAATGGGAGGATCTGGATAAAGGAGCAAATCTCCTGCTCCAGATGCTTCTGAGACTTGCCACATAAGTCCTGTTTTCTCAGAAAAACACAGCCGGAAGAAGCCAAAATTCATGAATCAAAATCTTCGGGCTTAGGACGGAAGCTCCGGTCTTTTTTTTTCTGGGCCTGCTTTTTCTTGTCTGCCAGCATCTTCATCTTGGCTCTTCTGGAACGTTTTCTCTTCTGCCGGCGGATCTTTTCAATTTTTTGCCGTTCCTCACTTTCCTTCCCGCGAATCAAGGATTCGATTTTATCGGACAGGATTTTCCGCGCCAGGTATCTATTGACGGCCTGGTAACGTTCCCTCTGACATTTCACCTCGATATCGGTCGGAATATGCTTCAGGTACACGCATGTGGATGTTTTGTTGACCTTCTGCCCTCCCTTTCCACTCGAACGGACAAACTTCTCGATTATGTCTTTTTCATGGATACCGAGGCTCTGCATTTTTTTGCGTAGAGATTCTTCTTTTTCCCTGCTGACTTTTAAAACACCCATGACTTATTCCGCAAATTCGATTATAGATCATATGGATGTGCTCCTCAAGTGCTCAAGGAAAACCGGACAAGGATGGAGCCGTTAGTGGTGGATTTTTTTCTTGGCGATTAAAAATTTGCCACAGTTCTCACAAACATAAATATCGTTGCTTCCCTCAATCGCCGAGCCCATTCCCGTGGCGACGTTTATGAAGCAGCCCATGCAGGCCCCGTCTTCCACCTCCGCCACAGCAAATCCATATCTTTCCATCAACCTGTCGAACCTGTCCAACAACTCTGCATCCAGTTCCAGCCTGATCAGGTCTGCTTTTTTTTGCAGCTCTTTCTGCTTGGCCTTCGGAGCCTTTTTTTTCTGGATTTCAATCTCCTGGAGTTTCCAAAGAAGGCTTGCTCGGCTCATGATTCTATCATCTTGAACCGGGAGCCTGAGTTCGATCCCGGAGATAGCTTTAAAAAGTTCTTTCTTGTCATTGGCCTCGAACAGTTTTTTTCGAAACCCAGCATTGCGCAGGGATTGAGCCAGCCCGGCAAATAAATGATTGAAAAGGCCCGGAATCGACGGATTCCAAACGATCAAAATAATGATATGAACACCCTTATTGTCAATCGAATCAAAATCGATGCCAGCCGCAGACCTGCCGACCACAATGGCAATATCGTGTCCTGTATCGACGCGGGCATGGGGCAAGGCCACACCATGACCGATTGCCGTAGATTCCAATCGTTCCCTATCGACAATTCGGGTAAGAATGGGCTTTTTATTCTTTATGAGTTTTTGCTTGAACAAAACATCGAGGAGTTCCTCAATAGCCTGAATTTTATCCTTTGCTTTGAGGTCATAGACAACCTGGGCGGGTTTCAGAAAATCGGAGAAATAAGATCCTTTGAGCTCCATCCTATCTATTGGTTTATCATTCTAGCACAAAACAGCAGATTCCAAAAGAAAAACCTTTTTTCTTTTTGTTCGTTTTTCTGAATCAGATGCATGCCTTTTGACATTTCATAGAAATGACCACTCAGGCACAGAAATTGTGAAAATTTTGATTTATGGTGTATTATGGAATCTGATTCTGTCTCTTCTTGGCTGGGCAAATTGAAAGGAAAGAACATTGAAATTTGATTCAGGAGCAAAAAGGAAAGACCTAAGAAAAAAGGCTAAAACGCTTATCAGGACATTCAAGAGGGAAAGATACATTTATGGTTTGGGCTGCCTCGAACAAATCGGTCCCCTCATCCA
>CAZOJY010000123.1:0-9834 GCA_964580235.1 uncultured Eubacteriales bacterium | reverse complement strand
TCCAGTGTGGGTTTAGCATCCAGGAAATTGTAGATTTTTTTGTTGGCCTTTTCCATGCTGACGTTGTCAGCTAACTGCACATAGGTGGTGAAATGGCTGTTTTTCCAGTAATCCACGGTCCGGCCCACCTCCTTGGCAAAATCCATGTTTGCCAGAAATTTGAACCGGAAATGGGAATTGGAAGGAATGTCTTGGAGGATCCCCGTCACTTGGAAATCATAATCACTGCCAACGTGGATGGTCTTTCCGATCGGATCTTCATCCCCGAAAATCTTTTGCGCCACCTCCTCGGTTAAAACCATAGATCGAGGATCCGCCAGAGCCCTCTCGGGATCACCTTTGGCAAAAGGAATCGTGAACATCTTGAACAGGGAAGGATCGGTATATCCTCCCAATTCCACAAAGACCTGGTCATTGTATTTCATCCGCCACTGGGCAAAGCAAAACCGGGCCTGCTCCTCGATCTCGGGAATCTCTTCCTTCAAAGCAGGTCCCAAAGGTCCCTGGTTGATGGCCCAGGTCACGATCTCAGTGTATTGGATATGCTGCAAAATCCGGTAGATGTTTTTGCCGTTCTTGTGATACCGGTCAAAGCTCAACTCATGCTGCACCCAGAACAGGATGAGGATGGTGCAGACCATGCCGATGGCCAGGCCACTGATGTTGAGAAAAGAAAACCCTTTGTGCCTTATTAAATTCCGAAAAGCGATTTTTAGATTATTGCGAAACATGAGCGCACTCCAATAAATAGATTCTTTAATCGAGGAAGGAACCAGGAGGATGACTTGGCCCCAATACCAGATCAAAGCAATCGGTTTCCCTTTATTCTTTATCTTTTCCCGAAAAATCTCATCAAAATCCCCTAGAAGGGATTCCCGTTCATTATCAGGCAACAGAAACCACAGGATTCTGTGCCCCAATCTCGGTTGAGAATATCTTCCCATATTTTTCATTCTCTGTTTTAAGCTTTGACTTTCAGGTAATCCGCCCACAGCCTATCGTTGACCTTTTTGTTCTCCTCAAGCGCCTCAAGGCCAGATGCGGTCAGCCTGTAGATTTTTTTCCGGCGGCCCCCGCGAACGGCTGTGGATTCACCGAAGGACGCCGCTATCAGTCCTTGTTTTTCGATCCGCCGCAGCGGGATATGAACAGCCCCTATCGACAGCTCTTTTCCTGTGACCTTTGATAAATGTTTCCGTATGGCCACAAGATAGGCATCCTCTCGTAGGTACCCGATGGCCAGCAAGATCTGTTCTTCCCTTTGGCTCAAATATTCCATGATTTTCTCACATGTGCTTATTTCTTACTAATATGTAGAACATTTCATACTCTAAGACGCATAAACCACTCAAAAGGTTGACCTTCGAAGACAAATTTTTTGCTTCAAGCGGAGATGAAAATACAACGATGGAATGTATGAGATGAACCCCTGAGAACCGCCGTCTTTTAAAGAGCGTATGTTTCAAGCTTGACATCCTGTCGCTTTAGACGTATATTTTATTATATTTTATACGTCATATATGCTGAGGATGTCATGGCCACGAAATTAACGCTTCGCATGGATGAAGGATTGATCAAACAGGCCAAAGCCTACGCAAAACATTCGGGTAAATCTGTCTCGAAATTGGTGGCGGATTTTTTCGCTTTATTGAATCCTGAGCCCGAGGAAGATTCAGACAGAATATCCCCCAAAGTCAAATCTCTTCGAGGAATCATGAGGGATACTCGAGTTAGTCCAGAGGATTACAAAAAATATCTTGAAAAAAAATATTTATGATAGCCCTATTCGATACCGATGTTGTTCTCGATTTGTTCTTGGATATACATCCCTTTGCCAAAGCTGCAGCCCTTACTTTTTCGAAAGTGGAAGAGGGAGAAATACAAGGTTATGTTTGCGCGACCAATATAAACACTATTTATTATCTCGCTTCAAAAACGATTGGAGCCAAAAAGGCCAAATGGGCCACCCGAAAACTCCTCTCCCTCCTTGATGTGGCATCTGTGGATAGAGCGGCTATAGAGGGGGCATTGGAAGGGAAATACAAAGACTTTGAGGACGGGGTGATCGCAGAAGCGGCACGTCAAATGAAGGCCAACGTCATCATCACAAGGAATGTCAGGGATTATAAATCTTCGCCTGTGCCAGCTCATTCTCCAGATGAAATGCTAAAGATGCTGAAGGCAATCTAAATTTAAAACGGGGTCGCGTCTCAACATATGACATTTAGGTCAGGCTTCGGAATAAACGCGTTTAATTGCTTCAGAAATGTCAAATGTTGAGACGCGACCCCATTAGGCAATGGTCACGGCTTCCGACAGGTAGACATCCTGGACCGCATGGATGATCTCGATGCCATCGGCCATGGGTTTTTGGAAAGCTTTTCTTCCCAGGATCAGCCCCATGCCTCCTGCCCGCTTGTTGATGACGGCCGTCCGGACGGCCTGCCTGAGATCGTCCTTTCCCGAAGCTCCCCCGGAGTTGATGAGTCCCACACGCCCCATGAAACAGTTGGCGACCTGATACCGGGTCAAGTCGATCGGATGGTCCGATGTGAGTTTTTCATACATCAAGGGATGGCTTTTTCCGAAATCCAGGGCCAGAAAACCCCCGTTATTGGTGGGCTGCTTCTGCTTGATAATATCCGCTTCGATGGTCGCTCCCAGATAATTGGCCTGTCCGGTAAGGTCTGCGGATGCGTGGTAATCAATGTCATCTTTTTTGAACGCCGAATTTCTCAGATAACACCAGAGCACAGTGAACATCCCTATTTCGTGAGCCATTTGGAAGGCATCGGACACCTCTTCGATCTGATCCCGCGATTCTGAGGAGCCATAATAGATCGTGGCCCCAATCCCCGAAGCTCCCATATCACTGGCCTGCGTTACAGAGGCAAACATCCGCTGGTCGTAGGAATTTGGGTAGGACAAAAGCTCATTGTGGTTGATCTTGACGATGAAAGGGATATTTTCGGCATATTTATTGGATACCATGCCCAAAACTCCTGCGGTGGAAGCCACAGCGTTGCAGCCTGCTTCCACTGCAAGCTTGACGATGTTCTCAGGATCAAAATAAACGGGATTTGGTGCAAAGGAGGCTCCGGCAGAGTGTTCCACACCCTGGTCAACAGGCAGAATGGATAGATATCCGGATCCTTTCAAGCGGCCATGGCCAAACAGTCTGGCCAGGTTTTCTCTCACATGCTTGGACCTGTCAGACAGATCAAAAACTCTCTCCACAAAGTCCGGCCCAGGAAGATTCAAGTACGCTTTGGGAATGGTCTCACAAACATGTTCCAATAAATCAGAAGCTTCCTCGCCGAGCAGATATTTAATATCTATTGCCACGTTTTCCTCCTTTTGTTTACAGGGATAAATTTTGGCCGTTCAGGTCAATATATTTATCAACCGGTAGTCCAGCTCGTAATCGATCTTTTTGGGCTGAATGGCCGTTTCCAAGGGGATGGTGATTAGTTTTTTGCATGCATAACCCACACACATGCCTGTTTGACCATCCTTCAAAATCTCGACAGCAAAACTCCCCATGCGGGCAGCCAACAGCCTGTCGAAAGCCGTGGGGGCGCCTCCCCTTTGGATATAACCAAGGACGGAAAGACGTGTTTCGAGGCCAGTTTTCTTCACGATAGAATCGGCCACATCGCTTCCTTTGGCGCTTCCCTCGGCCACGATCACGATCCAGCTTTTTTTCCCCTGGCGGCTTCCCTCAAGAATATCCGCACAAATCTTATCCATGGCCGTTTCTTTTTCCGGGATCAAAACCTCCTCACACCCTCCGGCTAGGGCCACCTGGAGAGCGATGTAACCACAGTCGCGCCCCATCACTTCGACAACAAACACCCTTTCCAGGCTCGTGGCCGTATCCCTTATTTTGTCCAAAGCTTCGACAACGACATTGACCGCGCTGTCGGTGCCGATGGACATATCCACGCCGTTGATGTCATTGTCGATTGTGGCCGGAATGCCGATAACAGGAATATCGTATCTGGCGGCCAGAATATGAGCTCCGGTCAGCGAGCCATTTCCTCCGATGACGATCAACCCATCGATATTGTTGTCGGTTATGGTTTTTACAGCGAGGGTTTGCCCCTCCTCTGTGAAAAATCTTTTGGCCCGGGCCGTTTTCAGGATGGTTCCGCCCTGGTTCAATATCCCCGAAACCGAACGTCGATCAAGCTTAACCAGTTTCCCATCTATAAGACCATCATAACCTTTGATAATTCCAAGGACCTCGAGGCCATGGAAAACCGCGGTTCGCACCACGGCCCTGATGGCTGCATTGATCCCCGCGCAGTCCCTGGTCAAAATGCCGATCTTTTTCATAAGCGACAATTCCATTCTTTAGTTTATTTTATTATATCCAATTACAAGCGCTAATCCCAGCGCTTCCTCAGACGAGAAGGAATTTCTAAATCCGAGAAGGATTTAAAGCTACCTGGCAAGCTGCTGAGGAATCCATCTATGTCTCCCAGTTCTCGAATTACATGTGCAAATGAATGAAACAATTAATGATAAGGACTAAATCGATTAGGCTTTTGTCGGGGCGGATTCAGCAGGCGGAAAAAGGTCGTACTCATCGCCAAACTGAGCCAAAAACTCGATGCTGAACGCCCTGAACCAATACCAAACCGGCAAAGTCACAACCGTCCCGATGTAGGGAATGATCAGGAACAAAAAGCCTATGCAGCAGGTAAAAAGACCGGCCACAACCACAGAAATCACGAACAAAATGATCATCACGAACATCATCAGGGCAAACAGGATGAAGTGAAACAGGTATTTCGAGAAAAGCGACAGGAATTTTCCCCACGCCTTTGTGGCCGTCATCCGGTGTTTGGTCATGATCGGGACGATGAATCCATCCAAAAAAGTGGAAATAAACCCGATGAGGATGATCATCAGAAGAAAAACAAATCCCATCAGAATAATGAATGGAACCGGAATCCGATTGGAATAGCTTCCCTCGTAGAGTTGAGAAGCCCCGATAAAAAAGATGATAACAAGAAAAATGAAAAACGCAAAACAGATCAGGCCAAAAGCAAGCCTCCACAGGAACAGGGAGTTTCCTTCCTTTTTATACTCTCTCCAAGGATTGGCCACTTCGGCCTTGTCATGCACGACATTATGGAGGAACATGAATTTTCCACGCGAACTCAGCCAGAGAACGACAACTCCGATCACAATCACAACAAATGCACCAAACACAATCAGCATGAACCATCCCGGGTGATCGATCAGCCAGTCCCAGGCCCTTCCCGGGAAACCGAGAAATTCACGGAAGTTCCAGTCATTTCCCCATCTTGAACCGCCCGAACCGTGGTTGCTGTCAGCTAATCCGGCCAAAAAGGCCGTAAATCCAATGACCAGCCACTTGTGCAGGTCAAAGGGCTGGAAAAGGGCAACTTTCATCCGGCTCCATGCCCGCCCTAGCGGTGCAAAAAAAGCTATATTATCCATCTTCTCTCCTCCTAAAATTCTCGGATTTTCCTATCTCCCTCATATATGTTACGTAAAAACGGTCACAAAAATTCGCTCCGCAGGCATATATATATCATTTTCCCCCTTTAAATCCACTCTCAAATCCATCATCAATTCCAAAACCAATAATAGGTCAGGCAAACCATCATTCACACCGCCATCGCCAATGAACAAAGACATGTGTATCAAGAGCAGCTTGTGAAGTTTATCTGCTTAGGCGAATCCCTCATTGAAAGCTGAGATGTGTGGATGGTCGAAAATTCCGATTCAGAGATAGAGTAATCTGAATTTTTCTGGCTATTTGCTTGAACCTGGTATCGCTGGATTCATCAACCAGCCCACCTTTTCCTTGTGGATTCTGACAAGCCAGTATCCTTCGAATTGTCCCAAGACGGCAAGCTTTTCTCCTCCATTGATTTTTTCCACAAGGACAGCATTTTTCATAGGCATCTCTCTAACTTCATGGGGCCAATCGTCCTGTTGCGTTGTCAGTGATTGGGCTGTCGATTCAATGTTTCGGGCCGAAACATATCCGGAAAGACCGTCGGGCAAAAGGACGCGATAGGTCCTCCCAGCTGCAGCTTGAATTCTCATCACAGAGTATGGATTCAACCGGGCAATTTCTTTTGATCTTGAAGCAGCCAAGCGCTTTAAGGAAATCATGGATTGTTTTGACCTGGCCCACTGGCCGAGCATATCCAGGTTGGCCGTGATTTCCTCAGGTGCCGAGTTTACTTTTTTGATAAAATTCACAGGGTCAACCGGCCCCTCTCCCCTTACATAAATCCCGAAGTGCAGATGCGGAGGCGTTCGCCGGGCATTGCCGGTGTTTCCGACCGTTCCAATCCTCTGACCCGGTTCCACATAGGTGCTCTCTTCAACATCCTGGGTCTGTAGATGAGCAAAATAGAGATAAAGGTCTCGCTTTTGGTCATAGAGCCAAATATTAAGGCCTCCGATATCGGATTTACTGACGCGGCGAACAAAGGCTTTGGCGGGAGCAACGACAGGGGTGTGTCTTGGTGTAAAGATGTCGACACCATGGTGGAGACGGCGGCCGCCGTCACGTGGGGCTCCAAACCCGCTCCCGATCGCACGATGATCATAGCCCAGAACCGGGAATTCTAAGGAAGCCATGTTTCGGATGGTGACCGTGAATCTGCCGCCACGCAGAAGTTCTGGCTGCAGCCGCAGCACATATTCCGCGTCTTGTTTGGGTTCGAACTCCAGATGTTTTTCGTTTTTGTTGGCGCTGGCGACCAAGCGCCAATCCTTATAGGAGAGGCTGCGGACACGAAAAAGATCCATGAACAAGCGGCATCGTTTCTGACCATCGAAGGATACATCGATTTCGATTCTTTGGCCTTTTAAAACAGAAAAATTGTAAGCCACAGCAAAAGCAGATGCAGGATCCACATAAAAAGCTTCTTCAAAAGGAGGTTTCACGAGCACCGGATTCTTCAAGGTTTTCTCCGCTTCAAGGATCCAGTCGCGAGCAACGGCCGTGTGAGCCAGGCCTGCTGCGCGCAAGGAGTGCACATAGGCCTCGTGGCTGTTCGAGGGCTTATATGGCTCGGGAACAATCTCTTTCTGGCAGTGGGAAAATAAGAGAAGAGAAACAAAGAGTGCAAAATTGAATTTATGTTTAAAATTTGTGCACATACTTTACAGCTCTATTATGATACATGCTGGCCAAATTGCCAAACGATATTTCAGTTACAAATTGACCTTCACCTCATTTCTTGAAATTCTTTTCCACACGATAAGGGGACATATATGGCAATAAAGTGTGTCAAACCCATTGCTAAAATCCCGCCCGTCAGAAATTCTTGGAATTCCTTTTTTTTCTGATAATCGTGCTGTATTGTTTGTCAGCGCCGTACGCGAACTCACTTGCTTTACCGGACGAATCTGCAAAATTTTATGTCTGGACGGGGGAAGGAGAAAACTATTCTGATGAATACTTGAATACTTGGAAACGCAATCTCAAAAATTGAGGATTCATCGCAAAAAATACTGGTCAAAACTTATAAAAGTTGTGAAAAGACACAAAAAAAGAAAATCTGCGCTAAAATTCAACTAAGCCGGCGAGTTTGAGGATCTGGACATAATTAAGGACGCTTTCCAGTTTGGACTTTCGCCGATATTGGGCATCGAGACTTCGCTTTATATCCATAACACTCCTTCTCCCATTGATCAGAGATTGAAGCTCGCTTGTGCTGGCAATATCCCGTCTGGAATACGGATACTTGTCCTTTTGCGCCTTCGGCAATTTGGTGATAAACTGCGAATATCCTCTGTATCCGTTCATCTTAACCTTAGCCGTCGCCTTCGGAACCATTTCTGCCGTTCGTTTTTCAAGCTCGGTCCATTCAATCTTGGCTGGTGCAACCTTAAGCTTTTGCGCGACCGCATTCATGTGAGCATCCAATGCTATCAAATGAGATTTTCCCACTGAATCGATCGTTTCCTCCATTATTTCAAGATAGAATCCAACCGTTTTTTTATTCTCTGCAAGCTCCTGGATCGTGGCAATTGTCGCCTTCTCATTGGCAAGAGCCATTTCCATCAATCCTCGAGCAGCCTTGTAAGCATCCGCCAACGTTTCTGCAGTCGCTTCGTTCAACATTTCGAGAGCGATCACGAATTTATGACCCAAGCGACGCGTGCCATTGCTCGTCGTTTCTCCGGCAATCTTTTTGGCCATGAAATCATCGGCACTGGCGACGGTGTAGGCGGCGGCAGCTCCTATGATTCCCACGCGTTTCATCTGAGTGGGATCAGCTTTGTCAGCCCGGTCTCCCGACGTATGATACCATTGGTCAGGCCAAGCATTCATACATACTCCTGGAATCTGGACACCCCAATCATTGAAAACCTCATGGTCGGAACCTCCTGAATGCATATCAATAAGGTAATGGAACGGTTCATCCGAACCCGACGGCGCAACGATCCGACGCAACTTTCCTCCTGCAGCATAACGGTCGACATTGCCTTCACCGACATACCGAAAATAGTTTTCCATGACATCATTCACATAATGGGGATTTCCATAGGAGGTTCGGACCAAGGTCATATAATCCAGATTTTTGCTCAACCACTCGCCCACCATGTCCATGTTGATATTGCACAGGGTTCTCTCCATGAGATCCTTGTTGGCATTGACCCAGGGAATGGTTCCGGAAAATTCGGGAGCCCAAATGAAACGGATCGTTCTTTTCGGCCTGGGGATTCTTCCCTCTTCGATCAGTGCATGAAGCACTCGAGCGACTTCTAGAATACAAGCAGATCCTGACTTGTTATCGTTTGCCCCCTGTTTGGTGTATCCCTCGAAAAGATGGGCCGAGAAAATAATCTCGCCGGCCTCCGGGTCAGTACCTGGAATATGGCAGACAACATCCTGGATTTCATAAGGTTCCATTTTGCTCTCAACCTGGGCATGCACTGTGATTTTTTCTCCTCTTAGCAAACGGTTCTTCAAAAAGGCTCCTTCCCGAATAGGAAGGTAAAATCCGAACTTGGGTTGATTATCGGCATCTTGACGAAAACCTCTTAAACCTGCCCACGGAATCTGAAGCGGGTCAAAATACGGCCGAGATGACTGCATGGATATGACACCGACTGCGCCGTGCTTCATGCACGCCAGGTTATGGACCATGCTCAGTCTCCCCTCGGTAACAACGATTTTGCCCTCTACCTCAGCAATCTTGATCTCCTCCCCCGTTCCTCGGCCCACCCACACAAGCTGTGCTTCCACATCCGCTGAGGTGCTTCCGCTGGCAAGCATTGCCCTCAGGTCCTGGTAGGAGGCGAGTTTTTGACGCTTAGGGCCGGTTTCCCACAGCTCTCCTTTGATCCCGTTCCAGGTTTTTCCTCCGGGAAACCTGACGATCTCAGCTCCGGGAAGTCCATATTTCTTCAGCTGATCATAGATGTATTTCGCTTCATAAAATGTTCCGGTATATTCTTCAGCCGGCCGGTCCTTGTTATATCCGCCGGTTTCAAGGATCGTATTCCAGGCTGTTTCGCCGGACACCTCCCCAATGATTTCATCCAGCTGGTCCTGTGGCAGTAACGTCCATATCTGCCACGGCGTCATCTGGGCCAAGGCCACAGCGCTGATCAACAACATTCCAACAAAACAAATCACAAGAATCCGCCTGATCATATTATCCTCCTTTCAATCACGTGACTTCTGCATATATCATAGCCAACATGTCTGGTCAACAAAATCCTGAGCTATTCACAGACAAAGGTTTTGAATCAATCGCCGGCTTCATTCCAATTTATCTTTCCGGCACCTTTGAAAGTCATGAGGAGGCACTTAAAAGGACATCCCTC
>CAZOJY010000122.1:0-10274 GCA_964580235.1 uncultured Eubacteriales bacterium | reverse complement strand
CCTAATCTACTACATATTGTAGGTGCTTGAGTAAAGTGCATAAGCAGGTTAGTAAAAAGAACAGTTTTACGATTTAAAATATTTCCACAGCTGCACAAAATATGGGCAGGGAAGATATCCACAAATGAGGAAAACTCCCAACTTATTTGATATCAGCTATTTATATTTAAGGATAATATTGTGTCGCATAAGGTATATTATGTAAACTAATTTCAATTATTAATAATCAATTTTTTTTCAGCTCTCTAACTTTAGTTTTTTAATTACTTCTTTAAGAACATCTATTATTTCTTCTTTGCTCACTTCTTCTTGTTTGAATTCTATTTTAAGCCTGTATGAATCTTTTTCCTTAGGTTTAAAATTGTAAACAAAATATTTATGCTTTTTTGGTACTCCTTTGAGATCTTTTGAAAGTTCACGTGTATCTTCTCTAGTTAATTCTCTGCTTTTTATCATTGAAACGAGTCTTTTCATGTTTTCAACGCTTTTTTGTTTAGCTATCTCAATAAGGGTGCTCCTGCTCACGATGCGATTTTTAATACAGTATTCTCTTATTTGTCTTGGAATTTTACTGATGTTTATGATCTCAGTAATAGTTGACCTTGCTTTTCCTAATTTTTTTGCAATCTCTCCATGATTATAGTCATAAACATCTGTAAGAGCTTTCAATCCATCCGCTTCTTCAAAAATATCAAGATCCTTTCTTTGTAAATTCTCAACTAGAGCAATTTCCATAGCCTCGTTATCCTCAACTCTCATCTCGATACAGGGAATTTCTTTAATCTCTGCTTTTTTTGATGCGACATATCGTCTTTCTCCAGCTATAATCTCATATCGCCCTGCTTTCGGCCGAACAAGAATGGGTTCTAAGACTCCTTTTTCTTTAATGGATAATGTTAGTTCATCAATATCTCCTAGCGCGCTCCTTGCTTGCCTGGGATTTGGATCTATCATGTCAATCAGGATCATGCGAACTCTGGGACCGGAGGGACGAGACGTAATAAGCTCAACAAAATGCGTATCATGCCTCATTTTCACTGATTCAGGAAGGCCTGTTTTTTTTGACTTTTGCACGTCTTATTATCTCCTCAGCAATTTTTTTATATTGATGAGCTCCTACAGAATAAGGTGCAAACGTAAAAATAGATTCCTTATAAGCAGGGCTCTCCTCAAGCTTGACGCTTTTAGAAACGATTGTCCTGAAGACTTTGCGTCCAAAAACTTTCTTTATTCTAGCGACAGCATCCTTGGAAATGTTTGTTCTCTTGTCATGCATGGTGATAATCACTCCGATGATCTCAAGTTCAGGATTTGTCACTTTTTTTACCTTTTCTATCGTTTCTAAAAGATCGTCGGTGCCTTCAAGCGAAAGATAAGAAGCCTGAATTGGGATTAATATTTTATCTGCAGCGACCAAAGAATTGAGTGTAATTAATCCTAACGTTGGAGGCGTGTCAATTATTATATAATTATTCTTTTTTTTCACAGATTCTAAAGTATCTTTCAGCCTATAATGGCCATCGATCTCACCTAATAGAGATGGCTCCAATTTTGCCATAGAAATTTTCGAAATGGCCACATCCATCCCCGGGACTGTAGACTTCAATACGACATCTTCAATCTTATCCTGATTATTTATGAGTACATCATATAGTGATATTGAGAGGGAAGTAGGATCATTCACACAAGATATTGTGCTATGCGCCTGAGGGTCCATATCTACCAAAAGGACGCTTTTACCCATAAAAGCAAGAGCAGCCGAAAGATTTACCGTAGTGGTTGTTTTCCCTACCCCTCCTTTTTGATTTGTTATGGCAATGATCAAGCATTTACTCCGTCATTTTCGCTTTTTGTAACATATAGGAAATGCAAAAAAATGGCAAGAAAAAATTAAATAAATGTCGGCATGCCGACATTTATTATCTAATTTCTTTAATATCAACTAATTAGCTAATTATATTCGGTCAAGTTCTAATTGTTAGGTCTCTGGCTGGCTAATCCTCCGGCAACCTCTCCCCCATCGATTACGAAATATTGGCCTGTTATATAGGCGGCCTCATCAGAGGCAAGATAGGCAAATAAAGAGGCCACTTCTTCAGGTCTCCCTAATCTTCCTAGCGGAATCTTTTTTTTGCATTCTTTTAGCATATCTGGAGAATATTCTGCTTGCTGCATCGGTGTTAAAATATATCCAGGACAAACCGCATTTACTCTTATTTTTGGTGCAAGCTCTAAGGCTAAGCTTTTGCTGAGTTCAACAACGCCGGCCTTTGAAGCATTGTAGGAAGAATAAAGATGATACCCTCTAAGTGCATTCGTAGAGCCCATATTCAATATGACACCCCCCTCCCCTTTCAGCATGCTTCTTGCCGCTTGTTGTGCTGCATAAAAAACGCCATTGAGATTAACGTTGATAACATCCAGCCATTGTTGACGGGACATCTCTAAAAAATTCTGGCGGATACTTATGCCGGCATTGTTGATAAGCACATCCAAACCATGCATCCTATCTTCAATCAAACCGAATGCATGAGCCACAGACCTGGAATCCGTAACATCGGCAATAATCGGATCTTCCAAATCCTGCAACTCTCGTTTTGCGATTTGGCAACTGCTTCTATCGCGGTCCATGATGATGACTCTTGCTCCTTCCTCCAGAAATCGGTTGGCGGTGGCTTTTCCGATCCCTTCAGCGCCCCCAGTAATCACTATACGCTTGTCTTGCAATCCCTTCATCTGGGCCTCCTAAAAACTTTGTCACATGCCTCCTAACCTGAATTATTCATGTAAAATCAAGGGACACGTACCGGAAATTTAAGGGACACGTTACCGATTTTTAAAAAAATCATGTTTATGAAAAATTCAGGCTAATTAAGCGGTGAATTTTTTCCCATCCTTCTTGCAAATAATTTGGGCCACATTTCTTCCGGACAATAAGGCCGGCGGAAGTCCTCCTCCCGGTTGAACCCATTGGCCGATCAGATAGAAATTTTTCAACCCTGGCAGCTTTTTTTTCATCGGAAGCATCATAGTTCCTGGCCCTGGCTGCCAGCCCTCAAAACTGCCTCTCCAGTTATTTGTATATCTGATTATTGATGCAGGAGTGGAAACATTCATTACCTCAACCTTCGACTTAATATCTCCAAAACGCTCCTCCAAAGCCTCTATTACCTCCGTTGCGATCCTTTCCTTTTCCTTCCTATATGTTTGCATATCGGTTTTTCTGAGATCTGCCCAATATTGAAAGTTGTATGTGCCAAACATCACAGTAAGGCTGGTTTTTCCTGTTGGTGCGAGACTCGGATCAAAATTGAATATCCTGACACTTAGATTTTCGTAACTTATGCTGTCATCTACAATAATAGGCTTTTTTAACGGAAAAATCAGTGACGAAGGTTCATTTTCGAAGCTTTTTGCCACTCCTATGGAAACAAACACAAGCGAAGGGAAAACCTTCAGTGTTTTGCTTTCTCCGCTGTAATAATCCTGAATTCTTTTATCGATATATTTTCCTTCCAACATTTCATAAATCGTACTGTATCCATCCGCTGCAGAGATGACAATATCCGCCATATGGGTTTGGCCGTCCTTAAGTTTCACTCCTTTTGCACAGTCGTTTTCTTCAATGACCTTTTCTACTCGGGAGTTATAATGGAGTTTTCCCCCGAGACTTAAATACTTCTCTGCGATCAGCTTAGCAAAATTCAGAGAGCCGCCTATGGGATATCCAGCCGATTTTTTATGCATGTACACAAGTGTCATGATAAGAAAAAATACGGAACTTTCAGGCAAAAACATTTCTATGATTGCTCTGCTGATCAAAGGATTTTTGCACCTGCTCGCAAATTCTTGTGCCGTTATTCTTTCCCATTTTTTGAATTCCTTGAAATAAGGAAACATTTTGACCATCATTTTCAATCCGTCGATCGGATTCATCACTTCAGGAGCCTTATCTAAAGACATGTTAAAAGGCAAAAACTTCCTTATCCCCCCGATAAAATCAGAGATGAGATCAGCGTCCTCAGGTGCAACGGCCTTCATCTCCTCTTCCAATTTGTCGACATCCGTGTATATCCGGAGCGTTGTGCCTTTGCTGTCTTCTATTTGAAAAAATACATCAGGATCCACGAATTTCAGTTTTTTCATATCAATGAGTTCAGTCCATAGGAAGTAAAAACTATCAGAAGGAGATGAGCCGACCAGCCAGTGGATGCAAAAATCGAATGTGTATCCTTTTCTTTCCCAGGCCGTGCACAATCCTCCACAAACATTGTGGAGTTCAAAAATTTCCGTATCATAACCATTCATCTGAAGATAGCTGCCTGCACATAATCCCGAAATTCCAGCGCCTATAATGATGACTTTTTTGTTATTCATAGATAAAATCCTTGTTTTTATATTATTTTATTCGAATAATCGAATAATTCAGAATATCCGCGTTCATTGTGACTTTTTTCCTGAAGCCGTATCGAGAGCCAGAATAAATTCCTCTGGCTTTTGCGTTCCTATGAGTAAGGGCTTTCCGTCCGTAAATTCAAATTGGATTCCCTTGTTTCCCCCCACATTATAGGCCTTCCCCTTTTTCCCGTACCGTATTCCATAACCTCCAAATTCTTTCAGGGCAGAATACGTCCGCATCTTGTATGTTTTTATTTCTTCAAATGAAATTTTGTGAGAATGGAATTGAAATGGAAAAAATCTCACATACAATCCATCATACCGGACTTCAGAAACAAGTTTCAGAGAAAAAAAAAGAGCTGGAAATAATAAGCCAAAAATTGCCCAGATCATGATCATCACACCGTCAGGAGCTGGGTTGTTCCCAAAAGGCTTTTTTAATACGAGCTGCTGGAAGCCACCATACCAGGATATCCCGGCCACAAACAGAACCAGCAGCCACACCCACCACTGTCGGAATCTTTGAACTTCCTTAAAGATCGAATAATTTGCGTTCATTTCAATCCTCCACGGTCTCGATTTTCTAAAGCGAATCGAACTGCAACCGCGTAGGCTGGAGTTTGTCCTGAGCCATAACATATTCCTAACATAGGATAAAAGCTGAAGCAGGAAATGATACGCGTTACTCTTTTTTTTGTTTCTCTATTTCCAAATAAAAAAATGCGTCTCCATCATCGGGTTCCTTGGGATCACGGACGGGTTCCCATGCAATATACACAGGAGTTTCTTGCTGAAGCAGGCGAAGCACATCGGCAAATTGATCACTTCCTGCAAAATAATATATTTTTCCATCCAAAAAATAGGGTTCTGGGATCTTGTGTCCCGGTTTTGCAAATACAGCTTTCGCAACTTCATTCCCTTCAGAAAATAGATGTATGGTGCGGTCTCCCCATCGAGTTCTTTGCCCCTTGCTGTCATTCCCGAAGATCTTTACCAAATACTTATCAATCTTATAACTTGCACCTGCCATAAACAATTCTCCCGCTAGAGTCCCATGTGTTTTCTCTCATGTCCCAACAGCCACTTCTTTCTCCATAAACCCCCTCCATACCCCCCTAGAGTCCCGTCGTGAGCAATCACACGATGACAAGGAATGATAATGGAAATGTTATTTCTTCCGTTGGCGCTGCCTACAGCCCGGAAGGCCTTTTCATTCCTTATGGCAGCTGCAACGTCTTTGTAAGAAACTGTTTCCCCATAAGGAATTTTCATCAGCTGATTCCATACCTTTTTTTGGAAGTCCGTCCCTTCCAATTGCAATCCTATTGAAAATTCCTTTCGATCTCCCTTGAAATACTCATGAAGCTGTTTGAAGCAGTCCTTCAACGGCTGTGGGATTGGAGAAGCAGAATCTGTTTTTTCCTCCACAAAATGGACACCCGTCATTTCTTTTCCGTTTCCAGAAATTTCCAATATTCCTATGGGCGAATCATAATAAGCTTTGTAATACATGTTCAGCTAGCTTATAGCACAGCCCGTCCTATAAATCAATCTTCGAGCCATTCATTTACGGATCTGAAAAGCTGGATTATGTCTTGGGAAACATCACGAACATCTGGGAAAAAAACAGACAAGCTAGCCCCTATCAAATGGACGGCAAAATGCTTGGCTTGGCTCCAGCATGCAATGGATTCGTGCACCAAAGCCGATTGAAGGCTATTTGGACGATAAAAAATTGACATTTTTCTCCTAAATTCATATCCTATATCAAGCAAGGGAAAACAGTGTCAGTAAAGTGCCCTAAGTGCGAATCAGAAAACACTGACAATGCACGTTTTTGCAGTAATTGTGCTACTTCTCTTTCTGCCGCCGAGGACGCTCAGCCCTCGTTCACCAAAACCATTGAAACAACCAGAGAAAAATTAGCCTCAGGCTCTACCGTTGCTAATAGATATGAAATCTTAGAAGAATTGGGGAAGGGCGGCATGGGTGTAGTATACAGAGTAGCCGACCCCCTGAATCCAACCCGCCGGATTGCCCTCAAGAGCATCCGCCCTAAACTTGTTCAGCCCGAGCTCATTGACCGCTTCAAAGCCGAGTTCCGCGTGTTGACCTTACTGCAGCATCCGAATGTCGCGGCGGTATATGACTTCGAGTCACCACCGGGCAGCGAGGATTATTTTTTCACGATGGAGTTCGTGGAAGGACGCAGCATCTTTCTCGCCACCGAAGGAGTGAGCTGGCAGCACATCGTCGCTCTGCTGGTCGAAGTGTGCCGGGCTCTTTCCTACGTACACAGCCGCAAGCTCATCCATTACGACATCAAACCGGGCAACGTTTTGGTGGATGATGAGGGGCATGTGAAGATGCTCGACTTTGGGCTGGCAGCCGTTAAATCCATCGGTCCAGGAGAGTGGAGAGGCGGCACCCCAGGGTACATGGCGCCCGAGCTGGCCGATTCCGAAGCTCTGGTCGACCATCGGTCCGATCTCTACTCGCTCGGTATCATGGCCTACCAGCTGTTCTGTCGACAGCTCCCATTCCGTTCCAGCTCAATATCCGAACTCTTTCGGATGCATCGATTCCAGTCTCTTGGTTTCGATGAATCTACTTGGAAGACAATTCCTTCATGGCTGCGATCCGTAATTGAGCGCCTGTCCGCAAAACATCCGGCCGATCGCTATCCAACGGCCAATGCTGTGATCAGGGACATCAATCGGCAAGGGGGACTCACATACGAAGTGGAAACGTCCGAAACCAGAGAGAGCTACGTTTTCTCCAGCCGTTTCGTAGGGCGCAGGCTCGAGTATGACCGCGTGCGCGATTTCATTGCCCGCCGGACTCGCGGATCTCCAGGATTTCCGCCCATTCTGATGGTAAGCGGGCAGAGCGGGACCGGAAAGTCTCGATTAATGCAGGAAGTGCGCCACGATGCCCAACTTGCCCAGACTCTCTTCTGCCAGGGGCGTTGCTTCGAGGGGAGCTTCTCTGAATTCCAGCCGTTGGTTCCGATGCTGGAACTTCTAGCTCGGCGCGTTGAAAAATTCGACGGCCAGGAGCTTGTCCGTGAGCACGGTCCGGAACTGGTGAAGATATGTCCGAGCCTTAGAAAGCTATGGGATATCGAGCCTTCACCTCCTCTCGAGCAAATCCACAGAGAGCGCGTGCGGCTCCAGGAGGTGGTAACCGATTTCCTGATGCGGGCTGCCGATTTGGCACCATATATTGTCTACATCGATGATCTTCAATGGGCCCTTTCCGGTCTGGTCGAACTGCTCGCTGAGCTCGTTCGCCGCATCGCCATTGGAGAGCGCCGGGGAGAGCCAGTTCCGATTGCGCTCCTAGGTACGTACCGGGAGGATGAGGTGTCGGGGCGTCCCCTGGAGAGGATACGCGATGCACTTCTTGCAGAAGACCGTCTTGAAGAAGTGAAGCTCGACTCGTTGGGAGTCGGCGCTGTGGGCGAAATGCTCGGTTCGATGTTGGGTGTCGGAGAGCCTCCCCAAGCTTTTGTCGATCGGATCGCTCGAGAAACTGACGGCAATCCTTTCTTCGTCGAAGAGTTAATGCGCGCCCTCGTTGAACATGGGGCAGTCCAGTTCGCTGCGGATTCCTGGGAGGTCACGAAGAAAGTCAGTGATCTCGAGATCCCGCGTACAGTGGCTGATGTCTTTCGACGACGAGCGGCGATGCTGAATGGCGACCAACGCGCTCTGTTGGAAGTGCTGGCGGTCTGTGGGCGGCCCACTGCCGCAGACGTTTTGGCACATGGTACTCGACTCGATTCAGAGAAAGTTCACTCTGCCCTTTCACATCTCGTCGAGCGACGGATGGCCCAAGAAGTTCCAGGGCCTGGCCTTCTCTTTCGTCTGAGCCACGATCGACTTAGGGAGATTGTTTATGGAGATCTTGAAGCCCGCGCCCGTGCCAATCTGCATCTGACAATGGCCCGCTCCATGGAAGCCATCTATGCGCGGGAGTTGGAGGAGCATATTTATGACATCGTCGACCAGTACAATGCAGCCACAGAACTTCTGATACAACCTGATGAGAGGGAAAAGGTCACACGTTGCAACGAATTGGCTGGAAATAGGTCAAAAAAAGAGGGGGCGTTTGAAGCAGCAGGTAAATACTTCCGGGCAGCGCTTTCTCTGCTGCCCGAAGATTCGTGGTCGACAGATTATGAGAGAATAGCTGCACTCAGCAAAGCATCGGTGGAAGCGGAGTACCTTGGCAAAGACTTTGAGATGGCAGAGAGGCACTGGAAGACATACGTTGAGCATGCACTAACGATCGTGGAAAAGGCCGAGGCCTACATTGTGAAGATCGATGCCCTGAGCCATATCGGAGAGCCACAAAAAGCTTTGGCTGCTGTCCAGGAGGCCCTGCCCCTTCTGGGAGTTCGCTATCCAGAGTGTCCAAAGAAGATCTCTGTCGGTCTGGAGCTTTTGAAAACAAAACGTTTTCTCAAGGGAAAAGGGGCCGAAAATCTGATAGCTCAGGGCGACCAGAAAAATCCCGAGAAACAAGCTTTGTTTAAGCTTTTGACGAGTGCTATGGCTCCGGCCTTCTTGACGTATCAAGAGAATCTACTGGCTTTCTACGTGGCCAAAGCGGTGCAGATTTTAGCCACTTCAACCAGCGATCCGAAGGGCTCCACTGCTTTGGCAATATATGCGCATATTCTGCAGTCTGGTCTCGGCAATATAAAAGCTGGCTGCAGAATTGGCGATCTGGCGTATCAATATTTGCGCAGTTATGACGATCCTGTGGCTTCTGGAAGCGGCCTGTTCCTCCTGGCAGGTTTTGTTTTCCCGTGGACACGCCCCCTGAAAGCAACGACACAAATGCTGCTTGAAGGGTATCGGGAGAGCATGAAAGGAGGAGATCTGCTCTTTGCGGGCTTTAACTCCAATGTTGCGATAACACAGCAGTGCATGTATTCCAGCTCGGCAGATGAGACGATCCAGTTCTTAGAGGAGCGTGAGGGATATCTCCTCCGGCTCAACAATCCCCACACCATCACCGAAATCACTGCATTGCGTCAAATGATGCGGCAGTTGTCCGGCCTGACGAAAAATAGCGAGACCTTCGATGATGACGAGTTCAACGAAGATCGGTTTCTAAAATATCTCATCGAAATCGATGATCCTATACCGATCGGCTTCTACTTCGCTTTCAAACTAAAAGCCCTGTTTATAATGGGATTTTATAAGAAGGCTTTCGAGCTAAAAACGGAAGCTGAACAAAGGATTGGCGCCACCTGGGGCCAGTTCGTTTTTGCCGAACACTGCTTTTTTCACTTTCTCACGGCGGCACGGCGGTTTGCTGATGCTGGAAGATGGGAAAAACTTCGACTGCGGCGTGACCTCAATAAGAAATTGAAGCTCATGAAGAAATGGGCAAGCTTCTGTCCAGAAAATTTTGCGCACAAACAGCTTCTTATGGAAGCGGAAATGGCCCGTATTGGAGGTAAGAGATCTAAAGTACCGCGCCTGTACGAAGAGGCTGTGACAAGCGCCCGCGAAGCCGGATTCCCTCTCAATGCAACTTTGAGCTGCGAACTGGCGGGTCGCTTCGAGCTCGAACGAGGTAGGGAAAGTGAGGCGGCAACCTGGCTCCGGGCTGCTCGTAAAGGCTACGTAAAATGGGGAGCCCATGCAAAAGTGAAAGCCATGGAAGGAGAATTCAAGACAATCTTACCCTCTTAAGGGCTTTGTTCCGGTATTTGTTTTTAATTCGGCAGGCATTGGTACATACCTATCTTCTCACGGGATATTTGAAAGGATCGCACAGGGGTTCGCGGGGGAACATTTCTTCCCGTATGGCCGTGTTATAAACGAACGAGGCCATAATAACGGCTGACTGCATCAGGT
>CAZOJY010000121.1:1945-10295 GCA_964580235.1 uncultured Eubacteriales bacterium | reverse complement strand
ACAGCCACAGCTTCACAGGCTGCGCCGCGCATATCCATTTGTGAATAATCCAGGTCAATTGGAATCTGTGGACAGAAAAGGGAGTCTTTCCCATCAACAACCTCCCTTTGAGATGAATCCGATACGCGCTTCCTTAAGCTTCTGGATTTCAGAAAAATCCTCTTCTCTGCATCTATCTAACTAATATTCAACCATGAAATGCAAATGCAAAATAGTGAAATGTTATGCAAAACAGGCTGAAATGAATGCTTTTAGTGACAACTAAGTCTTAATTTCCACCTTTACCCAACCGTTCCCATTCCAGCGGAAAACGCTGTTTTTGTAGCCGTTTATGATATCTTTCAGGGGAATCCGGACCTCAGAGTTTTCAAATATTCTGTGATAATTTCTCTCTGTTGTAGGTGTCGCAAGAACATCCTTAAGGCCAAAATTTTTATCGAATATAAAATCGATATCCAGACGGAGTTTTTCCGGCTCAAGCATCCATGGAAACAACCGGACATGGAGAAGATTCCGGCTGAAATATCTTATCTCGGTGTTGTTGTAAATCAAATTGTATTCAGAAGCATATCCAGGAGTTTTTATCCGGATGTACTCCAGTTGATTCCCCCGCACAATGTCATCGGCGATGTATTTCTTCAATCGCTCTTCCAGATGGGAATATTCCGGTTCGACCTGGTAGGGAGGGCTGATGCCATGGAATTCTTCAAGAGGAAGCACGCCGATAATACCCTCGCCGTTGAGGAGATTATTTGTCCCTGTAAAAACAATTTCATCGCTTCCATCTCCATCTAGATCGATCATTTCGAGCGTCGACGTCAAATTCCCGACATGGAAGTACTGGTTGCGCAGATGTCCTTCAAGATCGTGGCATGCGATAATGGACAAAAACCGCTCTTGATGGTTCCATTTGGAAACAATGAGGATTTTGTTGGATTTTAAGCGGGCAAATCTAACAGGCCCAGGACGGAAAAAATTGCTGATTTCGGTGTTGTTAAACGTCAGCGTTGACGTAATCCTCCTTTTCCATATCTTGTGTCCATCATGGTCAAACAACGTGATGAAATGTTTTTCTTCGGAGATGTCATAGGTGCAGGCTATCAACTCCTTCTGATCATCCTGATCGATATTTTTGATATCCATGACGAGCATCGCTTGGGTTTCGTCCCTGATTTTTTGCCCGCAAAACCGGAAAATGATTCTTCCCTTCGAGTCTTTGACTAAAACCGTATTGCCCTCCACATCGATGACCTCTGGCCCTGAACTTCTGTTCAAAAAGAGCGGCACTTGGGTGATAAAAAAAGCGGCCAGAAGTATAACAAGGGCGAGTGCTGCCGCAATTGTGTAAATCTTCCGGTATTTTTGACCGGATAGTGTTTTGATATCCTGTTTTTTAAGCCACCTGTCCAGTTCTTTTTTGGACGCGTAAATCCTGTGGCCGGTGCCGCTGGAGATACGGTGAATGGGCAGCCCGAGTTTTTTCTCCCAGTAATAGACATTTCTGGGGCTCATCTCGAGATAATCTGCGATCGCCTTGATTCCGATCAGCTGCTCGTCTTTGTCTGGCATATCCCTTTTTCGCCAATAATGCTAATTATTTTGCCTGGCCCTGTCAAATAAAAGAGATGAAAGATTGGGAAGGATTTGTACCAAGACCAGTAACGAATTTCTTCTATTATAATGTGATATCCGAAATCCCAAAGGGGAATAAGCATAACAATAATTGGCGGGTCTATCATGTGGAAATTTCTTTTTTCCAAAAAATCCCAATGACTTCCTTTATAGTCAAAGGTTTTTTAAATTCTTGAGTCTAAGTAATTGGAGCAAAAAATGAAAAAAAAAGAAACGTCAATACTGCATTTTTTTGTTTTCATTTTAGTGGTTTTTCCTCTTTGCTTTGGATCACCTTTTCTTCTGGGCGAAGATCTGAATCGAACGCAAAAGTTGAGGAAGGAAATAATGGGGCTTAACCTCATCAACGGCCTGGATCTTTCTCATGATCAAATGGAGATTATTTTACAGAGTGCTGAAGAGAACAAAAGGCTTTGCGAAGAATTGCAAAAATCCATCCTCCTCTTAAGTGATGATATGGGAGCAGAGCTCGAAAAGATAAAGTCTTATCTTGAGAGAAACCAAGATATCCCTCCCTCAACCGCACAGAGGTTTCACGGAGTTTCGAATGAGATAAAAAGAAAAAGGAAAGAAAAAGAGGAAAAGATAGGAAAATTAGCTGGCATAGTAAAAGAAAACCTTGAACAACATCAACTCTATCAGCTTCAGGAATTTATTCCCTGCATTATCCCTCCCAAAGGAGAACTTCGCATTGGACAGGCAGGAGACAACAAAGGCTTGGTAAAAAATTTGGAGAGAATCCGGGATATTCCTTACCGGCTATATGAAAGGAGAAAAACAGAAATTATCAACAGAACCTTACAGGGATTGAAGCTTCATATCCCACACGGAGTGGAGATCAAAGAAGACGAACTGGAAGAACACATTCAAAGTGTGTTCCAGAGAGCAAGGAACATCAATGATGCCGATTTTGAAATTCAAAAGGAAAAATTGGCTGAAGAACTCGTTGCGCCTATCAAGCCTTCCCATTCTGGAAACAGTTTGACCAGAAAGATTGAAGCCTTTCTTCTTTGCCCAGAAATCATTCCGATCTTGAAAGAGAGGCTCTAGCAAAAAAAAACTTTTGTGATCCAGTGTCGACTGAGATTGTAAAGAGCGCCTGGATCAAAGATGGACTTTTGTAGGGACTGTGGTGTTTTTTATCGGGTCTTGTGTTGAAGTAATGCCTGTGGTATAGACAGTACCATGGGTGATGATAATGTGATGGTCGACAAAGCCATCAAACATTACAAAATCGGAGAGCTCCTAGGCAGGGGAGGCATGGGTGTCGTTTACCGCGCTCAGGATACGAAATTGAACCGGCCGGTCGCCCTGAAGATGATCAAGGCCGACCTGACAGCAGACCCAGATAAGTTGAAGCGGTTCCTCCAGGAAGCCCGTGCTGCAGCCGCCGTCAACCACCCTTCGATCGCTCAGGTTTACGACATCGACACAGTGGATGAGACGACTTTCATCGTGATGGAGTTTATCGAGGGACAGACCGTCGGCAGTTTGATCGCAAACAAGGAATTGGATTTGATCGGCTCTGTGGAAATCGCGCTTCAGGTTGCCGGAGGCCTTGCCAAGGCCCACAAGTCCAAGATCATCCACCGCGACATCAAATCCGAAAACATCATGGTCACACAAGATGGGCATGCCAAGCTCCTGGATTTTGGCCTGGCCAAGCTGCTGGAGCCTTCCCCGGATGAAGACAGAACGCTGACCCTGCTGGAGAACGCCCCGACCAAAACCATGCCCAAGACTACGGCCGCCGGCACGATCATGGGGACCACGTCCTACATGAGTCCGGAACAGGCCCGAGGCCAACCCCTGAGCTTTCCCTCCGATGTCTTTTCCCTGGGGATCGTCCTGTACGAGATGGTCACAGGTGAGCTGCCGTTCGAAGGCGAAAGCCCGATCGACACCATGCATGCCATTGCCTTCGAAGAGGCCCGTCCGGTCACCGTCGTCCGTAAAAATCTTCCGCCCGATCTTCACAGGATCGTCGCCCGCTGTCTCCGCAAACGTCCCGAGGACAGATACCCGGAAGCCGGAGCTTTGGTTACCGACCTCGAGCATCTGAAAGCGGATATCGAATCCGGGGTTCAGCGTCCGTTTTCGCCGGCCCAGAAATTCGATGAGCTGAAGTACTGGCTGATGGCTTCCATTCCCGTCGGCTCCCAGGGAATAGCGGTCGTGGCCCTGATTCTCCTTATAGCGGCCCTCCTTCTCTTTACCGACATCCAATGGGCCAATTTGCTGTGGCTCGGAGTCCTCGGCCTTCTGGTGTACAGGTACATCAAAAACCGGAAAAAGCGCATGCTGAGGCGTTTTGTCGCCCAGGCCTCAAAAATAAAAACGGTGAAGGCTGTCCGAATCCAGGGAGATTCGATTACGGTCGTCGTGGATAAGGCCAAAGCCAGCCAGTACATCCGGATCAACAGCATGGTGGATGAGATCAATAAAAAGCTCTTCATCGGCCGCCATGTCGATGTCACTGTTCGCGATGATCTATCCGATGGAGAATTCCAGCGTTTGCTGAGAGAGTCAGGCATCCTTTATGTCCGTGACGACATCATCCTTCATTGATTCTACGTCATGCGAGAGAAGCGAAGCAATCTGTTCGAATACGGACATAGCTGCCAAAAGGTCGGTTCTCGTATTCCTAATGTGCAGCACAACCCCGATCTTTTTATCTTCTGATTTTGCCTTTTTTGTTCTTTTTGGGTGTGGGATTCTCTGTCCCGCTTCCACCGCCTTCCTTCTTTAATTCCGATCCATATTCATAGGCTCCGATGTCGTAGCCCGTTCCGGCAGGCCGCATCATACCCTCGCAGTCTATCGAAGGCGCACTCTCGGAGGTTCCCGCATCGATGGCTGGGCTGTGTTCATCAAGATGGAGGTTGACATCCGGCCACCCATTCATGAAGGCAGGGTCGGACGTGATGTCTCCCCTTCCCTGTCCGGAAGCTGCTGTCCAGGTTCCATCTCCAATATCTGATCTGGAAAAATCAGGATCTCTGTGTACAGACTCTGCTGTGATTTCGCAATCCTCCCGGCTCCAGTAAATATTGTTTGCCTCGGTCAAAAGGTTCACGCCCTCTCCCAAATAAATTCCCGTTGGCGTACCCACTTGAGGCCCGGTGTTAAAGGCGAAGATATTGTTCGTGAGCAAAAGATCGATCTCGGGAGAAATCCCATCGGAGGGATACGCCGCGACAAGAGAATAATCCCTGCCGCTGTAGCTGGGATTCCACATGTTGAAAGCGATGGTGTTATTGACGAGTTCGTAGGAACCCGGGTAAATCCCAATGACTATCGCAGCTATTCCTGAGCCAAACACGGCATTGTTTTCTATGCGCCCACCTGCCCAGACTTTTATGCCGCTGCGATGAGTACGTGCGACGATGTTGCGCTTCACCTCTATCCCAGAGATGTGGCCAGTCCTGTCTCGAGAGTTCAGATCGATACCATCGCCCAGCACGTCATGGATGTAACAGTTCTCGACGAGGATATTTTCTCCGCGTTCCACAGCAATGCCATCGGCTCCGAACGAAGGCTCTCCTCCCACGGCATGTCCGCTTATTTCAAGATTGCGAAAAGTCAATCGATTTCCCGGGCCCGGCGTGCAATCGACAGCCGTGTACACCTGATCCTGGATGAGGCAGTCCTCGAGAGTGATGTCAGAGACAGGACCGTCGATCGGAGCCTGTCCTGAATATCCCCAAGTGATGCGCACTCCCGCCTCCCCGCCGATGATCGTCAGTCCTTTGAGTGTGATGTGATGATTGTTCCCCCGCAGCCAGACTCTCCAATCGGCCCGGCCTTCTATGTTAAGGCCTGAGATAATCACAAAGTCTGTTCCTGCGGCAAATTCCAGGCCTTCCACAGCGGCTGTTTCTTCCGGTGCGGCTGAGAAGGCGATAGGAGCGTCTTGAGTACCGGAATATTTAAAAACGACCTCTTCTCTGTATGTGCCGCTGTGGACAATGACGGTATCACCCGGTGTGACCGAATTTGCCGCATGCTGGAGAGTTAGCCATGGCTTGGATAAACTCCCTGGATTGGAATCGCTTCCGGAGACGGCAACGTGGTACTCCACTGCCTTTGCCCATTGTGCATTCAGATAAGCGGATGCCTGGAAAATGAAAAAGGCTGAAATAACGATCAGGCTTTTTTTCATGGATATCATATTTTCTTATTAAAGACCGGCCCTTTTCAATAGCCTTTTGAGATGAAATGAAGGGTGACTTTTAATGCTTTTGCCTGGATTGGCTTCTTCAGCTATCTCCTCAGCCTGTTTCTGACAGCCAAAAGTAAAACAAAGCAGAATGACCAAAGGAATAATTCAGGCTAGATAGACGATTGGGGAGGAGAGATTTTCTCTAGTTATTCAGTTGTGCAAGCCGCTTCCTGGCGTCGTGGGGTTCGGGAAGGCCGATGAGTTTTTTCCGGAGCAGCAGCGGCACCAGGCCAAGAAAAAAAAACGACAATTGCACTGGCTGTTTTCATCGTCCTCTCTCCAGATATCGTTGGGTAAAATTTTTATTAGAAATTCCTTTGTTGATTATAAAATCTGTGAACAGCAGCGTTGTCTCATGATGTGTTTTCAAATTCTCCATCACCATCTGATGAGCGCGCCACTTGTCCGTCCCTTCAATGACTCGAATGTCGCTGGCTTTGAATAGTTTAAACAACTGACCTTTTTTGTCATAAAATTTCGTTTGAAGGTTGACAAAATTCATCTTGTCGATCCAAATTTCCCGTTTGCTGTAGCCGCTTTGTTTCTTTTCTTTTGGTGTGGCTGGTACGGCTTTAATTACGTAGCAGGGGTGATTTTCAAGAACCTCTTCTTTCATTAATTTGTAATTGTATTTCTCCAGTTCTTCATTTTTCAAATCTTCATAGGCAAAATCGGTTCCGACAAAATTATCCGATTTTGAGCTGGCGGAAATCCGCCGCACCTTTCTCATGACTGGCAGGTAGAGCCACTGGTTATCATCGCGATCCGCATGTTCGATGGTCAGCAGGCCCGTGCCTTTCACATCCGCGGGAGCGTGGAAACGAATAAGCGATTTTTCATGTCCGGAGGCGTCCGTTTTTTTCATTTGCGTCACCCTGCGAACCCTGATGTTGCCCTTTTTGTTGATGAGTTTCATTTCTAATTCCAGTTGTTCTGTTTTCGCTTTGCGCTGTTGATCGTTCTTTTTCATAATGTCCAGGGCATCCAGGATTTGTCCCCTGGTTAAATGCGTTTCAGCAAATAGAATCGGTGTGATTATAGATAAAATAATTAGAATTGATGTTTTCATTTTTGGCTTTCCTTCAATTTTTTTGACAGGATTAACAAGATGAACAGTATAAAGATGGTTCATTTTTATATTCCGTCAATCCTGTTCATCCTGTCTAATTTTCTTTGTTTTCATTCCCACAAAACCCATAATAGCAGGAACAACCATCAGGTCAAAAAACAGCGCCAGAAAGATGACAATGCCCGCCAACAAGCCAAAGTTAACCAGGGGGCTGAAACTCGCCAGAACAAGGATCAGGAAGCCGGATCCCAGCACCACGCTGGTAAAAACAATCGGCCTGCCGACGCTTTTCATGGTAACCTCGATGGCGTCCTTGATGCTGGCGATTTGGCTGCGTTCTGTTTTCAAGCGGGATAGAAAGTGAATGGTATCATCAACCACCAGTCCCAGGGCGATCGCGGCGATCATCGTGGTTCCCACATCGAGCGAGATTCCCAGCACAGGCATCAATGCCATGGTAAACAAAATTGGTAACAGATTGGGAATCATGGCCAGCAGGCCGAGCGTGATGGAGCGCAGCATGACCATGATCGCCAGCGTGATCACCAGGAATGCCAGCAAAAAACTCTTGATCGATGTGGTCAACAGGTAGTGTTCCGTTCGGTTCATTAAATAGACGATTCCCGTGGGCGTGACGGTTTCGGAGCCATTAAAAATTTCATTCATTTTCGCCTTGATTTCTGGCATCTGGTGGGCGACCTGCTGCGACTTATTCATTTCCACCCGCGTCATGATTCGCGCCTTTGAATAATCATCGGAAAGTAACTCCGCTACATCGTTGCTGCCTTCGACCAAAAACAATTGTTGGGCGATTTCATCAGGTGTTTGGGGAATTTTATACATATTTTCATTGCCTTCGTGAAATCCGCGATTCAGCGATTTCACCAGGTCAGCCGCAGAATAGGCACCCGTAATACCATCAATCCCTTTCAAATAAGATTCAAACTGTTCCATCTTCTGCAGCAATGATGGATTTTTCAGGGCATCTTCATCGTCTGCATCGACAAAGAATTCCAGCGAAGCCGTTCCCCCGATTTCTGCATCAATCCATTCCACCTGGCGGCGCATGGCATCGTCTTTTTTGAAATAGTCCAGGCTGTTGGTGCCAATATTCAACTGTGCCAGCAAAAAAACCGCAGGAATCACAAGAATCGTCACCACCGCGATGATGGCAATCGACTTGCCCGCTCGCCACGTGCCCAGCCAGCCGAGCAATCGGGCAAAGAAACCAGCCCGAAATTGTTCCTGGTATTTCTTTTTCGGTGCGGGGATGATGCCGAGTAAGATGGGCAGCAGAAAGATGGTGATGATAAATGCAAATGCGATACCCGCGGCACTGACCAGACCGAACTGCCGAATGATCGTCAAATCAGCGGTGAGCAGCGATAAGAGTCCAAACACGGTCGTCAAGCTGGTCATCAAACAGG
>CAZOJY010000121.1:0-1845 GCA_964580235.1 uncultured Eubacteriales bacterium | reverse complement strand
GCGGTGAGCAGCGATAAGAGTCCAAACACGGTCGTCAAGCTGGTCATCAAACAGGGCGTGAATATATTATGGAATGTCGTCTCGATGGCTTCCGTTTTAGTGATGCTGCCTTGTGCCGTCTCATGCAGATAATCGGCAATGAGATGCATGGAATCGGCAATGGCAACCGCCATGAGCAGCGGCGGAATGATGGACGTGATGACATTGATTTCATAGCCCAGCAGCACCAGCAATCCATACGTCCAGATCACCGTCAACACTACAACGATTACGGGCAACGCCAGCAGTGAAAATCGGCGGAACATAAAATAGATGATCGCGATGATGAGCACCAGCATCAACGGCATAAACAGCGATTGATCCCGTTGGTTGTAGCGGAAGAATGCCTCGTCCATAATAGACGTGCCGCCAAAGTGGAAATGTTTGCCAGTCTGTCGCTCCTGCTCGCTGATGATTGTTCGGATTTGCTTGATCAGCTCGATTTTGTAATCGAATTCACCGATGATGTGATCGATCTCCGCAACGATTGCCGTGTTTTTAGCATCTGGTGATGTGAGGATGCCAGGAATAAAAGGATCAGCCAGCGCCCTCTTTTTAATGGAGAGTATCTCTTCGGCAGACCCGGGAATATCCTGCATCAAAGGATCAAAATTGACGTTCTCTTTATCGCCTGAAACTAGTCTGGCATTGGTCAGGCTGATCACTCGCCGCACATGCGGCAACTGCTCTACCTGATCGGTGATGGTCTCGATCACCCGCAAATTTTCGGGCGTAAAAACATCCTCTCCCCCAAAAGCGATGGCGATAATTTCATCGGTTCCAAATTGATCCAAAAATCGATTATAATCTTTCAGATCATCTTCAAAAAAATAGGTCTCCAGGCTGTTATTGAATCTGGAGTGAATTGCAAACCATCCGAAGAAGATGGTAATTCCGGACAGTAGAAGAGAGATTAATAGTTTGCGGCTGATAATAAATGAGAAAAGTTTAGTTTTCACGATAGGCCTCTATAGAGAAAAATAGGAAATTCGCTTTTTTGCTTGCAGCAAATCTCTAAAAACTTCCCTCAATATCCACCTTCTGACATCCAAAAATAACAGTATCACACCGAAACCAGCGAGGTCAAACCATAGATGAGAAACGTGTCGGTGCTGGCATTTATAACAAGATGGATGCCTTGTCTATGGGACATTTCCCGGACGGCTTTCAATTTTTCTTTGTGTTCCTCCAAACGTTACCGGTCAATGATTGTTTTTATGCCCCTGTCGATGGGTTCACACACGTTTTTGGCACGGAATCGCTATCTTGTTCTACGAACGCCTGAACGAGTTTATCGAAACTTTCCATGACCCGTTCTTGGAGGTCGACGGGGATTCTCTCTATGACCTCGTTGTAAAAGGCATCGCTTGTGCTGTTGATCGATTCACAGATGGCTCTGCCTTTGTCGGTCAGGGAGAGGGGGATGGTCCGCCTGTCATGAGGATTGGAAAGGCGTTCGATGAGTCTCAGATTCACGAGCCCGTCTATGGTCCGGCTGAGAGTGCTTTTATCAAGATTAAGAGAATCGGCAAGCTGACCGGTGGTTGCCTGCCCCAGCTCTTCGACTTCCAGCAGAACATGACACTGGGCTAAGGTCGCTCCGCTGCAGCAATTTTTCTGCTGCGATTCGATCAGCCGTTCCAGCTTTCTGAGTGTTTTCCTGAATTTCCGGATTCTGTTCTTTATCATTTTTTCCTCCGATTTATTCATTCATATTTCAAGGCATCTACCGGATTGGCCGAAGCAGCCCGAATGGTTTGGTAGCCGGCACTATTTATGACCCGGTAAGCGAAGCTTTCCAGCCAT
>CAZOJY010000120.1:0-10506 GCA_964580235.1 uncultured Eubacteriales bacterium | reverse complement strand
CCTGAATTATTCATGTGCAAGCTTAAAATCAAGGGACACGTTACCGGAAATTCGGTACATGTCCCTGATTTCAATGTATATAGTATTAAATTCCGGTAAAAAAAATCATGTTTATGAATAATTCAGGTTAATTGGCATTTTATATAAATAATCTAGGCTAATTGAAGGGAATTTACAGAATGGCAGGAAGAAAGACGCAAAAGAAAAAGGGGACGGAAGCGCCCTGTTATCCGATTGTCCGGCGGAAAACCATACAGGTTGAGATCGGAGACGTGGTTATCGGGGGAGGAGCTCCGGTCGTGGTCCAGTCCATGACAAAAACAGATACGCGGGATCAGCGGGCGACCCTGTCCCAGATAAGAAAATTGGAAAAGGGGGGATGTGAGATCGTTCGACTGGCCGTTCCGGATGGGGAAGCGGCAGAGGCCTTTGGAGAGCTTAAAAAAAAGGCAAAAATTCCTCTGATCGCAGATATCCATTTTGATCACAGACTCGCTCTTTCCTGCCTCGAAAAGGGAGCGGATGGGTTGAGGATAAACCCGGGCAATATCGGCTCAAAAACGAACGTTCGAGAAGTCGCAAAGGCGGCAAAGGCGCGGGCTGTCCCGATCAGGATTGGGGTGAATTCCGGTTCTTTGGCAAAAGAATTGCTGCAAAAACACGGCAGCGCAACAGCCGAAGCCATGGTGGAGAGTGCATTGCGGCATGTGAGAATTCTTGAGGATTTGGATTTTACAAAGATCAAGATTTCGCTTAAAGCATCTGATGTGTGCCGAACGGTTTGTGCTTACCGGATGCTTGCTGAACACGTGAATTACCCTTTTCATGCAGGGATAACCGAGGCCGGGAGTTTGATTCGGGGAACAGTTAAATCTTCTGTGGGATTGGCATTATTGCTCCGCGAGGGATTGGCCGATACCATTCGTGTTTCGTTGACTGCTCCGCCGGAAGAGGAAGTCCGGGTGGGGTACCTGATTCTTTCAAGCCTCGGCCTCCGGAGCCGGGGGCCCAATGTGATCACATGCCCGATATGCGGACGGTGCGAAGTCGATCTCTTCCGCATATCCTCCCGGATAGAAAAACAGCTGGCATCCATCGAAACATCCCTGAATGTGGCAGTCATGGGCTGCATGGTCAACGGGCCGGGCGAGGCCAAAGAAGCAGACATCGGCCTGGCGTGCGGGAGGGGTGTGGCTCTGATTTTTAAAAAAGGAAAGCTCCTGCGGCGCGTAAAAGAAGAGAGGATCGTGCCCGAGTTTGTCAAGCAAGTCCGTGGGCTGGCAAAAACTCACAAAAAGGATGAAAAGGTTTTAAAGCATGTTTGACGCAAATACAGATAATGGGCCCAAAGTTTCCGGCGAGACCCGGAAAAAATACGAGAATCTGCAGCATAATTTGAAGGCGATGAAAAAGGTGCTGGTGGCTTTTTCCGGGGGAGTGGACAGCACTTTTTTGCTGAAGGTCGCCCGGGATGTCCTGGGCACTGATGTCCTTGCGGTGATCGCGAGCTCTGCCACTTACCCGGAGAGCGAGCAGCAGGAGGCACTTCGTATCGCCGAAGATTTTGATGTGCGTTACAGGGTCATCCACACCAAGGAATTGGACGATCCCAATTTCAGGGACAATCCGCCGGAGAGATGTTATTTTTGCAAAAAGGAGCTGTTCCTGCGGCTGAGGGAAATAGCCCTCGAAGAGAATTTCCCCCACGTTTGTGACGGCTCCAATTATGAAGATACATTTGATTTCCGGCCCGGGTTCAAGGCGGCAGAGGAGCTCGACATACGCTCCCCATTGAAGGAGGCTCGACTGGAGAAAAATGAGATTCGTCTCCTCTCTAGGAAGCTGGGTCTGCCCACCTGGGATAAACCTGCCATGGCCTGCCTATCTTCACGTTTTCCGTATTTTACCCCGATCGATAACGAGAGCTTGCGCCAGATAGATCGAGCGGAAGAATACTTGAGAACAAAAGGGTTTTCTCAACTGCGGGTCCGGCACCACGGGAAGATGGCCCGGATTGAAATCGACCCAAGTGATTTTTCTAAGGTTTTGGAAAAACAGACCAGAGAAGAAATCGTAACACGTTTAAAAAAAATGGGTTATCTGTACGTTACCCTGGATCTTTCGGGTTATCGGATGGGAAGCATGAATGAACCGATCTTGAATAACAATTCGTCCAGCCCAAAAAAATCCGGATAAAAACGTTATGAAACTGCCCGGGGAACCGATATTCAAGCCTAGAGCGCTGAAAGGTTTTTCTCGTCAAAGAGCCGTCTATTTCCCGGTAGATACTCCCTCCCGATTCCTTTGGAATTTTTTGAAAAAAAAAGCGCTGCGGGAAAAAGAGATGCCTTTCGGCCACTTTTTTCTCCTGGAAAACACGGCTGTGCTGCACCGGTGCATCGGCGCTCCCTCTGCCGTGATAGGGCTGGAGCTATTGATTGCCTCAGGAGTCAAAGAGATTATTATTCTCGGATTTTGCGGATCGCTGAATCCAGATTTTTCTTCACTTGACGTTGTCAGTGTCACAAAAGCCCACAGTGAGGAAGGGACATCAAAGCATTATATCGGCAGGAAAAAGGTCTTTCGTTCGTCTCGTCACTTAAAGTTTGAAATCGAGAACAGCCTGGCCGAGCGGAATTTGCCTTTTTTGGAAGGATCTACGGTTTCAACGGATGCTCCGTTCCGAGAAACCGAGGACTGGCTGAAAGACAAGCTGAAAAAAGGAGCCGACGTCGTGGATATGGAGGCCTCCGCGGTTTTTGCTCTGGGAGAGTACCACTATGTTCCGGCGGCTGCTCTGATGATCGTCAGCGATGAACTGAAGGGAAGGAAGTGGAAAAATCTATTCAGGAGTCCAGGACTGAACGCCCGGATAAGAGAATATTTTTTTCCGTTTTTAGGCAGGACGGACTGACCGTCGAGGACGTTTGGAGAGAAAAATTATGAAGCCAAAGGTTCTGATCACACGAAAGATTTTTCAAGAAGCGATCGATTATCTAAACGATTATGTGGACTATGAGATCGGGGCTCGGGAAGGGAAGTTGACAAAACAGACTTTGCTGGAAAAAGTCAGGGATAAGCAGGGCATTCTTTCTCTGCTTGTGGACACGATCGACAGGGCTGTCATCGATGCGGCTCCGCAGCTCAAAATTATTGCAAACTGTGCCGTAGGGTATGACAATATTGATATCAGTTATGCGCGCAAAAAAGGGATTCTTGTCACGAATACCCCAGGTGTGTTGACCGAGACAACCGCAGATTTGACATGGGCGCTCATCCTTTCTGTTGCAAGGCAGATTCCGCAGGCTGATGCGTTCACCCGGGCAAAATTGTACAAAGGGTGGGAGCTTGATCTGTATCTGGGAAGGGAGATAAGCGGAAAATGTTTAGGGATCATCGGTATGGGCAGGATCGGGAAAGCCGTGGCCTTGAGGGCCCGGGCGTTCCGGATGAATGTCGTGTATAACGACCCCCACAGGCTTTCAGGGGAGGAGGAAGCGCTTTATCAGGCCTCTTGCCTCCCTCTGGAGGAACTGTTGCGCGTTTCTGATATTGTCACCCTCCACACATCCCTGACTTCAGAGACGACTCACCTAATATCTGCAGAAAGACTGCGGTTGATGAAAGAGGAAGCAATTTTAGTGAATGTGTCCCGTGGGCCGGTAGTCGATGAAGGAGCTTTGGCCGATGCGTTGGAGAATAAGAGCATATGGGCGGCCGGCCTGGATGTGTACGAACGGGAGCCAGAAATTGCAGAGCGGTTGTTATCTCTTGATAACGTCGTTCTTCTCCCGCACATAGGAAGCGCCACATTTGAGACCAGGATTCGGATGGCCACGATGGCAGCCAAGAATTTGGTCCAGGGCCTCAGCGGCGAAACTCCGGACAACCTCGTTTAATTCAGTCCCCAAATTAAAAGTGGACTGGGTTGACTGCTTCAACTAGAATAAGGGACATGAAGCTCCTTGAGGTTTCTCCGGATGACATCGACATTCAGGATGAACGGTTTCGTTTCTCCTATCATTTTGACCTTGAGAAGCTGATTTATTCCATAAAAAAAATAGGCCTTATCAGTCCTCTGGCAGTCGTGGAGCGGGAAAGCCCTCAGTATGTGATCGTGTCCGGATGGAAAAGACTTTCTGCCTGTTGCGAACTCCGCCTGATGCGTATCCCTGTTTTTTTGCTCGAAGAAGAGGACGATTGCCGGGTATTCCTCATTAACCTGTATGAAAATTTAGCCGTTAGAAATTTCAATCTCCTCGAAAAGGCAGAAATTATACACAAGCTGAATGGATTTATTAAAGATGAAAAAATAGTCCTTAGACAGTTTTTCCCCCTCCTGGGTATCCCTGAAACTTTATCCTATTTTGATATCTATCTCAATATTGCCCGGCTGAATTCTAAATGGAAAAAAATAATTTTTAAAAAAAAAATACCTCTGCCATCGGTTCAAGTCCTGACTGAATTTGCCCCTGAAGATCGTGAGAGCCTTCTTGCGTTGATTTTGCCGATGAATTTGAACAAAATGAAGCAATTTCTTGAAGACCTGCAAGATTTGTCAAAAAAGACAGGAGACACTCCGAAAACTATCCTGTCAACACCAGAAATTCAGTCTTTATGCCAATCGGTCAACCTGTCTCCTCTGCAAAAATCAGATAAAATCCGCTCTCTGTTACGAACGAAACGAAATCCCACCGTATCGGCATGGAAAAAATCTTTCGATGACTCCATCAAAAAAGCCCAGCTTTCCAAAGACGTGATTTTTGATGCCCCTTATTTTTTCGAGGATGGAAAATTTGCTGTGAAATTCAGTTTAAAAAATAAGGAGGCCTTCCAAAAAAAACTTGCCAGGCTTCAGGATTTAATATCAGATGAGCACCTTTTTTTGTTATTTCATGGTTTTCCCGATGAATGAGGCTCGTTACTACCCCAAAAAAGTCTATGTCGCCAAAGATAGCATTAATTCGTTTATAACCCGAAGGGTTCTCGAAAACACACAGCATCTCCCAACTGAGTTCATAACAGACTCGAGAGAACTGATCGCCGATATTTTGACATCTCGGGATCCTGTGGGCGAAGGGAAAAAGCTCCTGTTGGTCACACATCAAAAGGGAGGATTTATCAAACCATGTCCTTGTACGCCCAATTATATCGGATGTAATTATTATATCATCAACACAGATCTCAACTGTCCTCTTGATTGTTCCTATTGTATCCTGCAGTCTTATTTAGATAATCCTTTGATTACCATTCATGCGAATACATCCAAACTTTACCGACAGCTGGATGACTTCCTGCACAAAAATCGAAACCGCACTGTTCGGATCGGAACCGGAGAACTTGGAGATTCCCTTGCCCTGGATCATTTGACCAACCGTTCCACATGGCTCATTTCCTATTTTGCAGCTCACCCGAACGCTTTGCTTGAGCTAAAAACAAAAACTTGTAACATCAAAAATATTCTGGAAAACAAACCACGGGAAAACATCGTCCTTTCCTGGTCTGTCAACACATATAAGATTGCCCTCGAAGAGGAGAAAGATGCTCCTCCTGTGCGCGAAAGGATCCAGGCGGCCCGTCTCGTATCTCAAGCGGGGTATAGGGTGGGCTTCCATTTTGATCCTATAATCCATTATGAGGGATGGAAAGAAGGATACGCAGAAATAATCGATGATTTAATGGGCTGTGTCGACAGAGATAAGATTGCCTGGATAAGCTTGGGCGGTTTGAGATTTCCTCCTGACCTTAAGCCAGTCATCAAGAAAAGATTCCGGCAGACAAGAATAATCTATGAGGAATTTATCACCGGGAAGGATGGGAAAATGAGGTACCCGAAACCTCTGAGAGTCCGGCTTTTTAAATGGATTAATGATAATTTAAAAAAGGCTGGCGGAGGAAAAATCCCTGTTTATTTTTGCATGGAAAGCCCAGATGTCTGGAAAAATGTGCAAAAAAAAACACCAAGGAGTAAAGAAGAAGTCGATCGGCTTCTAACGTTACCCCTTGGTGGTAACGATGTCTGATTATTCCTTATTCGACTCTTTCTGTCTTCTTTTCAGCAATAATCCCCACAATCTCGATATCAGCATCTTTTATGAAAGGAATGAGATCTAGAATAATTCCGTATTCCACTTCTTGGTCAGCTCTCAAATAAAGCTTTCTTTCGGATGCCGTGATGAGGGCTTCTTCCAACATCATCTGAAGTGTTTCCTGAGTAGCGGGTTGTTCATTTACATAGATCGAACCGTCTCTTTTGATGTAAAGGACAGCATCAACATTTTCAGGTTGATCGATAGTATTGATAGCCGTGGGGAGCTCGACATCGACGCCTTTCTGGATCAAAGGGGTCATCACCATGAAGATGATCAATAGGACGAGAAGAATGTCACACAAGGGGACGACATTAGGCTCGGATTGAACATCGCTGTCCCGTCCGCTGTTGACTTTCATGCTCATGCTCTACCTCTTAAATTATATCTCAGATGACTTAATTTAAACTTTATCTTCAGATTTTCGGATGAAGAAGTCAACGATCTCTGAGCTGGTGTTGGCCATTTCAGAACCATACAGATCGATTTTAGCAGATAAGAGATTATAGCACCAGAGAGCGATAATGGCCACTCCGATTCCGAAGGCTGTTGTGATCAATGCTTCGGCGATCCCTTGGGAAACGGCCCCGATTCCTCCCGAACCTGTCACAGCCATGCCACGGAAGGCATTGATGATTCCGAAGATCGTTCCGAAAAGCCCGATGAACGGAGAAGAGGTTGCGATCGTAGCCAGGATGTTAGTGCCTCTCTTCAGCTCTTGAGAGAAAATGTTCGCAGCCCTTTCACAACCTCTCTGGGCAGTCTCAACCTGTTCTTCCAGACTGAGGTTTGCCTGCTGCCCTTCAAGGAATTCTTTAATTCCTGCGGCGGTTACTCGCGCTAAATGGCTTCCCTTGTTTTCTTTCTTAGACGAAAGAGTGAGGGCATCTTGTATCTGTCCTTTCTTCAAAAAGTTCGCAAGTTTGGGAGCCACAAGCTTGGATTTGTTTTTGGCTCTGAAGAATACGATCTGTCTTTCAATAAAGAGATAGATTGAAACGACGGAAAGAAACATCAGGATGATAGCAACAGCTCTGGCAATTGTTCCCATTTCCGCCCACATATCTAGAAGACCCATTTGCATCATTTTGAGAACCTCCTTTTAAGTATCGAAAGCCATTTATTAGCTTTTCTTAGGATATATTTTTATTTTAATTTAAAAGTAACGGTAACCGTGAAGATGACACCTCTCGGCCGGCCGTTGATCACCATGGGTTCATACACCCACTGACGAACGGCATCGACGGCTGCCTGATCAAGAAGAGGGATCGAGCGGAGAATATTCACCTGCTGCACACGGCCGTAAATGTCGGTGGTCGCTTCGATGATCACCACACCTTCCACCCTGGCCTGACGGGCGATTTCTGGATACAGGGGCTCGACCTTCTTGATCAGTTTCGGGGGTTTGATTTCTCCGATAGCTCTAATAGGAGCTTCTACTTCACCGACGACACCGCCGAGCACGCCGCCGACAACACCGCCGAGCACGCCGCCGACGACTCCACCCTCGACGCCGCCTTCCACGCCGCCTTCGATACCGATATCCATGAGTTCTTCTTCGACGATTTCATCGGGGATTTCCACAGGGGCAACGAGCTGGCCGGGCTGAATATTGGACTGGGCTTTGACGGGTTTGATCCGCGTTCTGGCTTTGGGTTTGGCCTTCTTTTTTGCCGGAGGAGGGGGAGGAGGAGGCGGTGGGGGAGGAGGTGCCAGGAATGCGCTGTAAACTTCGACTTCGGGCAGGTTCCCTGTGTTAAGAAGAGGAACGACAATCATGGCTGCGGCAATAGTCACATAGAGCAAAAGAGCGACCGAAAATGCAAAAGCTTTTCTGATTTTCCCTTTTTCGCTGGTAATGAACGAATCTTTAAACAGGCTAGGAATCTCTCCCTTTGATTTTGGCTTAATCTTTTCAGCCATTTTTTTACCTCTTACCCAGGTTTTTAGCGAAAGGATAAATCAAATTATAAAGCAAAAAAAACCTTTTGACAAGCATTATTTACCTCCCCAATCCCTTCTTAGGCTTGAATATTTTTTTCCAGAAAGTCAGGAGGGAACAGGACATGTAGATCGAGGAGTATGTCCCTGTAACAACTCCGATCATCATGGTGAAGGCAAAATCGTTGATGACTTCTCCACCGAAGATAAATAGAGCCAGGACCGTCAAAAGCGTTGTACTTGAAGTGATTATGGTGCGGCTGAGTGTCTGGTTGATGCTCGCATCCAGAAGCTTTCCGAACTCGAGTTTTCGAAGTGTTTTTAAATTATCCCTTACTCTGTCAAATATAACGATCGTATCATTCAGTGAGTACCCGACAATGGTCATGATGGCCGCTATCACCGGAAGGTTGATCTCGCGGTTTGTGAGAGAAAAAATTCCCATGGTTACGAGAACATCATGGGCAAGTGTTAAAATAGCCGATACACCGTAAGCGAACTTAAACCGGATGCCGATATAGATGAGCATGCCGATCAAAGCCCATACCGTCGCCTGGGTCGCCTTGTTTCGAAGCTCATGCCCCACCTGCGGGCCTACTGTTTCGCGCCGTTTTGTCGCCATGCTCCCCAGAAAAGTTTTAGTCTTGAGATAGTCCACCACATCGGGTTCGATCCCGGCCTGTGTGAGTTCATCGAAATTTTCGATGATTCCCTTCATTTCCGCGGATTGCCGCAAGTCTATGATAGCCTGGACCGATGTGTCTGCTTTATCCGGAAAAGAAGCTGCGATAAGGGAGCGCAGTTCCTCACTTTCGATGACGTTGAGGTCCTTCAATCCTGATGCCAACGCTGATTTATCGGCCTCTGTTTTTAAGGCATCGACGACCCTGTTCCCCATCAGGATATGGGCTTCCAATTCCTCTTGTGTTTCCTCTTCAGGCAGCATGGTCCGGATGATGTACTCTCTTTCTCCTCCTTCCACTTCCTGAATCTTGGGTGAGAATCCGGCATCTAATAAAGATTGGCGAAGGTTTTCGATCGGGAGGGGCGTTTTGAAGCGGATCTGGATAAGGGTTCCGCCAGCAAAATCCACGCCGCTGTTAATGCCTTTTCCGGCGACGATATTTATCAGCCCTCCCGCGATGATAACACCCGAGATGCCGAGTGCGATAAACTTATATTTCATGAAATTGAAGTTGGGCTTTTTAAATATCTGCATTCTAGATACTCAACTTTGTTCTCTGCTTTTTCTTGGACAGAGTGACATCAAAAATCAGCCGTGACACAAAGACCGCTGTGAACATGCTCGCTGAGATTCCGATGATCAGAGTGATGGCGAATCCACGGATGGGGCCAGTTCCAAACTGAAAGAGAAAAATGGCAGCGATAATCGTGGTGACGTTGGCGTCCAGGATTGTCCGGAACGCACGGGAGAATCCCGAGGCTATTGCGCTCAACACGCTTTTCCCCTGGGTGAGTTCTTCCCGGATTCTCTCAAAGACCAGGACGTTGGCATCCACCGCCATCCCGATGGTCAGAATAATTCCGGCAATTCCGGGAAGCGTGAGGTGAGCTTTAAAATAGGCAAGAGCACCCGCCAGAATCATGATATTCAGGATAAGGGCAGAGACCGCATTGACCCCCGCCAGTTTGTAATAAAAAACCATAAAAACGAGAATCAGAATCAGTGCAATGATAATAGAAGCCAGGCCCTTCCGGATGGAATCTGCACCTAAAGACGGCCCGACGGTGCGTTCTTCCAGATATTTGATGGTTGCCGGCAGAGCTCCTGCCCGCAGAGCAATGGTGAGATCGTCAACGACATCAGGATCGGAAAATCCCCGGATAATTCCCGTATCAGAAATTCTATCCTGTATTGTCGCCACGTTGATGATTTTTTTATCCAGAATAACACACAGAGGCTTTTGAAGGTTGTCCGAGGTGAATTTGTAAAACCGCCTGCCGGCCTCTGGTGTGAGGCGGAAAGAAACGGCTGGATTATTCCACTCGTCGTAGGAGCGGCGGGCGTCGCGCAGGTCCTTGCCGGATACCGTGGCCACCCGGCTGACAAGATAATAGTTCCCCCCCAAATTCCGCCTCGGGTCTCCGGGAAGGATTTCCATTTCGGCCGGAAGCTCCCCGCCGTGATCCACGAGCAGTGCCTCCTGGTTTTGTGCGGGTCCTCCAAAAACCAATCGCCATTCGAGCTGGGCCGTTGTTTTGAGGATATTTTTGACCCGGTCCGGATCTTCCACTCCCGGGAGTTCGACAATGATTCTTTCGCCCGTGATCCCGCCCTGCCTCTGGATCGGGATTTCTGACAGCCCGAGTTCATCTACCCTGTTGCGGATGGTCTCGATCGATTGGCGAACAGCCTGGTCTCGAAAGAAAGTAACCGCACTGGATTTCATGGTCAGGGTGGCATTGGCTCCTGTTACGGTATTGTCCCATTCTTTGAAGTATTCGGCCAGGATAT
>CAZOJY010000119.1:0-10740 GCA_964580235.1 uncultured Eubacteriales bacterium | reverse complement strand
ATCCGCTCGTGGGGACGGGCCTCGGGACTTTTTCCTCTCTTTATCCAGACAGAGAAGGGGAGAACACGATCATCCGTCTGTATCATGCCCACAACGATTACCTGGAATACCTCTCAGAGTTGGGAATCGTGGGAATGGCTCTTCTGTTAGGGGGGATACTCTACCTCCTGATCAGGTCCTTTATGTTCTGGCGGGACAGGAGACATCCTGAAGTCAAAGGCCTGGGCCTCGGCTTAATGATTGCTGTTATTTGTATTCTGATCCACAGCCTGACCGATTTTAATCTCCATATTCCGGCAAACATGGTTCTGTTCTCTGTGGTGCTTTCTCTGACAATCGTTGTCGCTTTTTACAAACGCACGGAAACAAATAACACTCACAGACGATAAAAAAAGCAGGAATCAGAAAATGTCTATTTTAAAAAAGGTCATCATCATAGCGGCGATTCTGGCTGCAGCCGCTATAAATATCCTCATTTACTGGAATCAACATCTCTATTACAAATCTGAGGGTATCGGGGATTCAGAACAGAGGATCGAAGTCCTCGAAAAAGCGGCTGAATTTTATCCTTTAAACGACCTCGTTTTTTATGAACTGGGAAAAGATTATCACGATTTGGGAGTTAACAGCCTCGGGGAGGAAGGACGAAGCTCTGTCCATCTTCAGAAATCTGCCGGGTATTTCAGCCGTTCCCTGCGGATGAATCCTACCTCTTATTTTGGACATTTTTACCTTGCCCAGGCTTTCTTAAACATGAGTTTCGACGCTCCTTCTCAGGAAGAAAAAGCATATCAGGAATTTAAAAAGGCCGCCGGACTTGCCGGACAAAACAGCGAGATCTACTTTGAGATCGGGAAAATTTTTCTCTCACGCTGGCCCTATCTTTCGGAACAGGATAAAGATTTTACGGTGGATGTTCTGAAAAAGTTCCTTGACAGGGGGGAAATAGAAAGGCTGAGAGTTCTCTTTAATCTCTGGCAGATCAATGTCGATGATTATGAAGTGATGGGAAAGATTTTGCCAGAGGACCCACAAATATACAGGGATTACGCGGCATTCCTCGGAGAAAAATCGCTTTCAAAAGAAGAGAGGCAGAAATTTCTGGCCAAAGCTGAATTTCTGGAGTTCCAAAAGGCTCATGAGGCATTCGAGGCAGGAAAATCTGCCTTTTTTTATTATCGGCCAAAGGAGGCTCAGGGTTATTTCAAATCTTGTTTGAGTATCTTGAGAAAAATCCATTTTTATCAAAATCTTTCTGCTCCCCCCGATCAAATCGATTCTACAGAATACGATAGATTGCAGAAACTCGCTCTGCTGGATCAGATCAAGTCTCTATTGGATCAAGGACAAGAATTCCAGGATGTGGAAGATTCTTTGTGGGAATACATAGCAAAAGAAGAGAGCGCGGCTGCAATCAGTGAGCTCGAAACTTATCTCAAAGACAAAGGATTTGTTGAGGAATCGGTTGAATCCAGCCTTAATGATCTTGGCCGTCTCTCTTTTCGGCTTTATTTTTCGTTAGTGCAGGGGCGGTACCGGGACAACATGAGAATTGGCCGCAGTCTCCTGCAGAATCTTTTTGTTATTCCTGAAGGGAAAGAGGCTCAGTTCGTGAAGATTATGGAAACGGTGGGAGAGTCTTTCCAGAGGGTGGATTTTATCTATGATTCTAATGATTTTTATAAAAAAGCCCTTGAAGTGGATCCGGATAATTTGGAGGTCCTGGTGAAGCTTCGGGGGAACTATGAACGGTTGAGGGCGGCAGATGAGATCAGCGGGATAAACCGGAAAATCGGAGAGATCGTTTCCCCTCGAGGGATCGATGTGAACCGCACTGTGAATAAAGGCCAGACATTTCAGCGGGCGCTGATTTGCGATGGGCAGGAGATAAATCTGAATTTGCAGTTTGGAAAAAGGGCGGGAGACAGGAAGCCCTTGATTGCGGTCTTTTTCAACGGCCGGGTGGTCTGGGAGGATTATCTGGAAGGGGATTCGCTGTCGGTTCCTGTGGAATCGGCGGTGGGGGGGAATAGGATCCAGGTTGTGCCGGTTAATATGGGAGTTGAGATAGCAAAGATAAGCTACTCTATGGCGGCTAATTAAAGGAACACGTCACCGATTTAGGAAAATCGGTACATGTCCCTTAATTTCCGGAGAGGAGAAGAGAGTGAGACATAAAGCGTTTATTTTGACAATAAGCATTTTCCTGATTTTTGCCGCGGGTTTGTTCGCACAGGAGGAGAAGCCTCAGAGATATGTACGGGAATTCAGGATTGGACCATGGGATGTATTGGAAGTCAGTGTTTATGGGGAAGAAGATTACAGCGGCGTGAGAGTCCAGGTGACGGAAGATGGAAGGATAAAACTTCCCCTGGTGGGCGAGGTGGACGTAATCGGCTTAACACAGAGCGAGTTGGAAGAAAAGTTGAATCAGCTTTTTGTGGAAAAGGATATATTCCAGAATCCTTCGGTAACCGTGCTTGTTGTCGAACGCCGGAGCCAGAGGGTTTCGCTGCTCGGGGCCGTGGCAACGGCGGGACGCCAAGAGCTGCTCGGGCGTCAAAAATTGCTCGATGTTGTTGCAGAGGCCGGAGGATTTACCACTTTTGATGGAGAAATCACGCTCATCCGGGAGCAGCAGGATCCACTGAAGATATCCATTAAAGACCTGGTTTCTGGGGATGAAAGATTCAATATTCCCCTCCAGCCGAATGATATCGTTTATGTTCAACCGGAAGAGACCGTTATGATCTATGTGGGCGGAGCCGTTGGGGCCCCCGGAGCTCTCGAGGTCCCGAAATCCAAAATCCCCACCCTGTACAGGGCCATTGTCCAGGCAGGGGGATTCACTGCAAGAGCCTCCAAAGGGAATGTGAAGATCAAGAGATTTAGTGAGAGCGGAGATGAGATCATTATCGATGTGAATGCCAAGGATATCGAAAAGGGGGATAAACCGGATGTTGCGCTGAAAGAAGGGGATGTGATCATCGTCGGAGAAAAGATTTTCTAAGGAGCAAACGGCATGATTGATTTGCATTGTCACATACTGCACGGATTGGACGATGGGGCAAAGAGTCATGATGAGGCTGCAGAGATGGCTAAGATGGCCGAAAAGGACGGCATCACAAAAATTGTGGCCACGCCTCATCTATTCCGCGGGGATTTCACGCCGGATAATCTGAGCATTATCGAAAAGAAGCTCGAGGAGCTTCGGTATGTTTTGAAAAAAAACAGCATCGGTGTTGAAATCATCAAAGGCGCGGAAGTCCACATCTCGCACAACCTGATCGATGAGATCCGGAAACACAGGGATTATCTTGTGCTCAACGGCAGCACTTACCTCATCCTGGAGTTTCCGGCAGGTCATGTCTTCTCGGGCATCAAAGAGCTGCTCTTTGAGCTGCTGAGCGAAGGAATGAGACCCATCATTGCCCATCCTGAGAGAAATTATGTGTTTATGCGGAATCATGGTTTGCTTTATGACCTTGTGCAGGCGGGTGCACTCACCCAGGCCAACAGCGGGAGTTTCAGCGGCCTTTACGGGCGGAGAGTCGAAGAGGCGGCATGCCGGTTCCTGGAACTCAACTTGACTCACTTTATCGCCAGCGATGCCCACAATCCGCGCCCGAACGGCATGTGGCTGTCCCGGGCCGTGCAAAATGTCGAAGAACGGATGGGTCATGAAGCGGCTTCTGCTCTTGTGAATGAGAATCCCCATGCAATTTTGGAGGACGAAGAGCCGGTTTGTCATCCTGACCCTATCGATCCCCATAAAATGGAAAAATCTCTTAAATTAAAAATTCCCAAATTTTTTAAGAGATAAAAAACCCGCAATTTTGGCGAAATCAGACTTGACAAGCCAAATTTAAAGCGATATATTACAAACTAGTACGGAGGATTCCATGTTTTATGGCGTAAAATCAAAAACTGGTATTTTTTTTGGGGCTGTTTTTTTTGTTATTTTTCTTTTTTCTTCCGTGGGAACCGTCAGCGGACAGGATAATCCCATAGGCAATGTTAAGGGATTCATCTATGCTGCGGATGGGAACACTCCTCTGGCAGGCGCTGTCGTTCAATTCAAGAATGTGTCGACCGCAAAGCTTTATGAGAGCCAAAAATCGGACAGCAGCGGGCAGTTTGTCGTCGAAGGTGTAGAAAGGGGAGTTTATCTCTACGGTGTTCTAACCTCAAATGGGAACTACAATTCAGAGGGCCTGGTCGGATTGCGGCTCAAGGCAAATGAGACGGCCAAGATGTCGATTGCGCTGAAGCCCTATTCGAATGAGGCTGCCCTTACTATCGAGGAGTTCTATGAAGACCTGGATGTCAATGGCGAATCCTATGTGGGACGTGTGATAGAGTTTGATAAAGCGAAAAAAGTCGCACAGGTTAAAATCGAGAGGGGATTCCTGCAGGTAAAAGACAAGATACGCAACAAGGGAAAAGTGAGTGATTTCAAGCAGGGTGTTGACAAGCTGGAGAACGAAGGAGCTAATGTCAAAAGGGTCTATGCAGGTCAGATCGCTGCGCTCAAAATGAAGAAGAATGCCAATGTGGATGATATGGTTTTTGTCCTCAAGAAGAGGCAGTTCCTGCCGTTCCTTGCAGCACCTTTGGGAGCTGCTGCGCTGATCGCAACGAGCGGCTCAGTGGGTTATATCCTGGCCACCCAGTTGCGGGAGGATAACAGAGCCTGTTCCCCGGATCGGAACAAGAAGTAAAAGACTGCAGGTTTTGGAAGCGGGTCCAACCTTACCACAAATAAATCAAAAACTCCACATCAACCGTCAGGTAGTAGTCTCTCTCCCAGTAATCCCACTCGGTGGTGTTGTAGGAGAGTCCTATCGCGCCGTTTAACCCAAATTTCCCCAATCTCAGTTCCAGACCAGCCAGGAGTGACGGCCCGAACAGGGTTTTTTGGATGTTCTCATAAGTGTACTGATAGTGCCAGATTCCTGTGACGACTCTGACGGCTTCCACACTGATGCCTCCGTACTGAAGGTCCACATAGGTTCGGATCCGGTCGGTTTTAAAAGGGAGATAATATTTGAGACCTGCACTAAAAAGGAATTGGTTTTTAGCCCATTCGTACTGTGAATAAAAATAGGTTGTCGGATAATAGCCTGCCCCTAAATGGAAAGAAATGTTTTTTTTGGTGTTGAATTGAACAAATCCTCCAATCCCGCTCCCGCCCGAGGGGCCATATCCAGCACCAAATGTAAAAAGCGGTTTTTCCGGCCTTATTTTTGGGATAACCTGCTTTTTTTCAGGTTTGGTTTTTTTGGGCTCTTCTTTTTTGGTTTCTTCTTTTTTCCCCTCCGGTTCTGGCTTAATGACCAAAACTTCCGGGGGCTGCCTTTCCCTTAAGGTATCCGGGATTTTTTTTGTGATATCTGATAAAGATTCATCCTTTTTTTCGAGCTTTTCCGCAGCAGCCGGTGTCGAGTCTATCGATAGGAAGAGCCTGGGCTTTTTTTCCCGTCCGGACACCGGTAAAGCATAGGATTTTGATGGAGGCATATCCGATACGCCCACACTTTCTGTCACCATTATCTGTTCAACTTTTGGCTTCGCTTTTGCCTTTATAACTTCAGGTTTCTCGATCTTGGGTGGAATGTCCTCCGCCGCTTTATCACTGATTTCTTCTACCATCGAGGCTTGAATAAAGCCGGTGACCTGAGAGCCCCATCTTTTGGAGCGGTAGGACACATAATACCAGGAGACTGCCGCTTCTCCGCTGTCGAACACGGTCAATATGGTTCCTTTTCTGACGATTTCGATCTTGTAGCTCTCAGCATGGGCCTCGGCATAGATGTAGGCTTTTTCGGCTGTGACGCGGACTTTTTTTTCGACGGCCATGAGAGGAGAGAGAATGAGAATAGCTAAGAATAGGAGTAGGGTAGAGGATTGTTTAATCAATTCTTTCACCTTTGTTCCTTATTTTACTGCGGTTGTGAATTTCGGTCAATGACATATGATTTAGTCGTGAAAAATTCAGGGGACACGTTACCGATTTCAAAACAAATCGGTACATGTCCCCAATTTCTGGCAATATGTCCCTGATTTCAATGCATGAATAATTCAGTTTAATCAATAAAATGCGGAATCAAAAGCCCTTTGTTGCGTACACCTACACGGTGGAAAACCCGTCGGCTAAAAGACGCAGGCTCATAAGATTCTGGACGCTGCTTTTTTTGATTGTGATCTTTTTCCTGTCAATCGGTTCTTATGCTCTCTGGAGATTGGCACCCGCCCCCAAGTGGAGGACGCTTGTTGTGGACAAAACCGTTCCTTATCCCGATTACAGAGAGCATCAGGCCCTCTTCTGGGTGCTGAATCATACCAAGGTCACCAATAAAGGAGGGAAGAGACGATGGCGATCGGGTAAAGACTATGTGGGCTTTTATCCCGAGAAATTTATCGCCTCGGATGCCTCTTTCTCATCCAATCTGGAGCCCGACCATACCATTGGAGTCAATCTGCTTTTTGTTGTTGACACCTACGGCGTGTATGTCGACGATTACAAGTCTCCGGAAGATTACGGGACACATCTGGATTACAGCAAAAAGATTTTCGGGGGGCTCGCAGAAAAAGAGGTCGAAATCATCGAGGATTTCGTCCAGAACGGAGGTTCCCTTGTCACGGAATTCAACACCTTTGACCAACCCACTCCACAGGGCACCCGGGAGAGGATGGAGCAGCTTCTGGGTTTACGCTCCACGGGATGGATAGGCCGGTTTTTTGCCGATCTATCCAACAAGTATGATGTGCCAGCTTGGGCCCTCCGAAATTGGAAAACACTCCATGGGGAAGAATGGGATTTCACTGGTCCAGGATTCATTATCGCTCATCCTGATAATCGCCTTCTTGTTCTCGAGGAGGGAAAGGATGTGGAATCCCGGGGCCTTTTGATAGAGATAAATTTGCCTGACGATCCGGTGCTGAAGGCCGTATCGCCGCGTGTGCCTTACCCTTACTGGTTTGATATCGTTTTGCCGGCAGAGGGCACCGAAGTTCTTGCGCACTATCGGCTCCACCTGACACAAAACGGCAGGGAAAAAATGCAAAAATATTCTCTCCCCGAGACTTTTCCGGCCGTGCTTCGGGCTTCCCGGTCTCCGCTGCGCATCTATTTTGCCGGAGATTTTTCCGACAGCCCCATATATCGAGGACCCTATTTTTTCTCCGGATGGTCTCAAATCCGCCGCATCCTGTGTTTTGTAGGAAAAAACAGGGCTCAAAACAAGTTTTATTGGTCGTTTTATGTGCCGTTGCTCAGCAATATCTTCAGAAATTATGGGACACGTTACCGATTTCAAAACTAATCGGTACATGTCCCCAATTTCTAGCTGCAGCAATCTTGGCTTGTTAATAATCCATGTTTAGCCTGAATTATTAAAAAAAATGAAAGTGGAAGCGCTGGAAAGAATCCTCCCGCCTCAGACCATCCAGGGAGTCCTCAACTATGTGTTGATCTTGCTCCTTGTAACTGTTTTGGTTCTGTTTTTCATTCTGATTTTCCACAAACTCTCGATCGAATTTACAGAGAGGCGGAGAAGACATCTTCGCACCAGGTACCGGGCCTACATGCGAAAGTTTCTGTTGGGAAGGGACGGTACGATTGTCCGCCCCCGCTCAAAACTGGGCCATGAGGTCCTTTCTGCCCTGTGTATCGAAAAGCTTCAAACTTCCTCAGAAGAAGACACGGAGGAGATCAAACAGTACATCCGGGGATCATTTATTGCGGAATATTACCGCAGAATGGCCGAATCCTCTGCGATGCCAAAAAGATTCCATGCTGTCAAAAGACTGGGAAATTTTTCTTTGGGCGAACTCAAACAGTACTTTAAAGACAGCCTCCTCAAAGAGAAAACCGACGAAGTCAAGGGTGCGATTGTCTGGGCCATGAGCCGGATTGCTGACACCAGCACACTGGACTGGATCACCCTTGTCCTCTCAACAGAGATTTCCCTCTCCTCGAAATACAACGAGTATGTCTATTCCAATCTGATTCGCTCTTTTAAAAGCAAAGGCATTATCGTCAGCTTTTTAGCGTTTATGGAAAGGCTGGTCGCTGATAAAAGCTTTCCCCTTATTCTGAAAAGAGACATCATCGAAGCCTGCGGGTCCTCCGGCCTCAAGGAGGCGTCCCGGCTTATCGTGGATTTTTTCTTCAATTCAGATGGAGATCCACCCATAAAAATCGCCTGCATGAGAGCATTGGGGAAGCTGGATTGTCCGGAGTACAGCGGTGTTGTGACCTCTGCGCTTTTCCACAATGATTGGCGGGTGCGGTCCCAGGCTGCTCAGGCGGCCTCTGCATGCGGCGAAGCTGCCATCCCGCATCTCAAGAATTTGCTTTATGACGATTATTATTATGTCCGGATCAATGCGGCCAGGAGCCTGTCCCAACTGGGGGATGGTGGCCTTTCGATGCTGAGGAGCGAGATGAATTCTAATGATTGCTTTGTGCGGGATACGGTCCGGTTTATGCTGAGAAAGTAGGAACGAATGAACATTCAAGATGTGTTGGTTTTGATCCTGCAGGCGCTCATCATCCTGTACTTTGTGGCGTTAAATGGAACGTACACGCTGTTCATTTTTCTTTCTCTTCGGGAGATAAAAAAATATTTCTATTTTGTTACCAAACATGATGTGCGGGCCCTTCTCTCGGGCAACTACTACAGGCCCCTTTCGATCATTGTGCCTGCCTTCAATGAGGAGCCCACGATCGTGACCAATGTGCGGGTGCTGCTGGCCCTAAAGTATCCCGAATACGAAGTCATTGTGGTCAATGACGGCTCGACAGACGGCAGTTTGCGAAGACTGGTCGAAAAATTCCGGCTTGTAGCCATCGAAAAACCGATAAGGCTGGTGCTCAAGCACAAAAAGATCCAGAAAGTCTATCTCTCACTGGATTATCCGAACCTTATGGTAATCGACAAGGAAAACGGAGGGAAGACCGATGCGCTGAACGCCGGGATCAATGCGTCGAGCTTTCCCCTGTTTTGCAGCATGGACGCCGACTCCATCCTGGACAAGGAGGGACTGCTGCGGACAGGAAGGCTTTTTGTCGAGGACAAAAGGGTGGTGGCAGTTGGGGGAATCGTGCGGGTTTTGAACGGACTGGAAATCGAGAAGGGAGAGATTGCCCATATCCATGCTCCCAAAAAGAGCATCGAGCTTTTCCAGGCCGTCGAATACACGAGAAGTTTCCTGTCCGGGCGCACGTCCTGGAATCGGTTCGGCAGCTTGTTGATCCTGAGCGGGACCTACGCAGTGTTCCGGAAGGATATGGTCATGGATGTGGGCGGATACCGGAAGACCGTGGGGGAGGATATGGATCTTGTGGTCCGGCTCCACAAGCACTGCAGGGAGAACGATATTCCCTACAAGGTCCTGTTTGTGCCCGATCCTGTTTGCCACACCCAGGTTCCACAGGATTTAAAGTCTTTGCTCAAGCAGAGGAGCCGCTGGCACAGGGGTCTGCTGCAGAGCCTGGTCCACAGCAAGGAGATGTTTGGGCGCCGCAGGTATGGAAGCGTGGGAACGTTCGGATTTCCCTATTTTTTCTTTGTCGAAGGGCTGGGCCCGTCCGTAGAGTTTTTGGGATATGCCTCGCTTGTGCCTCTGTATTTTCTGGGGCTTTTGAACTGGCAGTTTCTATTTCTGTTTTTTCTGGTGGCCATCCTGTGGGCTATGTGGATAAACATCGGGTCCATCCTGCTGGATAATATTCTGTACAAGCGGTACAAAAGCCTTAAAGATATCATGAAATTGTGTATGTATGGCTTTTTCGAGATGTTCGGGTACAGGCAGATGATTGCGGCTGCCCGGTTTGCGGCCACATTCGGGTATAAAAACAACACGTGGGGACAGCCGAGGAGGCAGAGGATTACGTACAGATCGCTGAAAAAACACACCTCCTACGGCCAAATCCACATCGATATAAAATAATTCGGGGACAGGTACCAATTTTCTGAAATCGGTACCTGTCCCCGAATTATTTTATAGTGCCCGAATTATTTTGTAAGGCCCGGTCTTCAGGTCGGGCTTTTTTTATGTATCAGAAAAAAGTATCATAGGCTCGGCCGATGTTGAGAAATCATGCGATGATGCCCGGTAAGATCGTTCGTGTTCTCTGTGCTGTTGTCTTCCCGCTTTTGCTTTCCGGACTTACCCAAGACTCTCCCGGGTATTCCTTGAGAGAGGCCCAAAAGGTGTTGGGCTTCATAGAAAAGATCCAGCAGGCCCAACTTGATAGCGGGAACCGGAAGATGAGAAATGTCGTGGTTACGGAGAGTGAACTGAATTCCTATATCGCCCACCGCATCAAAATGGAACAGGAAGAAATCCTGAGGGAGCTTCGGCTGAAGCTGTTTGATGGCAACAAAGTCGAAGGGAAGATTGTGGCGGATCTCAGAGAAGCGAATCTCCCAAAGATACTCAAACCTCGAATGACCTTCTATATGGGAGGGAAACTTGAGGTCAAAGAGGGCAGTGTCCGGCTGAACCTGACGGATTTATTTCTCGAAAACCAGCGCATTCAAGTCTCTATTCTGGATCTGGCCATATTCATCGGTTCGAAAATAGCGGGAAGTGAAACTTTCAGCATGAGCGATTGGTGGGAACTCCCTTATGGGATAAAAGATGTCCGAACCCAACGCGGCAAAGCCACATTTTATTATTAGCCTGACCTATTCATAAAAAAGGACGATGCCATATTTCAACATAAACAGA
>CAZOJY010000118.1:0-10965 GCA_964580235.1 uncultured Eubacteriales bacterium | reverse complement strand
AATCGGTAACGTGTCCCTTAAATTTCCGGTAACGTGTCCCTTGATTTTAAGTTCGCACATGAATAATTCAGGGTAACCTGGATAATTTATGAATTATCCAGGTTAACAAAGCCTGTACTTAGAGCTAAATATTAGAATAAAATTTCAAATAAAGCTTGAAAACTCCTAATCATTTTTTTAAAATTAGGGCACAAGGAGGTATAATGAAAAAGAAAGTTCTCATACTCATTGTTTGCATCTTATTCATTGGAACATTACAAGCCCGACAAAATTATGGGGATTTCAACATTAAATTGATAGAAAAAGGAGTAATTGATTCTGATCAACCATCTCCATATCCAGATATGTCTATTCAGTTGGCCGGGAAAAATAAGCCGAGACTAAATCTTTTGTCAATTTACATTAGCGACGATGCAGGAGTAGTAAGTAACGCTGTAAAATTAAGTAGAACAGGATGGTTAGATTTTAATCTTGAATTTATGAGTTATTACAATACAAATGTCAAGTTTCATTACATATTTACAGGCCCTGAATTCTTACATTTTTACGATGAAGACTGGAGCAGAGTAAAATCAAACACTATATACCAGTCACAAATGACAAGTTTCGATAGCTGGAAGCTAGGAATGTATAAATTGATTATCATAATAGAGATTAAACAATTAGGTTCGGGCGTAGAATTAAGTAAGGAATGCAACTTCATACTCTACTGAAGTTGATCCAAGAGTAACCGCGACTGATGTGGAAGAGGGTTTTCTATATTTTTAAATAATAATCCTTCCAAGAATCCATCTGATGTTTATCTAAAGGATATTGAAATTCTTACGATGAGCACTTGTTAGGTTTTTTCTGTCATTTTTGGAGTTCTTCGCTGGTTGTTATTGTTTAATTCTAATAATTTAAAATTTATTCTTAAGTTTCATATGATTTAGGAAATCCATACCGATCCTTGTCATGCGATAAATGGGTCTTCTTTTATTTACTTTTTTATCCACTTCTAGCCCATAATACTCCCAGACAATGTTTCCATCTAGATCAACTTCAAATACATGGGACTTATTACTTTCTGTTATAAGAAGATTTCTATTCGGAAGTTCCTGGCATCCACCTCTAATGGGCGAAAAAAAAGACTTTTCAGGATCTCCTTTATACTCCCTCAAAATTTGTGCTGTAAACGGATCTATCACCATAATTCTTGAGTATTTCCTATAAAATCCATTATCAAAAATTAAGATGTTTCCATCATTATTCAGAGAGGGTTGATGAGGCATATCAAGATCATTCCTATTTAAGCGCCATACAATCTTTTCTTTTTCTACATCTAAAATGGCAATAATGTTCAAATTACGAATACAGATTAATAGGTTTCCTTTCTTCGCTAGTCCCTTTATATCTTTTTTAATCCATTCTATGGTATTCGTATGGAACACGTCAGAAATATTTCCACCTGGCTTCCTTTTTTTGGTTTTTTCTTCCTTAACAGCTTTATTGAAATATATAAAAATTTCTCTCTTCCTGCTTTCGGGAATTTCCTGTCCAAATAAGTCAAAAATAGATATTGTTTTTTTTGTTTCACCCTCAGGAGATAAAAGAGTTATGTAATCATTGAGTATAGGGATGGTATTGGATTTGTAAGGGATATTCTCGCTGGTTCTTGTGATTGCATAAATATCACCATTTTCCGCGACGGATACATCATGATGGTATCTTCCTTTACTCATCCATTGAGGCTTAGAATCCCAATTTAATTTTAAGAGCATTGAATCTTTTACAATACACAGCAGGTCCTCGTTTTCAAGCATTTCTACATAATGCCAGCCCTTGTCTCCATAAGACCATGTGTGTAAGATTTTTCCTGTCATAGTCATAAGATATGCTATCGGAAGACCATCATAATTGAAGATATTTAAACCGTTATAAGATAAATCTTTATGGTATTTTACAACTCCCACTTTATCGATATCTTCTCTTTTGACAGTATGCCAATCTAAATAACCAAGAGATTTTATTTCTTCAATAGTTGAATTAGAAATGTGTTCTTTAGAAGTGGTTATCCGTATGTCTAAAACTAAAATAAGCCCAATAATAACAATAATGACAATAACAACAAGTGAAAATATCTTTAATGATTTCATTATTAATGCTTAATATTTGATCTCATGTTTTGACATTTAGAACCTATCCTATTTACCCAAACAAAAATTCTAGTATACAAATCATCCAATAGCAATCATCTTTTTCTAGACAATATCCTATTGAAAAATCCACTGTCAAACCAAGGTTAGAATGTTTCAAATGAGGAGGATTTAGGATGTGATAGATGGGCCTTAAGAATTTGAATTGGCAATTATAGCTGTTTTAGTATGATACTCTCATGTCATGATGTCAGCGGGAGAAAATTCAGCTCAATCAAAGCCGGATTTTATTTGTTCTCGTTTCCTTTGAAAAGATCGTCAGGCTTTTTCATGATCTGTTCAGCCTTGTAGGTCGAGAGCAAAAAGGGATATGGATTTTCTGAGGAGAGTGCAGGATATTTTCCGTTATCTTTTTCCTCTTTAGAAAAAATGTCGAGAGAATAATCTTTGGCTCCCTTGAGCATTATGTGATAGACAGGCGTTTTGAAGTCCTCCTTTGTTTTTCCTTCGATGTAATCATCACATTTCAGATCAGAAAGAGATTCAATGAGTACATCCACTTTGCTTTTCTCGGCCACTTTTCCCTCCGCCGACACCCAGGCTTCTTCCTCTTTTGGTTTCGAAGGCTCCGCCTTTTTTTCCTCTTTATTCTCCTCGGGCTTATTCTCGGCCGGTGCCATTTTTTTAGTCAACACAATGGTTTGTTTTTCCGGCTCGAGGATGATTTCGGTCACTTCATTTTTATCGAATGTCATGACTACTTTATCGCGCAGGTCTTTGGCTTCATTATCGAAGTGACTCCGGAAGGAATCCTGAGCATAATACACACGTTCATCGCCTCCTATGCGAACAAACGTATGACGGTAGGTGGAAGGAATTTTGCCGATATCGAACTCTCGGACCAGCTCATCATCTTTGTAAGCCTTAACATTGATCTTCTTGTCCCCACTCAAATCATAACGCTGATAATCCTTTTTTTCGGCGGCCAGTTCAGTCAACTTTAGATCGTCGATAACTTTCAGCATGTCTTTCACTTTTTCTGGATCAGCAGAATATGCCTCAGGCATAATCTTCCACGCATCATCTTCTCCGAGCAACGTGATCTGTCGGCCTGCTTTGGAAATTTCTATTTTTGTCACTTCGCCTGGAGCGATTTTTGTCAGAGAAGGAATTTTGTAACTCATCTTATTTTTTCGGGTCCCAAATATGAGATAAACGAGGAGCACAATGATGATTCCTGAAAGAATCATATATTCTTTTTTCACTTTCATTCGTCTTTCTCCTTGGGCTAAGCCATTCTGGAAAACATTGTCTGGATGACCCTGCGCCTAGCTTTGCGTCTGATCCAGATGTAAAATCCAAAGAGGATAACCAGTATGGGGAGGCCAGCAATGTTCAACACCTTCACGAAGGTACGGGTCACTGCTTTGGTATCTTTTAGCGGATTGAAGCGCTGAGTCTTGCTCCGCATCACAGCGATGTCTTCCTGGCCGTTGAGGTAATCGATAATGTTGAGCAGGAAAACAGCATTGGGAGACTCTCCATTTTCATCGAGCACGTTATCCCGGAGGATGTCGGCTGTACCGATCAGAAAGATTTTGCCCGATTGTCCTTTGGTCAGCATCTCCTTTTCGCCCTTTACCGGAGGCTCTTGTTTTGGAACTTTTTGACCTTCTCCCGACTGCTCCTGTTTCTGCTTCTTATCGTCTTGATTTTTGCCCTCCCCTTCGCCTTTTGGCTCTGACTCCGGTTTTTGCGGGATGGGTTTATCGGCAAAGTAGCTGGGGAATTCGCCTTCAATAAGATAGGCCAAGGGACGGCTTTTCTTTTCATCCGGATTTGTCGGAGGACTGAGCATAAAAGGAGTAAGGTTGATACGGCCGGCCATCTCCCAGGAAGCTGCCGAAGAGGATATCAACGGGACAGCATTCAGATAGTCTTTTTTAGTTTTCTGGGAATCGATTTCCACAGAGGACGCTTTAATAAGGATAAGTTCCTTGATGTTTTTCAAGAAATCCAAATCATGATTGATATTTTCGTTCTTGATCAGGGGGGCAAAGTAAATGGGCATTTCGCCCATCTGCTGGTCCCTGGATACATAGCAGTTTTCATCCAGGACATAAGCTTTTTTAACCGAAACACCGTAGTTTTCAAGCAGTTTTTCCAAACCGGTATTGATGGGGAGATAGACCGGTTGCTGCCCGTACATCTGCTGCTGACCCTGAGGCTGAATCTCATTAAAAGAATCGAGAAAAAGAGCCAGAGATTTGCCTTTCATCAGGAATTGGTCAATTTGAAAAAGTTCCCAATCGGAAAATTTTTCCTTGGGACCGGCAATGATCAGGGTATCGATGCTGTCCGGAATCTCTTCGTCGGAAAGATTAACCTGTTTGACACTGTAACTCTTATTCAGCAAGGTGTTCAAGTGAGTCAATGAGCCCGTTTGCGGCTGCACCGCCTGAAGCTGAGGGGGCAAAGAAGCTGCCAAGGGAAGCGTCCCTTGTGTGGACAGGTAGCCGAGTTCTTCATGGATATTGATGAGATTATCAATATTCTCCTCAATGAATTCCTTGATCTGGGCTGTGTCCACAATTTTAAATTGTTCCTGAAAACCCTGGCTGGTCAAGCTCAGACTAGAGGTCAGTAGCCGCCTCTCCACGGATTTCCCGCTAAACCTCATCCCTAAGGCCAGAATTCCTTCTCCGGCAGAAATAGGTGCTTTGTCCGGTTTTTGAATTTCCGGCCACTGGAGTTTGAAGCGCCGAAACCGCATAGACTCTTCTTGAGGAAGATTTTGCTGTGTCGGATCAATACGCATAAACTCCAGTTGATTGTAGGCTTTGCCGTTCTGTTCTTTGATCACATCGGCTATTTGCCCTGCCAGACCATTCAGACCCTCAAGGCCCACTTCTGGGGCAATCGCATCAAGGGAAGAAGACTGGACAAGCTCAACTTTGATCTTTTCGGGCAAATTGAGCAGGGCGGATATTTTGTTATTCATTTTTTGTATGGTGCTGGTGATCTTATACTCCAGCCCTTCGGTTGATGTGATCGCGGGAATATTTTCTACGATATCCCCGTGGATTAAAACCATGCCCATGTAAGCTCTTTGCACTTTAGCCTGGTCCTGCTCAATGGTCTGGACATTGATGGGATAGATCCCATAATCCTGTGCTTTTTTGCGGTTTTCCTCAGCTTTACCACTCACGTCGCCTTCTTTGGCACTGACATCAAAAAACCGATAGCTCAGATATTTTTGAGAATACAGGGAATATTCTCCCAGTATATCGTGCAGGTAGCGTTCGATATTGTTGTAAGGAGCAGGAAGGTTCTTGGAAAAAAATACATTGATTGTCAAGGGCTCTTTGAGGGTGGATACGGCCTGTTTGCTGGCTTTAGAAAGGGAATAAAGGCCGTTGGCCGTCAGGTCCAGGCGGAAGGAAAGGTTTTGGCCAACTAAAATGACCAGGATCACGATGATGAGATAAAGACCAAATTTATAATATTTTGCCTCTGCTTTGGTTCTGTCCATTTCGAACTCCTTATTTTTTCTCCCGCATTATGAGGTTTGTCCCGTAAAGGGCCAGAAAAGATACGGTTATAAAGAAGAGAATATCGCGGGAGTCGATCACTCCCTTGGAAATGTTCCGGAAATGAAAGTTTGCGCTGAGATACTGGAAGACCCCAACCGACCAGTGAGGAAGGAAATACAGGATGAAATCCACAAGCAGGGTTAGGGAAAAGCAGATAGCCATCCCAATGATAAAGGCGATAACCTGATTGCGAGTGAGCGAAGATGCAAAAATCCCTATAGCAGAAAAAGTTGCTCCCAAAAGAATGGCTCCCAAGTATCCTCCAATGACCGGCCCCCAATCGAGCTCTCCCAGGAAAGTCGTGGAGACCGCATACACAATCGTTGGCGCCAACATAACACTGACAAAGGCTACAACCGCCAAGAATTTTCCGACAATAATCTCCCGGAACTCGACTGGCAGGGTGAGAATAATTTCATACGAACCCACATTGATTTCTTCAGAAAAAAGGCGCATGGTCACTGCCGGTATGATAAAGGCAAACGTGACGGGAAGAAGCGAGAAGAATCGAGTGAGGCTCGCCTGCCGGTCAAGGAAATAGGTGGAAAAGAAGAGCCACCCGATGATGATTAAAAACACTGAGATGACGATATAGGCGATAGGGGAAATAAAGTAAGCCCGGAACTCTTTTTTAAAAATGTGATTGATGTTCTTCATGGCTAATGTCCTTTGGTGAGTTTTCTGAAAATCTTCTCGAAGGAAGGTTCTTTCATCTCTTTATGCAGATTAGCGATGGTGTCGTTGGCCACAATTTTTCCCTCATGAATGATCACGACCCGATCGCAGGTGGCTTCCGCTTCGCTGAGGATATGAGTAGAAAAAATAATGGTTTTTTCTTTCCCGATCCGCCGGATGATCTCCCGTGTTTCCACGATCTGGTTGGGATCCAGTCCCGATGTCGGCTCATCAAGAACCAAGATTTCAGGATCACCCAAGAGAGCATGTGCAATGCCCACCCGCTGACGGAATCCTTTGGAAAGTTCATCGATGGTCATATGCATGACATTGTTCAGGCTGCAGAGGTCTGCCAGGTCTCGAATCTGGATCATCTTCTCTTTTTTGCCGACACCGCGGATGTCAGCAATGAACTCAAGGTAATCATAGACCAGCATCTCGTGATAGATAGGAGCCGCTTCCGGAAGATATCCGATAAGATTTTTGATTTCGATCAGGTTCTCATTGATGTCATGGTTTTTAACACGGATCGTTCCCGAAGTGGGGCGGAGATAGCCTGTCAGTATCCGGTAGATCGTGGTTTTACCAGCTCCGTTGGGCCCCAAGAGGCCCAGGATCTCTCCTTTGTTGATTTTGAAACTCACGTGATCCACCGCACAGAGGCCGCCGTAATACTTTGTCAAGTTGTCGACTTGAATCATGATTCGCTCCTCGTTTTTTCTAATCTTCTTATTATAAACTGCCTGTCACGAATTTCAACTATTTCTCCGGCGTTGTCAGCATCTGTATTTATTTCAGAAAGAAAAGATTGAATGCAGCAAATAGGCTGCTGCCCTTTCAGATTATTGTATTGTCGAAAACAAATTCTAGAATCTTTTCGAACAATTATTTTTTTATATCGATCTTGACAACAACGGCGGCCGCGGTATCTCCAGCGGCACAGCCATCATAAAGTCCGTATCCCCCGCCCAACAGCACAAGCTCTTCGATGAGTTCGATAATCAAGCGCACGCCTGTCGGGCCTTGAGGATGACCCCACACGAGCGAACAGCCGTAATTGTTCATATCGCCCAATTTCAGCCCCATCTCCCTGCAGAAATAGACATCATTGACCGCAAATGGATTATGCGTTTTTATGGCTTTGACATCATGGATTCCTACCCCTGCTTCAGAAAGAGCTTTTTGGGCGGCTGGCACAACAGCCATAGCCATAAATCCTTTTTTGACCCTTGCTTCGGCATAGGAAAGGATCTGTATTTCAACATACGGGTCGCGGCTAAGCTCCTGGGCCTTTTCTCGTGTCGTAAGAACTAGGCTCGCATTGCCATCGGCCGGATATGTTTGTGTTCCGAAAGTGACTGTCCCGGTGGGCTGTACCGGCTTCAACCTTGCCAGGGCATCTGCCGTGGTGGGGAAAACGCCTTCATCTCCCTCAACAAATGCGATGGATTTGCGGCCCGAAGAATCCTTGACATCGATCGGGACGACCATGAACCGGTTCAGGAAAGCACTGTTGTTTTTGAGCGCTTCTTGATACTGACTGTAACGCAAAAAAGCCACCTCATCCTGCTCTTTCTTCGTGATGCCTGCTTCTTTGGCCACATTCTCCGCCGTTTCGATCATGGCATTTTTGGCATAAGGATCATAGCCGAAATTATCCCACACCCAGTCTTCTTTATCTCCTGTTCCCCCGATCCCCAGAGGATTGGGATAGTAGATATGAGGACCGTTGCTTGTTCTGTCGCATGTGACTAAAAGAATGGTTTGATTATGGCCAAGCTCAATTTCTTGGCTGGCAAAGGCAACGCATCTGGCTGATGTGGCACACGCCTGACTGATCGTAGGCCCTGTCAGCCCCGGGGCCCCGATCATGCCGGCTATCCAAGAAGCACCATAGAAACTGCTCTTCTGGGGAATGGTTATGCCTAAGACGATCCTATCAAACACGTTCGGTGAAATCCCCCGCGCGGGGAGTGCTCTCTTACAGACATCAGCGGCAAACTGCATGGAATGCAGGTGAGCAAAACTTCCTTGCCATCGGCAAAACGGAGTGCTCCAGTAGGCATCATACGGAATAAATGCTTTTTCAAAAGCCATTATAACCTCCAAATTTAAGTTTTGGGTGCATTCCGTCCATCTTTATCAGGAATGAGAAAATTTGGCATTCCTTCGAGGACCGAATTTCATAAAATTTTCCATCCCGATTCTCATATCCTTGGTCCTGACGCATTCCCCGAACATCCGGGTTTCGTGCTTGAGCCCCTCTTCAAGTGACATTTCAGCACCTTCCAGGATGGCCTTCTTCAGTATTTCATCGGTTTTGCGTGATAATGATCCAATGTCCACTTCGGGAAGAGAATCAGGAATATCGATCGGTCCTTTTTGTATGGATTTCACGTTCAATTCTCCAGAAATTACTTTCCTAGCAAACGCAATGCCTGCTTCTTTGATATCTCCCTCAACCTCTTCTTCTATCAATCCAATGTTCAATGCTTCAACAGAAGACACAAGATTTCCTGTTCGAAGAATCGGCCAGGCATGGGATAAACCGATGAGCCGAGGAAGTCTCTGCGATCCTCCGTATCCTGGGATGATACCCAGTTTGGGCTCCGGTTGTCCGGCCAGTATTTTCATCCCCTTTTTTGCAATTCTTGCCGTACAGGCCATGGCAAGTTCATTCCCCCCTCCCAAAGCCAGGCCGTTCAAAGCACAAATCACCGGCTTCCCGAGTTTTTCGATAAAATTCAACACGTCTTGCCCCTCTCGGGAGATTTTTTTTCCCTCCTCTGGATTTTTTATCCCGGCCAGCATTTGGATATCTGCACCAGAAACAAACGCCTTTTTGCCAAATCCTGTAAGCACTGCACCTTTGATATTATCATCTTGTTTTATGCCCAAAAAAGTGTCATAAAGCTGCTTTATAACTTCGCCATTCAGCGCATTCAAGGTCTTCGGCCTCCTGATAGTGACCACGGCGATACCATTCACATCCTGACGGAAGACCATCGGAATCGGCCATGGCGTTCCTGCATCGGCCTCTTTGACAAGAACATCAGGAACCTTAAAACCGGCCCATTTCTCAGCATAATCCTTTACGAGTTCCAGCGCTTTGTCCACTCCCATCCTGTTCATCATATGGAAAGGCGGATTCATGACCAGGGCATTCTCAACAGCCATCTCCAGATCTCCGATATTGGAAATCCCGGAATCGAGAATTTCACACACCAGGCCAAAGTAGGCCCCTTTGATTTGATCCGACACGACCTGAAAAACATTTATGTTATAGGCTACATCATCCCCTCTAAACGAGGTCTCCCATGGTTCTCCAGAGGCTATCTGCTTATCTAGCATAAGGGGAGAATGAAACCAAGGCATGATCTTATCATGCATGAGAGTGAGGCCATGCTGTGTGATCGGATTCCCACCTGTAAGATTCATGGCCGTGAAAGGCCCCACCCCCATTCCCAGAGCTCTCTGCACCATGGCATCCATCTGCATAACCGTTCCTAATCCCTTCTCGACCAGTAAGGCAGCGGCCAGGAAAATCCCTTCAAATATAGGGTCGATAGCATAACCGTAGCGGCTTTTAACTTGGATCGGGGCTTTCCCAATCTGTTCGTAAAATTTCAAAAGAAAGGCAGTGACATCGGATGAGGTTTCTTTACCCGGAACAATTTCTACCACAATGCTTCGTTCTGCAGGAAAAAAATAATGGTTGACAAGACATCTCTGTTTATTCTCGACATCCTTAAAGATGACCTCCGGTTCTATGTGGGAAGAATTGGAAGCAAAAATCGCTGTCTCAGCACAGATCATCTCCAGCTTTGAAAATATTTTTTTCTTGATAGCTCCGTCTTCGGTCGCCGCTTCGATCACCAGATCTGCATCAGAGAGCCGAGAGTAGTCGGTCGTCCAGGAGAGATTAGCCAGCATGGCATCCACTCCATCAGGTTTGAATGTCTTTGTTTTGACCCCTCTTCTCAGTTTCCCTTTCACACGGACCTCTCCTGATCGGAGGGCCTGTTCAGCGATATCGACAACAACCACAGGAATGCCATTTCTATACAGAACCTTGCTGAAGTAAAGTGCAATATCTGGCCCGATATTGCCGGAGCCTACAATTCCGATTTTATTGATTGTCCTGCCAAACATATCCATGCTCATTGGCTGCCTCCTTGTTATTAACGTCCATTATAAAAAAAAGTTGGTACTGGAATTTCAATTTTAAATCAGCCCACAATTAAAAAAAGAAAAAAAGTATCTATTGACTTTTTAGGAAAAGCAATTTTATAATTTGCTGATTATTTTGTAAACATAAAGAACAGCAATGGATCGGAAATTTATGATAATTGTGCATGACAGAACAATAATCTCTCTTCTTTTTAAATCTCGGCGATTAACAGCAACTCAAATTCCCCATTCTACACCGTTCCCCATAATATCCATTCGCAATAATTAAAACTTAACCTGAATTATTCATAAACATGATTTTTTTTACCGGGATTTAATACTAGATGCATTGAAATCAGGGACATGTACCGAAAATTTAAGGGACACGTTAC
>CAZOJY010000117.1:0-10969 GCA_964580235.1 uncultured Eubacteriales bacterium | reverse complement strand
GACAGCCACAGCTTCACATGCTGCGCCGCGCATATCCATTTGTGAATAATCCAGGATTATAGAATATATAGAAATTTGAAAAAAAAATAAAATAAAGTGGAAGAAACAGGCTGTGTGTTCAGTCTAAAAAATATACTTGTTTTTGAGTATACATCTACGCATTCAAAAAGAATAGCGTTGAGGTTGCAGCCGTTCGAAAAGTGAGTTCCCGGAAGGAGCGATCCGGAAACAAAGTATGTTCGGCAGGAAAAAGATAAGCATAATGTGCAGGTGATGAAGATGAAAAAACTATTAATAACAGTGTTGGCAGTGATGTTGGCTTTTGCTGTGAGCTGCGGCAAATCCGGTGACAGCAGCCAAAAAAGAGCTAGGAACTCCGATCCAGATTCCCAGGTTCAGCAAACCAAAAAAAGCAGAGATGATGCAAAAAGGCCCGGATCAAAACGTCAGGGAAGCGGAGAAATCGATGTCGATAAACTCGATATCCCGGACCAGATGAAAGAGGCCATCAAAGCCGGCAAAATCCCTAAGGACCGGATTCAGGGAATGCTGTCGCGTTTTCAAAGCAGCGGGAATGCCATCCCCGTCAGTGTGGCGCCCGTGAAGAGACAAGACCTGAATTCTTACCTTGTCCTCAACGGAATCGTCGAGCCGGAACGGAAAGTGGAAATATACGCCCGTTTGTCCGCTTATGTGAAACAGATCCTGAAAGAAGAAGGGGCCTATGTCAAAGAAGGAACCATCCTGGCGCTACTGGATGACACAGAAATCAAGATCGGTTTCGAGCAGGCCAAAATACAGCTCGAACAGGCAAAACTCAGCCTGGATGAAGCCGAACAGAATTTCATTCGGAACCAGGAATTGATCAAACGTGAGCTGATTTCCGAACAGGAATTCCAGACACAGGAGGCCACTTATAAACAGCGCAAACTCGATTATCAAAACCGCCAGGAGAGTTATAAAGACCTGGAGCTCCAGCTGAACTACACCAAAATCCGGTCCCTCTCGGAAGGCTTTGTTACCGAACGTCTGATCGAGGTGGGAGACAGGGTCAACGCCAATCAGCAGGTTTACACCATCGAGGACTTCAAGCCGCTCCTGATCCGGGTGTTCGTACCCACCTCTGATGCAATCAAACTCAAGGCTGGAATGCAGACCGAGGTGAAAACAGAAGTCCTGCAAGGGGCCGTATTCAACGGCGGGGTTAAATTGATCAATCCCCGCATAGACAATCAAACAGGAACGGTCAAAGTCACTGTAGAAGTCATCGACGAGTCCCTCCGATTGAAACCAGGCATGTTCGTGGAAGTTCGGATTGCCATCGGGGCAAAGGAGAACGTCCTGACTATCCCGAGGAAAGCCATCCTGTACAAGCAGAATAAGACCTATGTCTTTGTCATGAATCGGAATCAAGTGTCCCAGCGCGAAATCACTCTGGGTCTCACCGAAGAAGATGAAGTGGAAGTGTCAAGCGGCCTGGCCGAAGGCGATGTCATCGTTGTGGTCGGCGTCGAAGGGCTTAAAGACGGGCAGAGAGTTGACGTGGTCCAATGAAAATCGTCAAGTTTTCGATCAACCGTCCGGTAACCATCTTTATGTTCACTCTCGCTGCACTCATTTTCGGTTTTATATCTTACTCGAAGCTCAATCTGAATCTTCTGCCGAAAATCTCCTACCCTACCCTTACCATCAGAACGGAATACCCCGGGACAGCTCCCTCTGAAATCGAGAATATCGTCTCCAAACCGATCGAAGAGACCTGCGGAGTTGTGGACAATGTCGTTCGTATCTCCTCGGTCTCACGCGCAGAACTCTCCGAAGTCATGGTTGAGTTCGCGTGGCATACCCACATGGACTTCGCCACATTGAAACTGCGGGAGAAACTGGATCTTCTCCGGCTGCCTGTCGGGGCCACCAAACCGGTCATCCTCCGGTACGATCCCAACCAGGAACCCATCATGAAGCTGGGGTTGACAGGCGATGCCGATTTGGGCCGAATCCGGTACATTGCCGAGAGAGAGGTCAAACAGGCCCTGGAAAGCATCGAAGGAGTGGCGTCCTGCTCTATCTCGGGAGGCCTGGAAGACGAGATCCACATCGACATCGATGAACAGCAGCTCAGCCTCCTGAACATCCCGATCACCACGGTGGCCAGCCGTCTTTCCCAGGAAAACGTGAATCTATCGGCCGGGATCCTGAAACAGACAGACAGCCAGTTTTTGGTCCGCACCGTCAATCAATTCAAAACCGTCGAAGAAATAAAAGATATAATCATAGAAAAACGCGGCGATGTCCAGATCACCCTGGGCAGTGTCGCCGACGTTTTCAGGGGCTACAAGGAACGCAAAGTCATCTCGCGCATCAACGGCCGGGAATGCATCGAAGCAGCCATATACAGAGCAGCGGATGCCAACACCGTGTCCGTGGCCAACGCCGTTACAGAAAAACTGGAAGCAGTTCAGAATAACATTCTGAGGCCCCGCAACATGGATTACATGGTCATCACCAACCAGTCCAAATTTATTAAAAACACAATTCACGAGGTCAAACAGACTGCCATAATCGGTGGTATTCTGGCCGTCTTGGTTCTCCTTTATTTTTTAAAAAACCTGCGCAGCACCTTGATTATCGGAGCCGCCATCCCCATCTCTGTCGTCATCACATTTTTTCTGATGTATTCCTCGAAAATCTCGCTGAACATCATTTCTTTGGGAGGGCTTGCTCTCGGCATTGGAATGTTGGTGGACAATTCCATTGTGGTGTTGGAGTCTATCCAGCGCTACAAGGAAAAGGGGGTAGGACTGTACCGGGCTGCCCTGGATGGAACATCCGAGGTGGCCGGAGCCGTTACGGCATCGACATTCACGACAGTGGCCGTGTTTTTCCCGATCGTTTTCGTCGAAGGAATTGCCGGCCAGCTCTTCAAAGACATGGCTTTGACAGTGACTTATTCCCTGTTGGCTTCACTGCTTGTTTCTCTGACACTCGTTCCTATGCTTAACGCGGTCATGCGCCGGGAAAATTCCAGGGAGTGGTTGAGCCGCGTGCTCAAGATTTTGTTTAAACCCCTGGACAAACTGTACGACAAGTTCTATTTATCATACAAAAAAATCCAGGATAGTACATTCAAGCGCCGAAAAATCATTATCGCCGGTGTCTTCATCCTGTTCGCTGCTTCTATTTTCATGATCCGTTTTATGGGCCAGGAGCTGATCCCGGTCATTTCTCAGGGAGAATTTTTGATCAATGTGGAGTTCAAGCCTGGAACCTCCCTCAAAGAAAACGCAGCCATCGTCTCCGATATGTCAGAAACCCTGAAAAATTATGATGAAATAGACAGCGTATACGAACTTATCGGGAAAGGATCACGGGCAGGAATTTCCTTCCAGGAAGAGCGGGAAAATCTATCCGAGTTCACCATGCGCTTAAAACCGGGAATCCTCGGAAAAAAAGAAGATCGTGTCATGGAGCAGGTAAGAGCTGACATGGAAAAGTTCCCCACGACCAAGGTCAAAGTGTATAAGCCCCGCTTATTTTCGTTTAAAGCGCCGCTTGAAGTTGTCGTTTCCGGGAACAACCTCGATTTGATCAAAGAAGTCTCTGACAAACTCCTGGAAAAAGTTAAAGGAATCCAGGGGATCATCGATGTGAAATCGAGTATGGAAGAAGGTTATCCTGAAATTCAGATTGTCTTCAACCGGGCCGTTCTGGCCTCCCAGGATATGACAATCAACTCGGTCGGTTCCCAGATCAGAAACAAGATCGAAGGCGAAGTCGCCACGCGGTTTATCGAAAGCGACCGGGAAGTGGACATCCGCGTTCGCCTTTCGGAAAATTTTCGTGACCGGGTGGATAAGATCCAGCGGATCAATATCCGCAATGGTATGGGAGTGATGGTGCCTTTGAAGGCCCTGGCCCAGATTCAAATCAAGGAAGGGCCGGCAGAAATCCGTCGGATCCTCCAGCAAAAAGCGGCGGTCATCACCGGGAATATCTCGGGGATTCCCCTGGATGAGGCCAAAGAAAAAGTCATGGCCGCAGCCGCATCTATCAACAGCGGTCCGGAGGTTTCGATCAATCTGGCCGGACAGAGCATGGAACAGGATGTGGCGTTTTCCTCAATGATTTTCGCCATTTTTCTGGCCATATTCCTGGTGTATCTGGTTATGGCCTCTCAGTTTGAATCCTTCAAAAAACCATTCATCATCATGTTCACCATCCCGCTTGGCATCATTGGGGTTGTGATCGTCGGGCTTCTGGCCAGTATATCCATCAATGTGATCGTGCTGATCGGCCTGATCATTCTCTCCGGCATCATCGTGAACAATGCCATTGTCCTGGTGGACTACATCGGGCAGCTGCAGAAACAGGGGATGCCCAAAATCGAAGCCATCAAAACCGCGGCTCAGGTCCGGTGGAGACCCATCCTGATGACCACCATCACAACGGTTATGGGACTGACCCCAATGGCTCTGGATTTCAACGAGGGATTCGAAATCCGTATACCTCTAGCGTTAACATTGATCGGCGGGTTAATTTTCGGGACGTTTTTGACCCTGATTTTTATCCCGCTGGTGTACAACACCGTCATCAAAGATCCCACGGCAACCGAAGAGAAACAAGGCCGGTTGATGAACCTTCTCAAGAGCGTCAAAGCGGCCCGCTCCTTGGATAAAGCCAAAACGAGCAAATCATGAATTTACCAGAATTTTCCATCCGAAAGCCTGTTTCCATCATCGTGGCCATGATTATTTTTATCACCATCGGGGTGATTTCCATTATGAAGCTGCCTCTGGAAATGATGCCCGACACATCTTTTCCCGGCCTGATGGTCCAAATCCCCTACCCTTCTTCATCTCCTGAGGAAGTGGAGCGCACCATTACCCGGCCCCTGGAAGACATTCTGGCCACCATCAACAATTTGGAAAGCTTGAGTTCGACTTCCTCAGCGTCATCCTCCAATATCCACATGCAGTTTAACGGCGGGACCAACATGGACCTGGCCTCCATGGAGATTCGCGACAGGATCGACCAGATGAGGGATCAGCTCCCCGATGATATCGAAAACATCCGCATCCGCCGGTTTTCGATGAATGACAGGCCCGTGATTAACTTCAGCGTGGCTTTGCCCGGGCATTTAGACAACCTCTATTTTTGGTCGGAAAATTATATCACGCAGCAGCTGGAGCGGATCGAAGGGGTCGCCAATGTCGACATCCGGGGAATCCGGAACAAAGTTCTGACCGTTTACCTCAAACCCGAGATTTTTTATTCCTCTTCTATCCGCATCACAGATCTGATCAATACCATCCGCAACAACAACATCAACATTTCAGCCGGGTATGTCGAAGAAGGGCCCATGCGTTATGTGGCGCGCATTCCTGGAGAGTTGAAGATCTTGGAGGAGGTCAAAAACCTGCCTGTCAACACTCAAGGTTTAAAGATAGCTGATGTGGCCCGCGTGACCTACGATTATCCCCCAAAAGAAGACTTCAACCGCCTGGACGGGAATGAGACCGTCCGCTTCCAGATCTATAGGGCGTCGAACGCCAACATCGTTGATGTGTGCAACAGCGTCAAGACCACGATGGCAGAGATCAAGAAAAATCAACCGGAACTCCAGAACATGACAACCATCTTCTACAGGGACCAATCAGAAGATATCCTCAAGAGCCTGCATGACCTGACCCTCTCGGGTGTCATCGGAGGACTTTTGGCTGTGGTCGTCCTGCTCTTCTTTTTGAGAAAATTCCGGACAACAATCATCATCGCCATCGCCATCCCGATGGCTATCGTGTTCACATTCAGCTTCATGTATCTTTACCGCACTATCTTTGGTGCCGGTATCACTATCAACATCATCTCTCTCAGCGGATTGATGATGGCAGTGGGCATGCTGGTGGATAACAGTGTTGTCGTCCTGGAAAACATCTTTCGTCTGCGGCAGGAAAAAAACCTCCCTCCCTTGAAGGCCTCGATGCAGGGTGCCAGTGAAGTGGCCATGGCCGTCAGTGCTTCTACCTTGACAACTTTGGTGGTGTTTATCTCGCTGGGCTTCATGTCTCGATCCGGATTCGGCCGCTTCATGCAGGATTTTGCACTGACGATCTCCCTGGCATTGATCGCTTCTCTGATCGTTGCGCTCACGTTCATCCCTCTGGCCGGAAGCCATCTGCTCGCCGGCAGAGCCAAAGAAAAGGCGCGCTGGCTGGTCAGGCTGACTAACTTTTACGAAAGTATCATCAGTTTCACCATCAGAAATTGGAAAACAAAGCTTCTTGTGGTGGGTTTGGCCATTGGGATTTTTCTTATTTCTTTCCAAATACTAAAAAACATAGAGCGGGAGTTCATGCCAAACAGTGAAGAGCGCGAGGTTAATCTATCCGTTTATATGCCGCGGAGTTTTACACTAGAACAGATGAAAGCCCTGTTCCAGAATTATGAACAGATTCTTTTTGCCCATAAGAAGGAACTGGCCATCGAACATCTGACCACCGATTTCGGCACGAAGGGAATGCGCCAGGGACGGTTTCGCGGAGGTATCGAGCTGAACCTGAAAGATGAAGGGCCTTCAGTGACCGAGATCAAGGAAAGGCTCAAACAATTGCTGCCCAGACAAGCCGGAATACAGTACGAATACGCAAAGCGTTTTGGCCGCGGCGGACATTTCCATGGGATATCGGTGGAGCTGATTGGCCTGGACTACACCAGACTGACTGAACTGGCCCCAATGGTAATCGAAAAACTCCAGACGATCGATAATGTGGAGGATATCACCAGCGACCTGGAGGGAGGAGACACCCAAATCATGGTCGAGGTAGACCGCAAAAAGGCGGAAAGCTCGGGAGTGAGCAGCCGGATGGTGGCCCAGACCATTTCTTCCTCTATCTCAGAAAGGCCGATCGGGAAGTTTAAAACGGAAAACCGGGAGATCGACATCATTTTGAAGATCCAGGGCGAAGATGGTTTTTCAGAACAAGATCTCCGGAACTTAAGCATGCCAACCCAATCCCAACGGATTCCTATCTCCGCCATCTCGAACATCTCCTATCGAGCCGGATCGACTTCGATCCGCAAAGAGAATAAAAAATCCAAATTGGCAATCAACATCAACACCAAACAAGAAGGAATGATGGCTATCTCCAGCGACGTCCGCAAGGTCATGAACACCATTCAGTTCCCGGACGGCTACACATGGAGTTTGGGATCCGGGTGGATGCGTTTCCAGAAATCCCAGGGGGAATCCAACATGGCGATCATTCTTGCCCTGATATTCATCTACATCATCATGGCGTCGTTATTCGAGTCGTTCGTACACCCGTTCACGATTTTGCTGACAGTCCCGCTGGCCCTTTTCGGAGTGGCAATTATTTTCTCTGCCAGCGGCATCACCCTGAATACAACATCCTATTTGGGTCTGTTAGTCCTGTTCGGGATCGTGGTGAACAACGGGATCATCCTGATCGACCATATCCGCATACTGAGAAAATCCGGCATGAGCAAAAACGAATCAATCGTTCAAGGGGGAAAAGACAGGATGCGTCCAATCATCATGACGGCCATCACGACTATTTTCGGCGTTTTGCCGCTGGCCCTCCCCTTTCTGCTGCCTCAGTTTTTCGAAGCGGCGGGAAAGCGAGCACAGATGTGGGCGCCAATTTCGGTGGCCATCATCGGCGGACTGACGACATCCACTTTTTTCACCCTGATCTTTTTGCCCACATTTTATTCCATTTCAGATTCTGTCACCACCAAGGTCAAATCCCTGTTCGGCTTCCAAAAAACCAACCGCTTTTAATTGGGGACAGGATACGTTTTCACTTAATTATAATTTGGGGACATGATTACCAGGTACGCATTTCCCAGGTACGCATTTCCCTAATCGTTGTCAGCGGGAGTGATTTTGTAGGCCGGGGGTTCGATGTCGTGCAGATAACGCACAAAGTAGTCCCATCTCTTCCTAGTGAAGTAGTCGCCGTACACTCCTCTGTAACCATGATGGCTCGGGGGCATGATGATGAGGTCGAAGTCCTTGTTATTTTTGATCAAAGCGTCGACAAGCCGTATGGTGGAGGCCGGATTTACGTTGTCGTCCATCGCCCCGTGAACAAGAAGCAGCTTCCCCTTCAGGTTACCTGCATTCGTGATGTTCGACTGCTCATCGTAAAATTCCCCCACAGGATACCCCATGTACTGTTCGGGCCACCAGGCTTTCGCCATCCGGTGGTCGTGGTTTCCCGAAGATGAAACACCCACCTTGTAGAAATCCGGCCACTCCAGCAGGGCCCGGACCGTATCATATCCCCCGGCGGAATGGCCGAAGATCCCGACTCTGCTGATATCCATGTAAGGGTATTTCTCAACCAGCTGCTGAATGGCCGGGATATGGTCCTCACAGCCTCTGCCCAGATTCTTGTAAGAAAAATCATGGAATGCCTTTGAGCGCCGGGCCGTCCCACGTCCATCCACTGTGATGAGTATAAATCCCAATTCTGCCAAAGAATTGGCAGAGCTCATCAAAGCCCGACGGAAGGTTTTTGGCGTTGTTATCCCATGAGGGCCCGTGTAGCATTGATCGATAACAGGATATTTTTTTGACGGATCAAAATCAGTCGGCCTCCAAATCAAACCGTAAATATCGGTCTCCCCGTCTGCGGCCTTGACACGGAAGGGTTCAGGATAAGTCCATCCTCTGTCCAAAACATCCTGAAGGTCGGCCTGCTCCAGGTCCATCGCCACCACCCCATCCTCCAGGCTTCGCAACACGGATTTGGTGGGAAAATCCACCCGGGAGAAGTTATCGACAAAAAATGACTTATCCGGCGCAAAGGACACGTCATGGCTGGCTGGTTCAGGGGTCAAATTCTGGAGATCGGATCCGTCGAGTCTGATACGATAGAGATGGACGAGGTAAGGATCTTCGCCTTCCTCCCTTCCGACCGCTGTAAAATACACGATTCCCTTGTCCTCATCCACGTGTTCGATATCCAACACTACAAATTTGCCGTTTGTCAGTCGTTTTTCGAGCCGGCCGCTTTTACAGTCGTACAAATAGAGATGATTCCATCCATCGCGTTCCGATGTCAGCAGCACCTTCCCGGACTTCTCCAGCACCTTAAAGCGGGAGACTTCCGTCCCCACACATGTCGCATTTTCATCCCGGGCAACGATCCTTGCCTTTCCTGTATCAGCGTCGATCTCGTAAATGTTCACACCTTTATACCCCCGATCGAACACACGGGAATAAAGCCTTTTGCCATCTTCGAACCATCCGGCGTTAATGCCGATAAAATGAGGGACAGCAAGGATATCTACCCTGATCTCCCTTCTCCTTTCAATATCAAATATCACCGGGATGAGATAGGGGATGTTTTCATCCCCAGGAGAAGCCCGGTAATAGGAATACAATTTGGCACGGAAGCCTTCCTCGACAGAATTCAGCAGATACATCTTTCGGGCTGTACGGAGATCCAGGATTTGTGTGAAAATCTTTTTAGAATCAGGTGACCATCGAACTCGGAAAACAGGAGCTCTCGAACCGTTCTCTCCTTCGATCAGGTTATACCAATCAAGACCGGAAGCATAATCGTAAAGCGCCTTACCTGAGCGGCTGAGCCGGACTTCTTTCCCAGTTTTTATAGATCGGATGAACAAGTTGTGGTCTCTGGCAAACGCCACAAATTTCCCATCCGGCGACACCTCTTCAAGCTTCTCCTCCCGCTCCTCTTTTTCTCTTGAGGTGATTTCATACGTTTCCAGATCGACAACCCAAACTTTTTTTTCCGCTTCGAACTCTATCTTTTTATGCTGCTTATCTAAAAATTTAAAAGAATTAAAAGGCAGCTCCCCTGCACCGTAGGATTTTTCGGCCTTTTCGGAGAGCGCTCGGGCCAATTTTTCGTGGTCAAAAGCGGCCCCTTTTTGCTTCTTATCCGGGTCAACTATCAAAAAACGTTTCCCCTCCCTCGTGTTGACCCTGTACCAGAACGTGTGACCTTTTTCGAGCCACCGGGGAGCCACCTCCAATCCATAGACATTATCCCGGATATTCCTGGATAAAAAGCTTTCCGCTCTTTGATAATCCTCGGCCGAAATGACCGTTTCCTGGCGAGTTTGACATGATCCAAGAATCAGCAAAATCGCAAGAACACAACCCATGCCTCTGTTCCATTTCATGATTGTTCCTCCTTGCAAGAGATGGCTGAGTTTGTTTTTATATTCCAGAGAAAATCAAATTGCAAGCTGACATTACCGGAAATAATGCCTCAGGTTTGGGAATCTTCATAATTTGGGGAGGAATCAACAATGCGGTATTTCACGACGAGCGGAAGTTCTTCCTCATCATGTTCGGCAGAATACAGAAAATCGCCATCGACTATTAGGATTCGGCCTTTGATGTTGATATAAAAACTGTCGAGAAAACTCCCCTTAGAATCAAATAAATCAAAAAGGGAGCCTTTTTCTTCATCCTCCGTGGAGGTTTTGATCCACACACGGCCGCGGTCATAAAACACATCCGTAATATCTGACTTGAATTTCTTCTTCGGGGCATTGAATTTTGAAATAAATTCCTTTTCCCACTTTCGCATTTCATGCTTTACTCGAGGATATTTGCGCTTAAACCTTGCCGTAATTTCTCCGGTGTTCAAATCCAAAACCTCGATGAGATATTCTCTCGAATGGCAGACATAGACCTTGTCTTTCCCCATCACCGCCACAAAGGGATCCCAGCTCATCCACCCGCCTCCTTGGGCTTGAGAAATATAAAACTCCTTTCTTGTAAATGCGTGGAGGTCTTTTTCATTTTTTCCGTCCTTTGAGAGAAAAACAATAAAATTCTTCACATCATAGAGTTTGGACGTTTTTCGATCATATGGGTAGTCCTTCCGCATAAACACAAGCCAATCCTTAAATACCCCGATAAATTCACTGAATCGGCCCGATGTGATTTTAAACTCATTCCCAAACC
>CAZOJY010000116.1:4135-11207 GCA_964580235.1 uncultured Eubacteriales bacterium | reverse complement strand
CTGATTCTGTTTATTTTGAAATAGGGCATCGTCCTTTTTTATGAATAAGTCAGGTAAATTGTTTAAGTGAATGGAATAGGAGCATGACGATGGAAATGAAAAAATCAAAAGCTATCCTGCTTCTGATGCGGCTGCCCTTCTTAACTGTTACGATCGGAGCTGTTTTTGTCGGGACAGCATTTGCTTTTTGGCATCAAAATGTATTCAACTTTGCCCACTTTCTTTTGGTTCTTTTCGGTTCTTGTTTTTTTCATATCGCTTGTAATGTGGCCAATGATTATTTTGATTTCAAAAGCGGAAACGATGCCTTAAACAAAAACGCTGTCGCCCCTTTTTCCGGGGGAAGCCGGATGGTGCTCGATGGATTTGTCAAACCCGGAGAAGCTTTGACTGAATCTATCGTGTTTGCTCTGCTCGGATCGGCCATCGGCGTTTATTTAAACGCTGTCTCCTCCGGGAACGTCGTATTAATAATCGGTATAGCTGCCTTGTTTTTGATTTATGGCTACAATGGATTTCCTCTCCGTCTTGTCAATAAAGGCTTAGGAGAAATCGCCATTTTTCTTGCCTGGGGACCTTTAATTGTCCTCGGTTCCTATTATGTCCAGGCCCAGAGCCTTTCATCTTTTTGGCCCTGGATCGCTGCCGTTCCTTCCGGTATTTTAACCACACTGGTACTGCTGATCAACGAGTTTGCTGATAGGGAAGCAGATGAATCAACAGGACGAAAGACCTGGGTGATCCTTTTTGGATTCAAAGCGAGTCTTTTTCTTTATCTGCTTTTGGCTTTGATCTGTTATGCTGTGGTTCTGATCGGGGTATTTTTTGGAAATTGGCCTCTGTTATCATTGCTCGTTTTTGTCACTTTTCCGATGCCCTTGCTTTCTTTCCGGATCGGGCGGCAAAACCTCGAAAAATGGGCAGAGTTTCTCCCGGCTGTCAAAACGACCATACTGCTGAACTTCCTTTTTTTGGTTATATTAAGCGTGTCTTACCTGGTGTAAAATGAAAAAAGAAAAAAAAGAAAAAAAAGAACGCGAAAAAAGTGTTGTTCGAGAATATTTCGAACTCATCGTGGAAACGGCTGTTTTTGTCTTTTTTGTGATGACATTCATCGTTCAGGCTTTCCAGATTCCGACCGGCTCCATGGAATCAACGCTGCTTGTGGGAGATTTTCTTCTCGTGAACAAGATGGCCTATGTCGCGCCTGTGATTCCTCTGGATAAGATTGTTCTTCCGCGCAGGGACTTGAAAAGATTTGACATCGTTGTTTTCAAATTTCCCAAAGAGCTCAGCAAGGATTTTGTCAAGAGAGTCATTGCTTTAGAAGGGGAAACAGTCGAGATCAAAGACAAACAGGTTTATGTGAACGATAAACCGATCGCAGATACTCACAAAGTCCACAATGATTCGCGTGTTTTCACCAAAAACGGTTACTACCAATACGATGAGGTCATCCGGGACAACTTTGGCCCGCTGACAGTTCCTCCCGGCCATTGTTTTGTGATGGGGGATAACCGGGATAACAGCCAGGATAGCCGATATTGGGGGTGCCTGCCTCTCCGTTTCTTAAAAGGTCGGCCCTGGATCATCTATTTCTCTTATGCTGCAGAGAGAGATGCGTATCTCAAGACGAGTGTAAGAGAGAGGATGAAGAAATTTGTCAACTTCATTCCGAAGGCGCGGTGGAAGAGGCTTCTTAAGATTATCCAATAATCCAGTGGGGCTTCCAAACCTTTGTTGTTGACCCTATACCCGAATCGTGATAATTTTTTCTTGAATGAAATTCCTGAAGGTTTTGACAAATTCCCTTATTACCGGCATATTTTTCAGCTCTTTTCTTGCTCTGCTTATCTATGATATTAACATTAACCTGGATGTCCAAGCTCTGTTTTTCGGGCGCATAACTCTTTTTCTTCTTATAACTTATGGCTTAATTGTCACTATCCTATCCGTGATATTTTTTTTCATACTTCAATTCATATTTGGGGGAAGCTTTAAAATTGCCTTCATCTCCCCGTCTTTCCTCACTTTGAGTTTTTCCTTGAGCATTTCCCTGTTTCTTTTGATTTTCAAAACAAACTATGATTATTTCCTCTCCTTTTTCGACCCAGACACACAAAATCTTCTTAACAAACAGTTTCTGACGTTAGCTTTTCTTGTTATTCTGGGGCTTATCTGTTTTTACAGCTTCCGCAGCTACAAGAAAAATATTCTCTTCATGATTGTTTATTTTTTATCCCTTTTTGCGGGAGGGTATTATGTCTTTCTCCAGAGATTGAACTATCCTGTACCCCATAAATCAGAAAGAGTCGCTAACCTGGATGCAAAAGAGATTGACAAAAAAGTGACGATTATTGGTTTGGATGGGTTGAGTTTCGATGTTATGATTCCTATGATTAATGAGGATAAGTTACCCAATTTTGCCTGGTTGATGAAAGAGGGAAGTTGGGGAAAGCTAAAAAACTTCTCCCCTGCAGAACCATTGATCCAGAGGACTTCCTTTGGTTCCGGCAAACTTCCCGCCAAGCACCGGAAGATTTCTCTTTACAGATACAGAGTACTGAAAAGCAAACAAGAGTTTGAGGTATCTCCCCGGTTTATTCTTTTTGGCCAGCTTTTACGCACAGGCTTTCTTACTCGGCATAACACGGCCGCCCCTCTCTACTCCAAAGATATCTGGACGATATTTAAAGATAATAAAACGTCCCATTACGTGAAGGATTGGCCGTATTACAGGAAAACTCCAGATCCCACGCCTAAAGCAGAAACACGGTTTAATTTTATTTTTGAGGATCTTAAATCCGATCACAGCACAATTTTTAACATAGTGAGAAGTGCCTTCTTCTCGGATTTTGAATACGAAGACCAAATAATGCAGATAAAATCCGAAACTCAACCGCATATTCTTTATTTTATGTTGAATGGACTCGACAAAGTCGAGAGCTACTTTTATAAGTATTCTTTCCCGGATTTATTCGGGAATATCGAACAGGATGAGATAAATCGCTACAGCACCGTGATCGAGAGATATTATCAATTTTACGATGATATCATCGGCAGATATTTAGCCTCCCGAAAAGAGGACGAGCTTTTTATCGTGTTTTCTCCCCACGGCGTTGAACCTCTCCCTCTCTGGAGAAGGGTCACGGAATGGATGCTCGGGAGTGCTGAAATCTCCGCTTATCATGAGTTAGCGCCTGACGGAGTGGTTTTCTTTTATGGAAGAGAGATTTGGAGAGGGAAAAATATCCAGGGGATGAAGCTGATCGACGTTGCCCCTACTCTTCTGAATTTTCTCGGCCTTCCGATCGGAAAAGATATGGATGGCATTGTTTACAGTTCCATTTTTAGGGAGGAGTTCAAATTAGAAAATCCCGTCCTTTACATCTCGTCCTATGAGGAACATACCATAAAACAGCCGAACTGACCGGTCGTGTATCGTGGGTGAACTGGAATTATTAGAAGGAACTATCGAGCGGATTGTGTTCTACAGCTCTGAATCAGGGTATACAGTCTGCAAATTTACTCTTCCCGATGGACAAACCATCAATGTTGTCGGATCTTTCCCTCCTCTGTCAGCGGGAGAGCTTTTAAAGATAAAGGGGAGGTGGGAGATCAACCCCAGGTTTGGAAAACAGTTTAGGGTGGAAAGTTTCCTGCCTGTTTTGCCCTCATCCGTGAGAGGGATCGAAAAATTCCTGTCTTCCGGATTGATCTGGGGCGTGGGTCCGGTCTTGGCCAAGAGCATCATCCAGAGGTATGGGGAGCGGACGATAGATATTCTGACCAACAATCCCGATAAACTCAAAGAGGTAGAAGGGATTGGCCCTGTGAAACTTCGGGAGATCAAAAAATCTTGGGCGGAACACGAGGACATCCGAGATCTCATAATTTTTCTTCAGGACCACAGCATTTCGACCACGCTGGCAACCAAAATCTATCGACAGTATGGGGAAAAATCTTTCCACATTTTGAGAACGAATCCTTATCAGGCCTGCCATGATATTTGGGGAGTCGGGTTCAAAACAGCTGATCAGATAGCGCTGAAGTTGGGATTAGATCCCAACTCTCTGGAGAGGATCAAAGCTTTCATCCGGTATTTGCTGGAAAAAGACAACGAGCAGGGCCACATTTTTTCTTTCGAGAAAAATCTGAGATCAAACTGTATAACAGAGCTGGCCATTAGCCAGGAAGAGGAATTTGACCGGGCGCTCGAATCTCTCAAGAAGCAGCATATGGTGATTGTTGAGACATTAGATTCCGACATCGCGGTTTATCTTCCTTTTTTTCATGACGCACAACAGGAGGTCGTTCAGAACATCCATAAATTGTCCCGGATTCCGTTTCTCACCCCCCCATTCGATGTGACAAAAGCGATTGCAGATGTGGAGAATAGCCTGGATATCCAGTTTTCTGAGGCCCAAAAACTGGCCATCATGGAGAGTTTCCAAAAGAAGATGTTGATCATAACAGGGGGACCGGGAACAGGAAAGACGACGATTATTAAGGCTGTTGTGGATATTTTCCGAAAATGGGGAAGGGACGTGTTGTTATCGGCTCCCACAGGCCGGGCAGCAAAAAGGCTGACCGACGCAACGGGGAAACCTGCCAAAACCCTCCACCGAACCCTGGAGTATACGCCTAAACAGGGAAGCTTCAGGCGGAATGAAAATTACACACTGGCAGGGGATGCGCTGATTATCGATGAGTTTTCGATGGTGGATTTGCCGCTGATGTATCATCTCTTAAAGGCGGTTCCGGACTGGATGCGTCTGATCCTTGTCGGAGATAAGGACCAGCTTCCCTCTGTTGGGCCGGGATGTCTGCTGAGGGATATCATCGCGTCACAGAAAGTCAAGGTTGTCACGCTGACCGAGGTTTTTCGTCAGGAAAAGGACAGCCTGATTGTTCAAAATGCCCATCGTGTCAATCAAGGCCAATCCCTGATCCATCCTCCACGTGGAGTTAAGGATGCCGATTTTTATTTCATTCCTCAAAATGATGACAAAAAAGCCTTTAGCACCATCATGAAATTATGCGGTTACAGTATCCCGAGAAGATTCGGGATTCAAGCGCTTTCTCCCTGCATACAGGTGATCAGCCCGATGTATCGCGGGATTATCGGTGTGGACAACCTGAATACAGAGCTTCAAAAACGATTGAATAAATTTCAGGAGGGGCTCAAACTGGGAAACCGGGAAGTCAGAGTTCATGATAAAGTCATGCAGGTCCGGAACAATTATGAAAAGGAAATATTTAATGGGGACATCGGGATTGTCGTGGATATCGACAGGCGGAATTATCAATTGTTTGTCAATTATGACGGGAGGGTGGTGAAGTATAAACGCGAGGAGATGAATGAGATTACGCTGGCTTACGCCATTTCTGTCCATAAATCTCAGGGAAGTGAATACCAGGCCGTGGTGATGCCCCTTATGACCCAGCACTTTATCATGCTTCAAAGGAACCTGTTCTACACGGCGTTAACTCGGGCAAAGGAATTGTGCGTGATCGTTGGAACTTACAAAGCCCTCCACATTGCCATCAAAAACGATAAGCCGGTTAAGCGCAACTGTCTTTTAAAAGAAAAACTTATCGAAATGCACGATAAGCTGGAAGATTCATAAAGCAGGATTATTCATAAACCGATAATACACTCTGAAGGAGGTGCTAATGAGTAAATCTCATCGTTTTAAGCTTCTCTTTGTTGGGGTGGCCATCGTGTGTGTTGCCATGCTGCTGGCCGAGACCCTGATCGTGAAGGTTCAGACCACATACGTCCGGAAGGAACCCAAGTTCTATTCTCCCCCGGTGGCTACGCTCAGAGCAGGGGAAAGCGTTACCCGGATTTCTTCACAAGCCGGATGGTTCAGGGTGAAAACATCACAGGGTGTAGAAGGATGGATCCATTCCAAATCGGTCCAAGTAGGAAAACTTTCAGTCGCTGCAATGGGGAAATCCCTGAAGACGAGCGCAACAGCGGATGAAGTGGCCCTGGCAGGGAAGGGATTCAACAAACAGGTTGAGGACCAGTACAAATCCCGGCATAAGGGGATAAGTTTTGGCGAGGTAGACCGTATGCTTAAAATCAAAGTCACACCCGATGAGCTGCGAAGATTCCTGATGGACGGCAAACTTGCCGAATTCGGAGGGGCCAGATGAGCTGTCAAAAAAGCAGATTAATAGTTCTGTCGGCTGGATTGGTGGTCCTCGCTGCACTCTTTGTGACCTGCCAGACAATCAAGGAAAATATAGGGACTTTAAGCGGGGGCAAGGTCAGCACCAGAGATGTGGAAGCTGTCGGGAAGACCAGCAAAGCCCTGCGGAGTTCTTTTGCAGAAATCACCGGAGAAGAGGAATATTATATCGGACGGGCCGTTTCGGCGATGATCCTTTCCCAGTATCCTGCCTATAAAAACGACACGCTGACAAAATATATCAATCGTGTGGGAACCGCTGTCGTGATTCACAGCGACCGCCCTGAAACATATGCCGGGTACCACTTTATGATATTGGACAGCGAGGAGGTGAACGCACTGGCTGCTCCCGGCGGGTTTATTTTTATCACCAGAGGACTTTTAAAGCGCTGCCGGGATGAGGAAATGCTCGGCTGTGTTTTGGCCCATGAGGTGGGACATGTGAGTGCCAAACATGGGCTTCGGTCGATAAAAAAATCCCGGCTGATCGATGCTTTCCGGATAATCGGGGCAGAAGCGGCTAAAAGATACACCCCCGAAAGGCTGTCCCAACTGACGAATATTTTTGAAAACACGCTCGGCGATATCGCGGAGAAGCTCATAGAGCGGGGGTATGACCGCAAGTATGAATACGAGGCAGACAAACTGGCGGTCAAAACATCGGTCAGGACCGGGTACAGTGCCAACGGCCTTCTGGATTTTCTGAGTACCATGGTCGATGACACCTCAGCCGCGTCGGGCAAAGGCTGGTTCAAAACCCATCCGGATGCCAAGGACAGGATCGGCAGGGCAAAAAAAGAGATGTCATCATTCAAAACGATGCCGGCCAAAAAAGATGTGAGGACGAAGCGCTTCCAGAACGCCATGAAAGG
>CAZOJY010000116.1:0-4035 GCA_964580235.1 uncultured Eubacteriales bacterium | reverse complement strand
TTTATCGATAAAAGCCTGATCTCATCCGATATTCCCTTGGACCGATCGCACCAGATGATCATCAGGTATTATGGCCCCACAGGAACATATGCCAGTTACTCCATTGCAGCCATTATCAATTCCTACGCCCAGTTGCAGGAAGGGATGGCCCCGCAGATTCCACCGCGGACGTTTAAAGACAAAATTGTTTTCATCGGAGGAAGTGCCCCCGGAATCTTGGATTTGCGTCCCACCCCATTCAGTCCCGTTTATCCAGGCGTCGAGATTCTAGCTACTGCCCTGGATAATATTTTGCATAAGGATTATATCCGGATCCCGTCGCCTTTCGTTTTTTATTTTTTTCTCGCCCTTCTGACAGCCATCACGGCAATCGGTTCCTCGGTCCTGAAAAAAATATGGATGACCATCCCTTTCGCTGTCTTTTGTCTCGGTATCCTTGCCAGTGTGACCAGTCTTGCGTTTGGATGGGGCTATTGGCTGGAGTTTGTCGCTCCAGGTTTTGCTGTTGTTTTGAGCTTCACAGGGGCCATGGTCCTCAACTACAGCTTTGAAGGCCGTCAGAAACGATTTGTCAAAACCGTGTTCCGGCATTATCTCAGTCCCGATGTCATTGACAGGGTGCTGAAAGATCCTTCCCTGCTGCGGCTGGGAGGAGAGAAGAGGATCATCACGTCCTTTTTTTCCGATGTCGCCGGTTTTACCTCCATCTCGGAAAGCCTCTCTCCCGAGGAATTGGTGCACCTCTTGAATGATCTCCTCTCAGAGATAACCGACATCATTCTCTCTCATGGAGGAACCCTTGATAAATATGAAGGGGATGCCATTATCGCTTTCTGGAATGCTCCTCTTGATCAGCCGGATCATGCTGTGAGAGCCTGCCGTGCAGCACTCGAATGTCAGAAAAGATTGGAAGAGCTGAGACCTGAATTTGCCCAAAAATCGGGGCATGAATTGTTTATGCGTGTCGGCCTCAATTCCGGGCCTGCGGTGGTGGGAAACATGGGTTCCCACAGCCGTTTCGATTACACGGCTATGGGGGATACCATCAACATGGCCTCTCGTCTTGAAGGAGCTTGCAAGCACTACACTGTTCCTATTCTTGTCGGAGAAACCACATTTTTGATGGCAAAAGACGCCGTACTGGCAAGAGAAGTCGATCTTGTCCGGGTTGTGGGAAAAAGCAAACCCGAGCGCGTGTATCAGGTTTTGGAAGAAAAGAATCAAGCATCCCCAGAAACACAAAAAAATGTGGCAACCTTTCACATGGCACTCGATTTGTACAGAAAAAAGAAATGGGATGAAGCTTTGAACTTGTTTGGGAGGATAAAGGATGATAAATTATCCGCGATGTATGTTTCTCGCATTGCACATCTCAAGCAAACTCCTCTGCCGGATGACTGGTCCGGGGTATACGATTTAACACAAAAATGAACCTGAATGATTTAAAAAAATGGTGATGACATCATTCCCAAAATTGTCGCTGCGAGCACAGCGAAGCAATCTCAGCTCGTGATTAATTCAGGCCAAATTAAAGGTATGGAAAATGGATGATAACAATACGTCGAATCTGCTGTTCTGGGGCGTAAGAGGAACATGCCCTGTCTCCGGGCAGGACAAAAACAAATACGGCGGACACACGCCCTGTTCTTCCATAGAGACTTCAGACGGAAACCTCCTTGTCATTGATGCGGGGACAGGTATCAAAGGGCTTGGAGATCAACTTATGAACAACAGAAAAGAGAAACCTCCCATCCTGCATATCTTCCTGACACATTTCCATATCGATCACATCCTCGGCCTTCCTTTTTTCAAGCCTCTTTATTCTCCGGATGTTCGGCTGATTTTTTACTCCGATTGTCCGCCTGAAGAAACGGAAAAACAACTTAGCCGTTTTATGGGAGGGAAATATTTTCCCGTTTCATTCCGGGAGACTCAGGCAGAAAAGATATTCCACCAGGTTCCAAAAAGAGGAATTTCTCTCGGAAGGAGCTTCATTTCTTTTTGTCCACTCAACCATCCCCAGGGGAGTATTGCTTACAAAATACAGGATGAACACAAAACCATTGTTTTTGCAACAGATACAGAACATCCCCAACAGGGAATCGATAAAAAACTCGCTGATTTTTCTGCCGGTTCTGATATTTTTGTGTATGATGCCACCTACACTCCTGCGGAGTACCAATCTGGCAGGAAGGGCTGGGGCCACAGCACCTGGCTGGAAGGAACAAAACTGGCTGAAGAGGCCGGAGTGAAAAATCTATGCCTTTCCCATCTGAATCCCGACCATCGAGATTCTCAGATCGATGAAATAATCTTCTTAGCCCGGGAGAGATTTGCGCAGACGCATGGCGCCAGGGAAAAAGGCGGCTAAAGGAGGATCGCTTTGTATATCGAGATTTTCCTGATCTTTGTTTTTGTTGCGGTCGCTGTTGCCCTTTATTTTCTTTTTCGATCTTTCATCCAGAAAGCAACGGGTCCCAAAGGAAGGCCCCTCGGGGCGATGTTGTCACGGTTAAATATCCCGTTTGCTTTTTTGTCTGTCACCCTCATCCTGAAAATCAGTGTTGTGCGGAAGATCCTTTTTCCCGCGCAGAAATTCCACCTCTATTTTGATGCCGCGCTCGTGTTCTTTTTCATCCTCTTTCTGATCAGGTTGGTGGATGGAATCCTCCTCGGCTGGCATGTGCACCGGCACAGGGAATTTCCGCTTCCCAAGGTGCTCCACAGCCTGACCCTCGCGGTTTTTTATCTGAGCATCTTGTTCCTGATTCTGAGGGGCACACTCGGGATCAACATTACTCCTTTCCTCGCCACTTCTGCTATCTTGACAATGATCCTGGGACTGGCGTTCCAAGGAGTGCTCAGCAACATCCTGTCCGGAATGTCCCTCCATTTCACAAAATCCTTCAGTAAAAATGATTGGATCCGGGTCGGAGAACACGAAGGAATGGTGCTCGACACCAACTGGAGGGAAACCCGCATTTTTGATCGATGCTCAAATATAATCGTACTGCCAAACAATGTTGTCGCTTCAGAAAAAATCACCAATTTTTCCCACCCGGACAAAAAAACGGCTTTGACCCTGCCCGTAAAAGCCAGTTACGAGGCGCCTCCTTCTGAGGTCTTGGAGGCCCTTCTCGAAGCAGCCAGGGATGTGCCGGAGGTCTTGGAGTCCCCATCACCTGAGGCCTATGTGCTTGGCTATGATGATTTCGGCATTTCTTATGTGCTGAAATTTTGGATCAAACATTTTGCCCGCAAGTACGCGTTAAAAACAGACGTGGGGAGGTTGATCTGGTACAAATTTCGAAGAAAAAATATCGAAATTCCGATTCCTGTGGGCAATAAACTCGGTGAGATGCTTCAATCCTTCCGACCGAAGGAAAAAATTTCCGGCGTTCTCACAGATGCGGACAGGAATTTCCAGGACTTGATGAGATCGTCCTTCCTCCGCTATCAAGAAGATGAGAAAAAGGGGCAGCTATTAGTGCCGGAAGAGGAGATCAGAGAATTTGCCTCTTTCCTCAAACGGCACCGGTATGCGCCCGGAGAGCATGTGTTCAAACAGGGAGAGAGCGGGGATTCCTGCTTTATCCTTGCCAGAGGAAGAATAAAAGGAGAAATCGAATACGAGGAGAAACGGAAAAAATACAAATCGGAGTTTTTCGTGGAATCCGGAGGAATATTTGGAGAAATGTCCCTTTTTACGGGAATGCCCCGCACGGCCACTGGAGTCGTCGTTGTTGAATCGGAGCTTCTGGAGATCGGCACAGAGGATTTTTCGCGGCTCCTCGGAAGCAACCCGGAATTGGCGGAAGTGATCGCCGAGTTGGTCAGCAAACGCAACAGGAAGAATCGGGAATTTCTGAAAAAAATAAAAGAGCTTTCTGCACAGGATATTGAAATCAGCACAGACAAGCACTCTATCCTCAACAGGCTTAAAAAATTCATAAAAAGGTTCTGATTTGGACTATTTGTAAAAAAATGCTGATGACAGGGTTTTTTGCCAGGGCTCTAAGCTGTCATGCTGATAAA
>CAZOJY010000115.1:0-11228 GCA_964580235.1 uncultured Eubacteriales bacterium | reverse complement strand
CCGGACGGAAGGGCAACGCCAACAAGGCAAGGGCAGTTTCCAGAGATGGGGCGTCTTACCCAGGGAAGCCCTACTGGCCTGGGGGTCGAACGCTGTGAAAGACACCATAAAACTGAGCCGAAGAGGAGTACCCGTTGTGATTCTATGTAATTTACAGAAATAAAACAGTTTATGCCTTCTCTACGCTAAATTCTGGGGGATGTTCTGTCAATGATTATCAATTATTCTCATTTTCCCTCATCTGCTTTGGAAGATCTATGGAAAAAAAACGTTTTAACTGGCAGATTTTTTTTGTCCTCTACTTTCCTTACAGATTACATTCAAGATATCCTAGATTCCATCCAAGATGTCGAGAATTTCATTCAGAGATTGAGCTTCGATGCATTCAAAGATGATCGGAAAACAATAAACGCAGTTGTTCGTAGCATTGAGATAATTGGGGAAGCCTCAAAGAAAATTCCCAAGAGCCTAAGGGATTTACAACCAGAGATTCCTTGGAAAAAGATGGCCGGAATGAGAGATAAGCTGACACATGCGTATTTTGGAATCGATTTGGAAATCATCTGGAAAGTGGCATCCGAAGAGATAAAACAAATTAAGCCAGGCATTTTAAAGATCCGGGAAAGACTTCAAGAATAATCAAGGTGCGCCCGTAGCTCAGCGGATAGAGCGGTGGACTTCGAATCCAAAGGTCGGGGGTTCAAATCCCTCCGGGCGTGCCACAAATCTCCGCATATAAAACTTAAAAATCAATCACTGAGAATGCGGAGAAGGGATTCCGTCTCAACATTTGACATTTAAATGAACTTCAGTAAGCGTGCTTTTTCTGAATGTCAAATGTTGAGACGCGACCCCATTTTTATTTTATCCCGATTTCCAGCTCTCAACATCCTGGGATGAAACGATCACATATTGCTACCTTGCCATAATCCTTGCCGGCTCGAAGATTTCCCCGTCTTTCATCACTAAATGAATCTTTCTGATGTTTGAAATGCTATCGAAAGGATTTGCGTCCAGAATGAGAAAATCGGCAAGCTTTCCGGCTTCAACAGAGCCAGACTCTTTCTCCTTGTTCAATGCACGTGCGGCTAATAATGTTGCGGCCTGAACAGCCTGAAGCGTCGTTAATCCTGCCTCAACGAGAAGTTCGAGTTCATGATGGAGCCCAAAACCAGGAAGCAAGGACCCGAGCTCCGGGCCATCAGTTCCAGCAATAATCTGCACCCCTGCTCGAGCACACATTCCGACAAACCTTTTCCTCTTTTCATAGCCTTCTGCTGCAGCTTTCTTCAACTCAGGAGGAATCCTGTATACCTCATCATTCTCAAGATTTTCATACCAGTCTTTCCAGCTTTTAAATATTTGAGAGGGGAGATATTTATTATTGGGATTCTGGATCTGAAGTCTCGGCGTTAATACGAATGTGGCTTCTGCGGCCGTCAACGTAGGATCCAGAAAGACTTTATGAGCGGCCAGCAGCTTTATTAACTGGCGCATTTTTTTGGAATCCAGATCAAAGTGTTGCCACAGCAAAGTTTCTCTCTTCGCATACGGCAGTAAATCTATGCGATTAGCTTCTTCAGGCGATAATAGTTCCTTTCCAGTGATTCTCACGTGCTCAAGTCCTTTCATGCCCAGCTCAACCGTACGGCTCATTGTCATAGAGCGGGGAATGTGACCAATAACAGGAAGGTTATGTGCATTGGCAGTTTCGATTATGGCCTTTAGGACTGGTTCGGTTATGCTGTTATACACCTTGATAAAATCTACCCCCTGTTGAGCGAGAAATTCGACTGCGCTTTCAGCCTGTTGCTTGGTATCAACGAGTAAAGAGAAATCTGGCCAAAGAGGCGGATTCCCGTCCAAAATTTGTCCGGAAAAAAATAGGCGTGGTCCGATTTTCTCTCGAGAATCGATAGCGTTTCGGAGTAATCTTAACAGTGTAATATTGCCGCCGACGTCTCGAATTGTTGTTATTCCATTTGCTATATAAAGATCCATTATCCTTTGGACCTCTTCATCTCCGACGTGGCAGTGCATGTCTGCTAAGCCTGGCAGAATCCATCTGCCCCTCATATCCAGGACTTCAGCAGAAGCTGGAATTGTGATCTGGCTTGATGGCCCCACTTCTTTAATTCGATTCCCCTCAACTATTATGGAAAAATTGTTCAGCTCTTCACCTGTCTTGACATCAAGGAGTGTCCCACCGATTATTGCCACAGTGGAAGATTTAGATAGTTCCCTTTGAGATGCCTCTGGGTTCTGAGAAAACAAGAGCATCATAATAATCCCAACAATCAGCATCTTTTGTCTGTGGTTCATAATACATCTCCAATAGCTAAAAATAATGAAAGCTGCAAATAATATAAACACTTTCCCTTCTGTCAGTCGCTGTCAATAGCTTTTTGTCGAATACAGCAAAGATTAGCAGGTTTCCGGCCATAAAGCATAAAATCAGAGCCATAGGTAGGATCATGCAAAGTTTTTTCATGTTGCCCTCCAAGAACGTGAGAATTGAAATCTAAAGGCAAGCTTTGAACATTACTCCTTTTCAGGGGGTGGATAGTCCCTATGATAGCTGTCAGCAATAACTTTCCAAGAGCCATCAACCTGACGTTTACAAACTGCCATCCACTTGGTTTTCACTCCCATTGGCTCACCAACAGCTTTTGGAATTACAGTCCCTGAAGCTGTACCCAGCATATATGCTAAATTCCTCTCCACATGCACGTCTTCTACCTCATAATTGAGCTGAAATGTATTCTGCTCGGCATTCTTTTTAAACCAAGAAAGGATTTCTGCTTTTCCCCTCAGTATAGGTTGGTCAAAGGGGAAACTTACTGCCTCTTCTGCGTAGTAAAGAGAAACAAGTTTTTCTATGTCACCAACATTAAACGCTGCATAAAATTCATCGCTCAAGGCTTTTAGCGCTTTCACATCAGCTTCTGCATCAATTACAGGCTCTTCAGCCACCTCTTTACCCTGCTGGCAACTAAAAGTAAAACAAAGCAGAAAGAACAAAGGCAAAATCCTAAACAGTTTTTTCATCCTAAACCTCCTTTTGAGTTTATTTAGAAAACTGAGTATCTCGATGGCGAAGAACTTTTTTCCACTTACCTTCAACTCTTATAAAAGTCATTGAAACTACAAAGTGACAGGATGTGATGTACCTCCTCCGGGAGTCTATTGTGTGTGAGACTTCCGGTTGGAACTGATTTCAACATTAGGAGGTGCACGAATGCATTATGTCGGTATTGACCATCATCGTCAATACTCGCATATCACCTTCCCACACTCCTCGGCTGCCATCAGGAGTTCCTGCTGGACACACCAAGGCGGAGGAGGGGATTGGAGCATAGGCCATAGTAACGCACCATGACCTGACCCTCATCGGGAACGTGGGAGGTCACGCGGGCGATGAACTCCAGATAATCCTTCGATTCCTCCTGTGAGCCATCTTTTAAATACTGATAGAGGGGTCATTTTTCGGTGCCTATTGACAGGAAGGTCAAGAATCGGATCTCCTTGCTTATGGCACATCTGCACGCTATCTTTCGGAGCTTGATAAAGATCAACATTTCAATAGATAAACTGGTTGAGAAAGCGAATAGGATTTTCTGTGAGGCGACGATGTTAACACACTTTGCAACCCTTGTTTACGGCGTAGCCAAACCATCAGGAGAAATTGAGATTTGCAATGCTGGCCATTGTTTTCCTTTGTTGATTAAGGAGGACAGTGTAAAGCGCATAGAATCTACCGGTTTTCCGCTCGGAATGTTTTGTGGAGGACAATTTTCCACGAAAAAAGTTAAATTAGCACTAGGTGACAGCCTCTTCCTTTATAGCGATGGATTATCTGAGGCGCGAAATGGATCGAATATTCTTTATGGGAATGAGCGATTGATATCTTTGATAGGCAAAAAAAAAGAAGCTACTCCCTATGGTTTAGTTGAAGCTTGCCATGAAGATCTAGAGAACTTTCAATCGGGGTTTCCAATGTCTGATGACCTGACAATGATGGCTATTCAACGAGTTAATCTGTAAGATCGATAGCTACAGAGAGTGTTCCTATTCGCACGAAAAATAGCTATTAACTTGTTTCTTTCAGTTGATGAATTTCACAAAAAACATTGAGGTTTATATTTTGAACACAGTTCAATCTTATAGAGAAGAATGCTAGTACAATCAAGTCATCTTTTCATTTAAGTTGTTATGAATTATATTATGAGATTTTCCCAGTAAACAAACAAAAATCCGGCATGTGGGATTTTCTCTTGACATAATGATACAAATAAAGTATCATTTAAATAAAAAGGAAAATGGAGAAATATCTCGACACGCCAATTAAAGAACTCATCACTCAATTCCCAGAGTTAGGCAGTTTACTCGAAAAATATGAGATAGGCTGTGTGCCATGCAATGTTGGAACATGCCTGTTCAAGGATATCATGGAAATTCATAATCTCACACCCCAAGATGAAGAAAATCTCATGAAACAAATCGCACGCGTTATATATCCTGATAAGCGGATTGCGATTCCCAAAATAAAGCGGAAAAAATCCCCAGCACAAGGACAAATTCAGTACTCTCCCCCCATGAAAAAACTGGTCGAAGAGCACACATTGATCAAGAAAATTGTAGATTTGATACCTAAAATCATCGAGACCTTGGACCTGGACTCAGAAAAGGGAAGAAACCGGGTGCAGGGTACAGTCGATTTTATTCGTTTTTTTGCTGACAAATACCACCATGCCAAAGAGGAAAGCATTCTATTCAAATATTTCGATGAGAATCTGGACGTCATCCAAACCATGTATATTGATCATGATCACGCGCGGGGCTATGTGAACGCCATCAAGGAAGGTTTGGAGGAGCAGGATAAGCAAAAAGTGGCCGAAAATCTCTTTGCTTACCATGAACTGCTCTCTGAACATATTAAAAAAGAGGACGAAATATTGTATGTGTGGATGGACAGGAATCTATCTACCCATCAAATCGGAAAACTTTTTCTCAGCTTCTCAGAAGCGGACAGCACATACGATGCTGATGTAATCAAAAAGTGTAGGAATTTTGTCAATACTCTGGAAGAAGAATTCCAGTTAAACTTTAAACCTGCTGTGCTGCAGGAAAAGGAGGAGAAATCATGAGTAAATTTGGCATGGAAGGATGCCCGGGATCAAGAATGATGGATATGCGTGAGAAAAGTGATGACAAGACAGAAGCAGGCGCTGTGAAAATTGCCTCACAGCTTGCGCAGTGGCCGATCCAACTTCATCTTATAGGCCCTACCGCCCCATACTATGAAAAGGCAGATGTTCTTCTGACGGCAGACTGTGTCGCTTATGCTTTGGGAAATTTCCATAATGATTATCTCAAAGGGAAGTCGATTGCCATCGCTTGTCCAAAGCTCGATGAGGGACAGGATATCTATGCTGCGAAGATCAAATCGTGGCTTGAGGATGCTCAGATCAACACACTGACTGTGCTGATCATGCAGGTTCCCTGTTGTATGGGCCTAGTCCAGTTGGCTAAACAGGCCTTAAACGAATCAGAAAGAAAGGTCCCACTTAAAGCGGTTGTGGTCGGTATTCAGGGAGATATTCTTTCTGAGCAATGGGTTGAATAGAAAATAGCATTGTTATGAAACTTATTAACAGAGATACAGATTATGCCCTGAGGGCACTTATCCACATTGCCAAGAACTCCCAAAGAATATCTGTCACGGAAATGGCATCGAAATTAAATATCCCAAAGCCATTTTTACGGAAAATTCTCCAAATCTTGAATAAAGAAGGCATACTAAATTCTTATAAAGGCAAAGGTGGTGGCTTCCTGCTCGCTGTTCCCCCTAAGAAGATATTACTTACCGAGTTGATAAATATTTTCCAGGGGCCCGTCAAACTCACCGGTTGTGTTATTAAGAAAAGAATCTGTCCCGATATAAAGACTTGCCCGCTCCGAAAGCGAATTAGGGCTCTTGAAAAACATGTTGTCTCTGAGCTCAAATCCACCACACTGGATGACTTGATCAAGGATGATGCTTCATCCTTAGATCAATCTCGTCATAGAAAAATGGAGGAAGGATGAGCGTTGCATTCCGAGATTTCATGCAGCAGGTCGAACCGATTAAGCTAAAGGAACCATTGGCAGAAACTCTGGGAGCGTTTAAATCGGATGAGGCTGTTTTGGAGTACAGTTTCATCGATGCGGTCAAAATGGCCGGTCACGTCTGTCCGACAGTCACGGGGGCGTACATGATCTGTAATGAGGCCCTGACAAGACTTTATGAAGGAGAAATCCCTGTCCGGGGAGAGATTGCTATCACAGTCTATGGTGAACCTGATGATGGTGTTTACGGAGTCATGGGTCAGGTGTTCAGCTTCTTAACCGGTGCGGCACCTCAAACTGGATTCAAAGGCCTTTGGAATAAATTCAAGAGGAAAGATTTACTCAAATATGTTTCAGAAAAAACTGCCCCAGAGGTTATGAGCTTTGTATTCGAAAGAGTAGATAAACAGCAATCGGTCTTGATCTCTTTTTATCCCCAAAAAATTCCTTTTCCGACCGATAATGCCATGCGGATGAAAGAACTTCTGGAGAAGGTGATCTGGGAAGCTGCAAATGATCGGGAACAACACGAGTTTCAAGACCTTTGGATAGAAAGAGTGAAACTTATGATCGTGGAAAGAAGAGATATGGATAACTGGCTAAAAATTGAACAAAGGAGGAATTGAATGAATTCTATTCAGACGATTGATGTGAAAGGATTGGAACATCAGGAAAGGGAGGCGCGAATCTTTCCCAGCTTGGATGACTTAAAAAAGGGAGAGAGTCTGAAAATTATCCTGGAATTTAACCCGGTTCCGTTGGTCTATTTACTTAACGCACGAAATGAATTTGAGACCTCATTTGATAAGGAGGGCCCTGATGAATGGATTTTGAACATCAAGCGGATTGCTGAGAGAAAGAATCGAAAGGAAGATTTCAAAGCACTCCTGGCCGAAATGAGAGACGGACAAGTTTCTGAGGAAAGTAGGGAGAGAGCGAAGGAATTTTTCCAGTCTGTTGACGCCAAGACCATAGGCGATCTGGAGCAGGAGTTGATAAGAGAAGGCGTCTCGCATGAAGAGGTCAGGAAGAGCCTGTGCGATGTTCACCTGGAAGCGATAGGGGATATTCTTGTCGAGAAAAGGATCGAGGTCTCCGCGCCTCATCCCGTTCATACTCTTATGGAAGAGCACAAGATTATTCAGGAAAACTTGAAAGAATTAGATGCCCTTGTGGGGAGACTGAAAGGTAAGGAAAGCTACGAGAGTCTCGGTGAGGATATGGAAAAACTAAAGGATATTGCCCACCATCTGATCGAGGCCGAGAGTCACCATCAGAGGGAAGAGGATGTCCTGTTTCCTGTTCTAGAGAAGCACGATATCGTCGAACCTCCTAAGATTATGAAGATGGATCATATAGATTTCCGGGAGAAAAAGAAGGAGCTGTACCAGATGGCACACAACCGCGAGGATTATGACTTTGCCACATTCAAACAGAAGGTAATCGAATTAGGAGAATACCTAGCTCAAGAGCTGGATGGACACATCTTTAAGGAAGACAACATCCTCTACCAGATTGCTTTGCAAACGCTGAATCCGGAGGAGTGGGAGGACGTTAAAAAGGAGTGCGATAAATTAGGATATTGCTGTTTTACACCCGAAGACGTTGTCTCAAAGGAAAATATTGTAGACCTTGACTTGCGATCCATGCCACCTTTTGAAAGACACGTGAAGATTTTCGAGATTTGGGAAAATCTGAAACCAGGACAAACCATGCGGATCATCAATGACCATGATCCCAAGCCCCTTCGCTACCAATTCGAAGCTGAAGAGAAAGGGAAATTTGAATGGCAGTATGAGCAAGAGGGGCCTAAGGATTGGATTGTGAAAATAAAGAGAATTTAAGGTGGTGTAACGTGTTGCAACTTAGTGGTATTGATAGGAATCGTTGTAAGCAGTGGTAGTTAAAGGCCCTTTCTTCAAGCAGATGGCGGTGATGTACATCAAGAATCTAATAATGAAGTTGGTATATTGATGGGGGGCAGGTCACTCAATTCGGATTTCCCACCTACCAATAAGCAGAATTCTTCTCTTTTAAAAATGACCTTTTGTGTCCATATTGTGACCATTATTCTGCAAATTAGACATGACGCACGATTCTGGATCATGGAATCGGGATCCGAATCCCGCCAGTGGTGCCAGGCGTTCCCCTGAAAATCAGTCTTTTTCTCCAATTTACTCATCTGAACGAAAAAATCGTTCTTCTAATCTGATCTACAATTTTAGGGCATCTAAAAACATTGAAACACTATAAATACTATAATTTATATAAAATCTATAATAATAGTTGACAATTAGTATAAACCCTGATATACCTATCAACAGCAGAGAATTCACATCAAATGAAAAAACACTTTGCAAAAAAACAAACATGAAGGAGAAAATTTAGATGGATGAATATGAAGATACTTTGAAGGACATTGAGACTTCTCTTGGTATAGTGCCCGGTTTCATGAAGGCTCTGCCTGCTGATGTATTGATAGCAGAATGGCCTCTTATGAAGAAGCATGTTTTAGGCGAGTCGAAGATTCCCGGAAAATATAGAGAGATGATCGCGTTGGCCGTCGCGGCCAACCTCAAGTGTCCCTACTGCGAACTCTTCCATACAGGAGCAGCTAAACTGCATGGTGTCAGCGACGACGAACTTAAGGAAGTCTTTTTTCTCGCAAGCTTCACAACCAGGTGGAGTGCTATGATACACGCCCAACACTATGACTATGATAAGTTCGCAGAGGAATTTGCCAAAATAGGTGAACATCTAAGTAAATGAGCTAATTCTAAAGAAATCTTGCTGTCCTCCGGGAATATGCCAAACATCTCTCCTGCTAGACGACGATGGCTGGAGATTCAGGGATTTGTCGGCCTTGATGATAAAACCTTGACAGAAACAGCTTCCTAGCTTCGTCTCGCTTTTTCACTTTGTACGGCATCCGTCATCTCACGAAAACAGGACCGTTACCGAGGCATGGTGCTCCCATCCGGTTTGCTTGCGGGCTGGGAGCGGTGTGGCTTGTAGCGGCCGCCGACTCATCTTTGGCTTTCCACCAAAGTCCAACTCCCTATAGCGCGACGGTAATTCCAAAGCCTCTTGAAGGATTGAGGTCAAAGTTTCAGCAACTGCAGCACGAATCATCGAATGGGGCTTCACCAGAGCAACAAGATTCAATACACTTTTTAAGATTCTCAGCTTTAAGTGTATCTTTTACATCATCTCCGGTAACTTGAATCTGATAGCCATTTTCGAGTTCAGTGACCGTTACTTCGCATTTAACATCACTGCCACCACACATCTAAATCACCTCCTTTTTTGTACAATATAAGTTTATGTTCACTTACTTATATATATAGCAAAAAATATTTTCTATTTCTTTTTGCTTGGTTTTTCCTCTTGTAAACAACCACATGTGCAGATCCTGTTTAATCTTTGTCTGCATTTTTCTAAAATTGAGCGATTTAAAGAATAATGTACCCAATAACCTTCACGTTCATCTTTCACAAGTCCCGCCGCTTTTAAAACCCTCAGATGTTGGGATATGGCAGATTGGGTTATTCCTATCTTTTTAGCCAAAGCATTCACATTCATGGTATTCTTTTTCAAAAGCTCGATTATCTCTATTCTTTTATCCACAGAGAGAATTTTAAAGAGTTCAGCTGCTTCTTTCATTTGATAATCACACGCGAATAATTAAGTATATTAGCATTGACTTATATAATATACAAGCTGAATTTGTTTGTGTCAAGATTTTTTTTAAATAAATTTATTTTTTTTAATTCTACTGAATTTATAATTCTGATATCCTCAGTTAGAAAAAAGTTTTAATTGGGATGACAAGCACACGATCGTTAATTATCCGAGGCCAGATCTTTACATTAACAAATAGATTAAGAGAAATGGAGGGAGGCAAAAAATGAAATCAAAAATTATCTTGATTGTTTTTTTGGCTGTCGGGATAGGAATCTTTCTTCTTCAAAACAGTTTTTCTTATCCCCCTGCTGTTGGCATTGTCGGGAAAGCTAATAATTGTCTTGTTTGTCATGCCAACAAGGGACCGTGGCAGGATGAGGGGAATACCATTATCGATATTTTGGATAAAAAGACAAAAAAGTCGCTGATTCAAGAAGATGGAAGTTTCCTCATCGAAGCACAGAGAGGGAAAATTACAACGGTTCTAACGGTGATTGGCCGTAAAAAGGGAGATCAATCTGAAGCTCCTTACAGAAATGCCTGGCTGTATGTCGATCCGCAGAGAGTAGGAAGTGACTCTTTATCAAAGTTTGCTCCTGGATGGAGTGTGAACCTGCCGATGGCCTGTAGAATAGTAGGGGATAGGATTGAAGGATTTGAGGGGGCAAAAATAACTGCCCTGCCCATGAGCATCCTGGCAGGAGATGATGCTATGGACGCCGAATTGAAACTCCAAGTCATGTTGACAAAGGGTGAATCCGTAAAAGGGAAAGCAAAAGAGGGCATGATTGGGAATTATCTTGAACGGCGCGTCCGGCTGAAGGTTTTAGAAGAAAACTAGAACCGTATAAGAGGGAATCATAGAATTTTTTGCAATGAGGTGATATTTGTTCATTTGATGGGTTTTGTACTTATGTCAACACTCTCTACAGTCGTTTGTATTCCCAGGCTGGTCCGGATTTTCGAAGCGAAAACGCAGAGGTTCGCAAAGCCATCTCTTCTGTCTCTGAGCATACAGAAAAGCGGGGCATATGGGTATTGGATAGGGGTGGAGACCGAAGGGAGATCATCCATTAAGACTCCCTGAGAGGAAAGAATCTCTCTATATGATTGTGGTTAAGGGATTCGGCCAAAATCCGATGATGCTGTTGACGAATGAGCAGGTGAGGAAAAGCCGGAAATCCTTGTGGCGAATTATCCAAAGCTATATCACGCGATGGAGTATCGAAGAGACAATCCGGTTCATCAAACAGAGTTATAATCTGGAGGATATCCGGCTTCTCACTTATCGCAGACTTCAAAACATGATGGCTTTGGTGCTAGCAGTGGCATATTTTGCCATGGTTTATCTGGGGATCAAGACAAAGTTGAGGGTGTTGGCCCGTCATGTGCTCAAGGCAGCCAGACGACTGTTTGGGATACCTGATTTTCGCTTT
>CAZOJY010000114.1:7713-11260 GCA_964580235.1 uncultured Eubacteriales bacterium | reverse complement strand
AGTTTCTTGACAGCGGCTCTTTTCTTCCCCTTCTTTATGAGGTGAGGCACATCAGCTTCGATTGTATAATCCCCTATGGCCGCCTGCAATTTTTTTAAGAATGAATCTGGAAAAGTAAATCTTTTGCTCCAAATCCCTGGAGTATCGACTCCAGCAATCATAATACCGTTTACATTGTCCGCTGGAAAAGTCATCGGCATATTGATAACGACAACTTTTTTTCCAGCGCTGCTGACATAATTCCATATTGTCTTGCTTTTTCGAAATGTGGAATTTAAATACCTTTTTTGATACGCGCCGAAAACAAGTTCATCGAAATAATAAATGCCATGTTTTCCCGGATTATTTCCTGTGGCAAAAGAGGTCCAGGCAGAAGCGCTGTTGGCATTTGGAACTGATTTGAGATTTCCAGATGCTCCCTCCTTCATGAGTTTTGCAAAAGTCGGCAATTTTCCCTGGGCAACCCATGGTTTGATTAAATCAAAAGTTGCTCCATCCACGCCTATTACTAAAACTTTTTTTTTGTTTTTCATTTTGAAAATAGATAGATTATGTGATTTTTATATCGAAGCTAATTTCTCTGGAAAAATTTTGCCAAAAAGGCGATTAAGATAAATAAAATTAAACCTGTAAAAAACGCAATAATGAGATTAGCTTTTAAGCTAGGGAAGACAGGATCAGAGGATGAGGTTGGCTCCTTTATAACTTTGGTATAATCTATTCTCCCCTTCTTTTCCATTAAATTAGCTTTAGAATTTTCTAATCCCTTTAATCTGGCCAATTTATCTTCAATATCTGAATTGACAGATTCTTCTAAAAGTCTTTCCTCACTTAATTTCTCATTCAACAGATCATACTGAAAGATGCTCTGCTGAATTTCATTAGAGTAAAGAAGCAGAGCTAGACTTTCCGCCTGGCTTGTTTTTTCTTTTTTTAAAGCATTGAGCTGCTCTTTTTCCATCTCGCTGATTTTTGCTGTCATCGTTTCCATCTCTTTGTTTATGGCGTTCTTCCTCATTTCAATAACTTTCAATTTTTTCTTAAATATCTCTATTTGTTTTGTGTTATTTTCCTTGTCAATTTCTATCGCATTTATTTCTGTATCGATGTCATTTATTTCAATATCAATCTTTGCATCTATATCTTTTTTTATGACTCGAATCAATATTTCCAAAATCTGTTTGCTTTCCTCGATATTAGATGATCTTGCCCAAATCCTGGTTAATAAAGTTTCTTTTATTTTTTCAGCCTTAATTTTAGGCAATTTTTGTTTTTTTAACTCCGCAGCAATCAAAGAATTATACGACTCAAGCATGATTTTATCCGCTATCTGCTGGGGGTTCTCAACTATAAACTCTTCAAAATTTCCAGCTTGATTCACTACGAAGAATTTGCCTGGTTGAATAATTGTGTCAATCTCGTAGATAGGCTTCAAGACAAAGCTTAATAGAGCCGCTAATACCATGCATACGATGGTTCCTGAAATGATGATCCATTTTTTTTCCCAAACAACCCGCGCATAATCGATAAGTTCTGGCTCGTTTTTTTGCATATGATTTTCCTTTTTCTAAAGATCGAATGTATTCAGTAGTCCTTCATCAGTGCACATATACTCCATTTTATGAGGGATTCAAAGCCCTTTTATTCTGAATCCTAACTCCTGTTTTAATATCGCAATATGAGAATGATATTCTTCCCATTGTTTTTTATTTCTAATTTTGGCTGCTAGCTTCTCACGGACCTCTTCAAACGGTCGGCTTTCTTTTTTCCGTTCTATGACTTTAATGATGTAATAGCCTATCGGCGTTTCAATTATATCACTAAATTCTCCGGGAGGAATAGTGAAAGCCGCTTCATCCAAAGGTTTTTCCAAATACCCTCGCCCTAAATCTTCAATTAACCCTCCTTTATCTTTGGAGGACTGATCTTGAGAATATTTTTTTGCTAATTCAGCAAAGCTCTCTCCCTCTTTTACTCTTTTCCAAATCTCTTCCATTTGCTTGCGAATTTCTTCCTTCTCGGCGATCTCTTTTCCCTCCGTCCGCAATAATATCTGCCGTATGGTCACAGTTTTATCTTGAAGATATGAATATCGAATTTCTTCCTCACTTATCTGGATTTTGCCGTAAATCTTCTCCTCTATATAACGCTGCATTATTAAATCTTTCGCAATATCTTTTTTGACATATTCAATATCCAATCCATTTTTTTTAATCAGCTCTAAAAATTTCTCTTTGCTCCCTGTTTGGCTATACTGTCTTTCTAATGCATCAGCAATTTCAGCATCAGACACTTTGATTCCAGATTTCTTCGCCTTGTACAGCAAAAGTTTTTTTTCGGCAGTCTTTTGGGCACTGTTTTCTATCAGGCCTTTTACATTTTCAGGGCTCAATTTCTTAATGTTTTGAGCATTAAGCCCCATGTTCAGCCGAAGTTCATGTATAGCTTCCGCTGCAGTTACCGAAAATTTTCTTGACTCTACTAAAACAACATCTGCATCCAAGTGCAAGGAAGGAAATTGTGTTGCTATAACTTGCGCCAAATCATAAGACTGACTTCCTTCCTCTAATGAAAAAACATCCTTTTTTTCTGAGCATGTTAGAGTTGCCAACAGCAAAATCAAAGAAAAAATACTTAGTTTTTTCATTTTAGTCTTTATATAAAAAAAATCATTTTATTAAAAAACATGTATTTTAGCAAATCTAATATTTTCCTTTTTTCGCTGCTTAAAATCCATAAAATTAAAGACCTTAATTTATAACTTTTGCACAAGAAACAAACCTATGGACAAAATATATGTATGATTCAATAAGAACCGTTTGCCAATCTCGCTTTGCAAATCTACGCCTTTTGTAAGAGGAAAAAACTGAATGATTTTGGTTGGGCCTTATAAAAAAATCCGAACGCATGTATAGGAAAATACTATTAACATGCTCTAGATTAAGTCCGTAATAGTTTATTGCAATCTCTTATTTTGGCATTAAGATGCGGAGAAAAGCGCTCAACGAACCTTTCCAAAAGGGCATTTCTTGACTAAGGATCAATTTTTTAGGTGTCAAATCCAAAACAGAATTCTTGGGTCTTTTTGCCGGACGCACGAAATCTTCTGTTTTTGTAGGGAAAACCTCAGCAGCAGAGCCTGAAAACCTCACTATTTCTTTGGCGAACTCATACCAGCTGATGCCTCCATCCGTGGAGTCAGTCACATGGTATATGCCGTATTTTTTTGTTTCAATTAACTCGGAGATTACTCGAGCAAGTGTCACAGTCCAGGTTGGAGAGCCGATCTGATCATCAACGACCCTGAGCTCATTTTGTTTCTTTGCCAGATCCAAAATAGTGTATACAAAATTTTTTCCGTATTTGCCGTAGAGCCAGCTTGACCGGATGATATAAAACTTTTTCGTGATTTCCCGGATGTATTTTTCTCCAGCCAGCTTGGATTTTCCGTATGTGTTTATGGGGTTAGGAGGATCATCCGGCGTGTAAGGACCATCTTTTGTCCCGTCAAACACATAGTCTGTGCTGATGTGGCAAAGATCGATAT
>CAZOJY010000114.1:3064-7613 GCA_964580235.1 uncultured Eubacteriales bacterium | reverse complement strand
CCATCTTTTGTCCCGTCAAACACATAGTCTGTGCTGATGTGGCAAAGATCGATATCCAACTCTCTACACACAAGAGCTAAGTTCTTGACACCCAGACCATTTATCAAAAAGGCTTTCTCCGGCTCTTCTTCAGCTTTGTCCACATCTGTATAAGCAGCGCAGTTTACAATAACATCTGGGTAGATATCTTTAACCATTTTGCTAAGGCCATCTATTTGGGTGATATCCAACTCCTGGATATCGGTGGCGAATACTTCATGTCCTTTCTCTTCGAGAACACAAATCAGATCTGTCCCCAACATCCCTCTGGCACCGGTTACGAGTGTTCTCATCTCTTTATTTTCGGCCGACTGAATAATATTCAAAACCAAGGGACCTGACTTGCTTTGGATCAAAAATGTTTCGTCCATCAACTAAAATGGGATTGGCCATAACCCCTTTTATCTTTTTCAGATCCAGGTTTTTAAACTCATTCCACTCAGTCACCAAAAGAAGAGCATTGGCCTCTTCTGCTGCCTGGAAGGGTGAGGAAGTGTATTGAATTTGTGGCTCTTTTTCTGGAAAAACAGTCTTCATATTGTCAGCGGCCTTTGGATCATACAGGGAAAGAGTGGCTTCCTCCTCGAGCAGCGTCCGAATCAGAGGGATGCTCGGCGCATTCCGGATATCATCCGTCTGGGGCTTAAATGCAAGGCCGAGAATTGCGATCTTCTTGTCCTTGAGTATCCAGAGGGCCTTTTTTATTTTTTCAACAAACGCTCCGACCCGGTCTGTATTGACTTTATCCACTTCCTTCAACAGGTCAAGATTGACTCCCAGATCCTCCCCGATCTTTATTAATGCCCGGACATCTTTGGGAAAACAGCTCCCTCCATATCCAAGGCCAGCCTGTAAAAAGCGGGGCCCAATCCTGGAATCAAAACCCATCCCTTTGGCGATCAGCTCCACATCGGCATCCGTCTTTTCACACAGGTTTGCCATAAGATTGATAAAGGATATCTTCATGGCCAGGAACGAATTGGAGGCATGCTTGATGAGCTCGGCCGTGTCGATGTTCGTGATCAAAATGCGGTCTTCATATTTCTTGTAAATCCCAACCAGGATATCTTTTGCTTTGTCTGTTTCCACGCCAACAATTATGCGGTCCGGATTCATAAAATCCGAAACAGCCGATCCTTCCCTTAAAAACTCAGGATTGGATGCCACATCAAAATCCACATCTTTCTTTTTGTAAAGATTGATGGTTCTCTTGATCCATGAGGATGTCTGGACAGGAACCGTGCTTTTTTCGATGATCAATTTGTATCCATTCAGGTTTTGGGCGATATCCCGGGAAACGCTCTCCACATAACACATGTCTGCACTGCCGTCCTCCCTTTGGGGTGTATTCACACAGACAAAAAGAACATCTGAAGACAAAATGGTCTGAACCAGATCGAGGCTGAACGAAAGGTTTCCCCGCTCCAGATTAGATTTCAAGAGATCTTCAAGTCCCGGCTCATAGATGGGAGCTACCCCCTGAGACGCCTTCTCGATCTTTGCCGGAACAACATCGGTTCCAACGACTTCATGGCCAAGTTCAGCCAGCCCCACGGCTGTCACCATCCCGACATAGCCTGTTCCAATTATCCCAATTTTCATGCTCTCTCCTTTGTTTACGCTTTTACCACATTCTTCCTTTTCTTCTTCACGGCACTGCGCGTATCGATCCCTCGAGAAGAATTCTTGACAATCCAGTCATAATCATACACAGAATGGCCGGTGGCGATGATGACGGTATCTTTGTTTTTCATTCTGTTTTCCAGAAACCTGACTTTCTGAAACAATCTGGTTTTGGTCAACTTTCAGCCCCTCGTTCTGTACCATTGGACCGTTTTCCTTAAGCCATCATCGAATGGAACAGCAGGCTCATATTTTAACATTTTCCTCGCCTTTCCAATATCCGCAAAAGAGTGACGGATATCTCCGGGGCGGGGTTTGTCATAAACAGGATCGATGTTTTTGTGGAAAAACTGCCGGATTTTTGCGTAGAGTGTATTCACCGTGATCCGATCTCCACACGCGACGTTAAAAACTTCGCCTGAGACATCTTCCGATTCTGCAGCCAACATATTGGCCTTTACAACATTCGCAACATAGGTGAAATCTCTGGACTGCTCTCCATCGCCGAAGATCCTGGGGCTTTCTCCCCTCTCCATCAGGGTAATAAAATTGGGTATGACGGCTGCGTATTGGGAACGGGGATCCTGACGCGGGCCAAAAATATTAAAATACCTTAGGGATACAGTCCCCAAACCGTATATCTCGCTGAATATCCGCATATAGTATTCTCCCACAAGCTTGGTCACTGCGTAGGGAGATAGAGGAGCACCTTCTGTGCCTTCTTTTTTCGGGAGGTTAGGGTCATCCCCGTAGACCGAAGAGGAGGAGGCAAAAACAACCTTTTTGATTTTGGCATCCCGGGATGCAATGAGCAGGTTAAGAGTGCCCGTGACATTGATAGCGTTTGTCGTCACGGGGTCCTCGACGGAGCGGGGGACAGATGGCAGGGCGGCCTGGTGAAACACAAAATCGACGCCGTCCAAGGCCATCTCACATGACTCAAAATCACGGATATCTCCCTCGATAAGCTCGATTTCATCCACAAAAGCGGCTATATTTTCCCTTTTTCCGGTAAGAAAATTATCCAGTATTCTTACCTCCTTCCCCTTGTTCAAAGGCGATTCCACCAGGTGGGACCCTATAAAACCGGCTCCTCCTGTCACCAAATACTTCCCTTTCACTCTTAACTCCTTGTGTTTCTCTCCAAAGGCCATGCCAAAAACAACGCTGATAATTATGCTTTATTCTTTATGGATGATGTTTCCTCTCATGTCCCCGGGAACCGAAAGCCCCATTTCATTCAGAATTGTCGGCGCAATGTCCAGAATACTGGCATCCTTTCTCACGCATGCTTTATTTCTGGGATCATAAAGGATGTAAATCCCATCCTGGGCATGAACCGCATCGTCAGGTCCGGTATCGTTTTCCAGGAGATACTTGGTGCCGTGCCCCAAAGTGCCGGCCGAACGCCAGTAAAGATCGTCAAAATAGATCATCAGATCCGGGTAATCTCCGTTAAGCTCCTGAAAATATTTTTGAGGCTTGATTATTTTCGTTTTCCACTCTTCTCCATTCGGCCCTTTGATCGCAGCCAGTCGTTCCATCAAAGCTTCTCGTTCCTTTTTGTAGTCTTCGATTTTTACGATGCCCTGGGCTTCGCGTCCTTCGACATTCAAAAAAATCCGGGCATAATATCCCCCCCAACCCCAGGCCTTTGTTCGGGACCAGTCCACATCCAAATGATCGAAGCTGATTGGGGATTGAGGCATGTCGTTTACCACAAGGTCTCCCTGTTCGATCAACCACTCGTTGATACAAAAGGCTCCCTTCATCCTCTTTGCTCCGTGGTCGGAGACGACAAAAATCGTGGTATCCTGGTCCACATTGGAGAGAAACTCTCCGATCAATCCATCGACTTTCTTGTAATAATCGATGATGACATTCTCATAAGGGTTCCCTTCGACATACAAATGATGGTCTTTGTCCATGTATTTCCAAAAGGAGTGATGGACTCTGTCCACACCGATTTCCACAAACATGAAAAAATCCCATGGCTTTTTGGTGATCAAGTGGTTCAGAACTTTAAACCTTTTTTCTGTCATATCGTGAATTTGTTTCAGGAGTTTATCTTTTTCATCCGTGCGAAAAACCACATCAAAGACATAAGGCCCAAACTTCTCCTCAAGCTCAACCCGGAGTTCGGAAGGGTAGGTATAATCCTTATCATTCCCGGGAGTGATAAAACAGGAGATGAGATTCCCCTTGACAGGCTTTGGGGGATAACTAGGGGGGACACTCACCAGACAATTCTGGCCGCCCCTTTCGCCTATTACATCCCAGACGGTTTTTTCGCGGATGGAATAGGATGTGGCAATCCAGATGTCTTTATAGGAATAATCTTTCCTGTGCCGGAATCCATACAGGCCCAGCTTTCCGGGGTCTTTGCCTGTACACATCACCATCCAGGCAGGAATGGTAATCGGGGGATCCGAGCTCCGCAGCTTTCCATGAGTGCCATTATCGATCAATTCCCGCAATACGGGCAGTTCCTCCCTGCGGTCAAACAGAATTTCTGATGTTGCACAGTCCAATCCGATGACCAAAACCTTTTTATCCATCAAATCTCCTCATAATAAGACTGATCCCGTTTTTCACCTGAATTATTAACGAGACGAGACCCTCCACCCCACCCTAGTATCAAAGGATGCAAGGAAGTGGCCCATGAACAGATTAATCGATGTAGCCGAGGGCCTTGAGCCTATCCTTCACCTTCTCCTCTTCTTCTTTGGTGAAGGCATCTTTGGCCTCCTCCTTCTTCAAAAGGCTGTCGTTCAAAACTTTGGTGACATAGCTGGCCACTGAGGTCATCTCAGTCCCTTTTATTTTCTCCTCTATCTTTTTATACAAAGACGTGGGAATCGCAATATCGCTGAATTCTTTTTCCATT
>CAZOJY010000114.1:0-2964 GCA_964580235.1 uncultured Eubacteriales bacterium | reverse complement strand
TATCTTTTTATACAAAGACGTGGGAATCGCAATATCGCTGAATTCTTTTTCCATTGCCTTTCTCCTCACAAATCGTTTTTTTCACGCATTTTAATGCAGCAAGTAGGAATAAGATTTATACATCAGCTGCCCTATTTTTTCAAGCCAATTAGCGTCAAGAAAAGGGGACAGTTCCATTTTTTTTGAAAGATATTTGCAATCCCATTTGTAAAAAAAAATAGAACCGTCCCCTTTTTCTAGCTATTGACAAAAGGAGGCTTTTGGTGTTTATAATCTATAAACAATGACAGAAACGTCCTTTCCCGCCATCTAATATGGAAAAAATCGAACACCCCTACATCCGGAAAAGTGCCTTCTCTGGCGTTCTGGATAAGAATTTAAAAAAACTCGAAAAAAGACTGGGCGTTTCCCTGTCACTGAGAGGGGACAGTCTCTTATTGGACGGCCCCAAGGACAGGCTGGACTTTGCTAAACGCTACTTCGATGTCATTAAAAATCTAGAAGAAAAGGGGAATTCTCTCAAAGAAGAAGACTTCCACATCGCCCTCGATCTTCTGGAAGAAGGCCGGGGTGACAGGTTAGAAAAATCTTTCCCTTCCAAGCCTCTCAAACTCTCCCGTAAAACAGTCACTCCCAAATCCCTCAATCAGCAGGACTATATTCAGGCGATAAAAAAATACGATTTGGTCTTCGGAATCGGACCGGCCGGCACAGGAAAAACCTACCTTGCCATGGCCATGGCCCTCTCCTTTCTCCAGAATAAGGCTGTAACCCGGATCATCCTCACCCGGCCGGCTGTTGAAGCCGGTGAGAAGCTGGGATTCTTGCCGGGAGATATGCAGCAAAAGATCAACCCCTACCTCAGACCCCTCTATGACGCACTCTACGACCTGGCTCAGACGGAACAGGCCAACCGGCTCGTCGAGCGGGGCATCATCGAGATCGCCCCTCTTGCCTACATGAGAGGGAGAACTCTCAACAGCGCCTTTATCATTCTGGATGAGGCACAAAACACAACAAAAGAGCAGATGAAGATGATCCTGACCCGCAGTGGATTCGATTCCAAACTCGTCGTCACAGCAGACATCACACAGATCGACCTTCCCCAGCCGCAGAAATCCGGAGTGATCCACGCCATGAAGATTCTCTCAAACATCAAAGAAATAGCGATTCTCGAATTCAACCACAAAGATGTTGTGCGGCATCCGCTCGTCCAAAAAATCGTAAAGGCATACCAAAAAGCGGAATCCAGCGCAAAGAAAAAATAGAAATCCGATGAATCGAATCTCCTTCAAGGACATGAAGCTTTTTAAAACCAAGGATGTCCCTACAAACAAATCCAAAATAAATTCATCCAAGGCCAAAGAAGAGAAAGAAACAATTGCCAGGAAAAAATTCATCCAGAATCCTTTTCTCTACCTGGTAATTTTTGTTATCGTTTTGTCCTACTTTCTTGCCTATGTCCCCTCACGAAATATTCCCATTCTGGAAAAAGGGGAAATTGCCACCTCAAACATCATAGCACCGTCGGAAATTACTATCATAGACAAGCAAACGACGGAAAAAAGAAGAAAAGAGGCGGCAGAAGCCGTCCCTCCCGTCTATTCTTTTAACACGAATATTATTCTTAACACTGAGGAAAAAATTCGCGAATTCTTCCACGCCGGGAGAGAATTTCTTAAGGAAGAAGTTACAGGTCAAAGGAAGAAGGATTTTAAAAAACAGGTACTTGACAACTATGGGCTCGAAATGACCACAAACACTCTAAACGCTCTGATCACGAATAAATTCGAGATATCCATCGAAGAAAATTTGATCAACCTGATCGGGATGGTCTCGACAAATTTCGTCATAACGTCAAAAAGCCTTTTCTACCACCAAGAGCAGCAGAAAGGATTGACGGTTGTCACAAGCGAAGGAACCGAAAGCTCCCTGAATGCCACCGATGTTTTGGACATCACCGAAGCAAAACAGATTCTCACCGGCGAGGTAGAAAAACTGGACCTCCCCCAGAATGAGAAAACTCTGCTCAAAAATCTTTCTCATGTTTTCATGGCTCAGAACATTTTCTACGACCAGGTGGAAACCGAAATTCGCCAACAGCAGGCTAGAACAAGTGAAGAAGATGTGTTCTATACGATAAAAAAAGGAAAGGTCATCATCCGCAAAGGAGATGAAGTCGATGATGAGGCCCTTAAACAGATCGCAATCATCAATGAAAATCTGCGGGCACAACCCAGTTGGTGGATCAATTTTATCGGCACATTTCTGCTTTTTGGCCTGTTGTTTGTCACTCTGTGGTATTACCTCAAGTCATTCCTGGGCCAGGAGAAAGCATTCAGAAGTTACGTCATAATGGGTATTCTTCTGATCATGAGCCTTCTTCTTTACAAGCTTGCGGAATTTTTGTCTGGCACATTTTCACAAAGCACAAACTTATTCTTCCTTTCCTCGGTGGACAGCTATAAATATGCTTTCCCGTTCCAATTCGGTGTGATGCTCGTTGCTTTTTTGATTTCAAGCCCGGTCGCCCTGATCTACGCCGTTCTCAACAGCCTGCTGGTGGGACTTTTTTTCAAAACAAGCATTGAACTGGTTTTGTTTACCCTCATCGGCGGATTCGCGGCCATCTACGGCACCAGATTCTATGGGAGACAGGACAGGACATCTACCTTCCGGACAGGACTGTTTTTGATTGCCCCTATCAACATATTCGTCATCATCACCTTCCATCTGATCAAAGAAAAGCTGATTCCCATAGGCCCATTCTCAAGCGACATCGTGATGGGACTTCTAGGGGGCTTGCTGAGCGCCAGTTTCGCATTCCTGTTTTTGCCCGTATTTGAAATACTGTTCGGGTTTGCCACACAGGCCAAGCTCATCGAACTGACAAACTCCGACCTCCCGATTTTCAGACAGATGGCACTTGAAGCTCCGGGATCATACCATCATTCCTTGATTGTC
>CAZOJY010000113.1:0-11352 GCA_964580235.1 uncultured Eubacteriales bacterium | reverse complement strand
AAGTATTTCGTTTTTGCGCTTGCGACAAATCCCTCACAATTTTCCTCAATTTCCATCCAAAATAAGATTATCACATCCAATATGACCAGGTCAATGACTCCCCACTCTCCTCGGCTGCCATAAGAGGCTCCTTCTGGATATTATGAAGCGGGGTTGGCCGTAATGATTCAAGAAATGGGCTAGATCGCAGGAAAAGGCCTTGCAGCCCTGATGTTCCTGGAATGCACGCACCAGAAAACCTTTCGAGAGTGTAAACAAAAGATGACAAAATGTGGAGACAAACCACCAGAGTTTCTGAATCGAACGGAACAGCCTATTTTAATGCAGAAAAACGTGAGGGTGGTTTGCGGTGTCGGGTGGCCTGCTCGTAGGCATAGGCCATCTGGATGATGACCCGCTCCTCGAATAATTTCCCGACGATTTGCAGTCCTGCAGGGAGATTGTCCGCAGTGAAGCCCATCGGAACAGTGATCGCGGGAAATCCGGTGTGTGGAGGAATCAGTTGACTGTTGTCTCCGGCCGGGCTCTTGTTGTCGTCGATCTTTCGAGGGGGGTTGCTCCACGTGGGATAAACGATCGCATCCAGTTGATGTTCTTCCATGGCCTTTAGGATAGCTCCGCGAAATTTGATGTTTTTCGGTTCTGAATAAACATCCAGACACAGGGATTCGGGGTTTGAAGGAGTTTCCAGCGCACGTTTCAGTCTTCTTTCAATATAGGCCGAATATTTCCCTGTGTTCACGATCTCCGAGAGAGTTTTGTATGGTGTATAACCACCAAGTGAGGCCAGATAATGATTGAGGTCGTGGCGGAACATGTCGCACCAGATGTTTTTCGTCAGCTCTTCGAAATCCGGGATGATGAAGGGGTCAATGATCTCTGCCCCGCAAGATCTCATGTTTTCGATGGCTTTTGCAAAGAGGTCTTTGATCTGGGGGTCTGCTGTGGGTTTGTCTGTGTAATACCGGAACACGCCGATCCGCTCCCCTTTGAGGCCGTCTTTTTTAAGGAATGACGTGTAGTTGAATGGGCCGAGATCTTTGCTCCTTTCTGTTATCGGATCGGACGGATCGTAACCCGAGATCACTTCCAGTATTTTCACGGCGTCTTCGACAGTGCGAGCCATCGGGCCGCCGATGTCGTTGCGCAAATACAGGGGGATGATGCCGTCCCGGCTGGTCAGCCCCATGGTGGATCGAATTCCGACCAAGCAGCAGTGGGAGGCGGGGCCCCGGATGGAATTGCCCGTGTCTGTTCCCAATCCGACGGTCCCGAAGTTGGCCGCCACAGCGGCCGCTGTGCCGCCGCTCGATCCGGCAGGTACTCGTTCCAAGTCGTAGGGATTTCTCGTGATGCCAGCGATGGAACTTTCCGTGCGGAGCGGGCTGAACGCCCATTCCGCCATGTTGGATTTGGCGAGGATGATAGCTCCCGCTTCGCGCAGTTTCCTCACCTGATAGGCATCATCAGGCGGGATAAATCCCTTGAAAGCAAGGGACCCGGCTGTTGTCTGCATGTCTTTGGTTTCGTAGTTGTCCTTGACAATGATCGGAATCCCGTGCAGGGGACGGAGAATTTTTGTCCGGGCGTATAATTCATCCAGTTCATCGGCTTTTTTTCGAGCATCGGGATTGACAACAACGATGGCATTCAGGCCCGATGCCTGGTCGTATTTTTCGATTTTCTTCAAATAATAATCGACCAACTGGCGGCTTGTGAGCTGGCCTTTCTTGAAGGCCTTGTGAATGCTTGCGATCGTCGCTTCCTCAACGACAAAATTTGCCTCGGCTTTTTTGCAGGAAGGAATCGATGATGTGGCGGTAGAGAGCAGCGCGAAAGCGACAAACCAAGACAAAGTTTTTTTCATATTTTGCCAACTCTTCCAACAGGACGCATCTCTTCACCGGCCAGATCTTTGTCGCCCAGTTCTTTTCGAGCTTGTTCTCCCAATGCCGAAAGCTGTTTAACCACATCAGGGTAATCGGCTGCCACATCGTGTTTTTCGCCGATGTCGTTTTTCAAATCGTAGAGCCCAAGACCAGTTTCACCGTGAGCGTACTGTCCCGGGAGGCCGCCTTTGCCGGGCTCCACTCCCTCGTAGGAACGGTAACCGTGGGGGAAATGCAGCTTCCATCTGCCCTGGCGGACGGCCTGGAGCTGCCTGCCGTAATAGTAGAACAGATGATCCCGGGGGTTGGCATCCGGGTCTCCTCTGAGCAGAGGAAAGATGTTCACGCCGTCGATTTTTTTTTCTGGAAGCGGTGCCCCGGTGATGGCAGCCAGTGTCGGCAGCACGTCCATCGTGGCGGCCATCTTATCGCAGACCGTTCCTTTGGGAATATGGCCAGGCCAGCGCATGATGCAGGGCACCCGCACGCCGCCTTCGAAGGATGTTCCTTTTCCCTCGCGGAACGGTCCGGCAGATCCGGCATGTTTCCCGAAATTCAACCAAGGGCCGTTGTCACTCGTGAAAATCACCAGCGTATTTTCTGATAAATCATGCTTTTCTAAGGTCTTTAATATTTCACCAACAGACCAGTCGACCTCCATCATCGTATCCCCGAATTTTCCCTGCTGGCTTTTTCCTTTGAATTTTGCCGAGACTCCCAGAGGAGTGTGGACCATGGTGTGCGGGACATACAGGAAAAAAGGCCTGTCCTTGTTTTTTTCGATAAACTGGAGCGCCCGCTCGGTATACCGTGTCGTCAGCGTGTCCTGGTCTTCCAGGGTGCGTATTTCTGCGACTTTTTCGTTTTCCTCGATGAGGGGTAAGATCGGATACCGGAGCTTGCGATGTCCTTCGGGAAGGGCGGTTCCGTCGTACTCGACCGGCCACATATCGTTGGAATAGGGGAGCCCGAGATATTCGTCAAAACCGTTTTGAAGCGGCAGGAATTGGTGGTGGTGTCCCAAGTGCCATTTGCCGAAACATGCCGTGGCATATCGCTTTTTTTTGAGGACTTCGGCGATGGTTTCCTCGTCGGGGTTGATCCCGACTTTGGCCTGGTCATTGAAAGCGCCGAAAATGCCGACCCGGTTGGGGTAACACCCGGTCAGAAGGGCTGCCCGTGAGGCACTGCACACGGCCTGGGCGACATAAAAGCTGGTGAAACGCATGCCCTGTTCTGCCAGTCGGTCAATGTTCGGGGTTTCATATCCCGTCGCTCCGAAACATCCCACATCTGTGTATCCCATGTCGTCGATGAAAATGAGCACAATGTTCGGCAGGCGTTTTTTTTCGATCTTTTCTTTCTTGCAAGCCTGGCTCATCGATGCAAAAGGCAAACTGGCTGCCCCCCATCCCAAGGTTTTCAGAAAATCCCTCCGCCTGAAAGCTTTTTTCATGATTCTTCCCTCTTCGTTGGAGATTCAGTTTATGGATACTACAATGAACGCAAAATGTCCAATGTTGAGACGCGACCCCTTTGACTCCCCGAGGTATCCGCGCCTTTGTCAAGTTTTTTAAAAAAAAAATAAATTTTGGGAATGATTTTTGTCATTTTGTTGTCTAAATAGTGTGAAATGAATGAATGAAATAGGAGGTCAAGATGAAAAAAGTTTTGACACTAACCATTTTTTTCTCCTTTTTGGCTCTGTCTGTGGCAGGTGGCTTTGCCCAGCCTCAACAAAGAATGCAGAGAACAAGGAGGACGTTTGACAGGCCGCAAAACAGGATTCTGGTTGTTTTGAGGGCCAATCAGGAGGAGCTCAATATCACTGATGAACAGATCGAACAAATCCAAAACCTCACATTTTCTTTCAAAGAGAAATCACTCAAGCTGAAAAATGAGATGAGTTTGAACAGACTGGAACTTCAGAAACTGATGCAGGACAGGGAGAATCTGGACTACGGTAGGATTGGGACAATCCTTGCCAAAACATCAGACGCCCGAAACGAGATGTTTATCGAGGGGCTGAAACTGAAAGAGGCAATCAACAATGTCCTGACACCGGAACAGCAGGAAGCTCTCAAGGCCAAAGCGAAAAAGGGCTTAAGAAGTCGTGCTCGTAACATGCGAAACCGGATGTCCCGACGTTCCCCTCGGTTCAGAAATCGAATCCGAAGGTAAAAATGGCAACTGAATTCTGAACTCAATGTGAGAGTTCATAAAAGAAAGGGCCATTCCTCGATAAAATTAAGATGAGGACTGGCCCTTTTCTTTTATCGATTGCCCTCAACGAATTTCTCTTTTTCTGCTATTATAAAAGTTCACAGGTAAGGAGAATAAAATGAACAAATTTTTTCCTGTTCTACTGATACTGGTTCTTGTTTTTTTTATAACCAGCAGCTGCAGCAGGCTCGAGCTGGAGAGCACCTGGAAGGATCGAGACATCGTGCTGGACGGGAAAGGAGGGGATTGGCTCGGGGCCAAGTATTATTTCGAGGATCTTTCTATTTCTGTTGGATTGATCAATGATACACAACATCTCTATGTGTCCATGATGACCGAGAATCCGATGGCCCGGGCTCAGATTATGAGACAAGGCCTGACTGTCTGGCTTGATCCCGAAGGAGGAAAAAAGAAAATATTCGGCATTAAATTTCCTCTTGGGAGACAGAGAGGAGAACGGGAAGAAGAGGGAATGACCCCCCGGGATATGATGGATGAGGAGACCCGGGAAGAAATGATGAAAAAACTCCAGGAATCGATGACAGAAATGGAAGTTTTAGGCCCTGACGAGAAGGTGATAGCACGGATGGATATCGGAGAGGCCAAGGGAATCGATGTCCAAATGAGAAATGCAGGCGGTACTTTTGTCTACGAACTTATGGTTCCGCTCAGCTCCACCGAGGAACACCCTTTTGCCGTCGGCGTAGAACCCGGGGATGTTATCGGTGTCGGATTTCTATCTCCCAAGATGCAAATGCAGAGACCGAGCGGAATGCGCGGCGGGGGACGAATGCCAGGAGGAGGTGGCGGAATGAGAGGCCCAGGAGGAATGGGCGGAATGCGCGGTGGAAGAATGGGCAGGCTGATGCCCAAGCAAATCAAGATCTGGGCAAAAGTGCAGTTGGCCTCCGGTTCGGCTCCAAACACGATTCTAACATTTTTTTAAAACAAACATAAAACACAGCTTTTAAGCTTCCAAAGTCAAAATTCTGGATTGTCACACTCCACAAAAAGGAGTATAGTGGAACATTCTATTTGGAAGAGAAAAAATCGAGGTGAGACAGGCACCAGCAATTATCCTTTTAATATTTGCCTTCAATTTCTTTGTGTCTGCCGACCAAAAAGCCTTTGTTGCCACACCCAAAAAAGTGGAAAATCCGCCAGAAATCGATGGCCGTCTCGACGATCCTGTTTGGAAGAATGCTCCGGTTGTAACGGACTTCATCCAGTATGAGCCTCACAACGGCAGTCCGGCCACGGTGCACACAGAGGTCCGAATTGTCTATGATGACACACACCTCTATTTCGGATTCCTGTGTTTCGATCCTGATCCGGAAAAGATGGTGCTGGGAACGCGCAGAGATGGTTTGTTAATGGGTACAGACAGTGTGTGTGTGACTCTGGACACCTTCCACGACATGCGCACGGCATACTATTTCCGGACCAATCCTCTTGGCGTCCAGCATGATGGGCGGGTTTCAGATAACGGGCGTGTGGCCGATACGAACTGGGATGGCGTCTGGAAATCGGCAGGGGATCGTACCCCTGAAGGCTGGAGCGCCGAGATCGCCATCCCGCTGACTACTGTGAAATACAAACCGGGTCTCAACCAGACCTGGGGATTCCAACCCAGCCGTTATTTTCCCCGTAATTTTGAGAAGAGTTTCTGGACAGGGCCATTGGAAGATTACAGAAAAATGGATGGAAATGGCATTCTGACCGGTCTGAATCTTGCCACTTCCTCCCACCACCTCCAGATCATTCCCCACACGATCTCTCGTTTCGAGCAAAAGGAAAAGTCAATGTTAGAGGCAGGTCTGGACGTCCGCTATGATTTCACTTCCTCCATCTCTGGCCATCTGACCATCAATCCCGATTTTGCCACCGTCGAAGCCGACCAGGAGCGTGTCAATCTGACTCGATTCGAACTCAACCTTCCGGAAAAAAGGAATTTTTTCCTGGAAGGAAATGACATTTATAAACAGCGCATTCAACTTTTTTACTCGCGGCGGATCGCTGATATTTACGGGGGAGCAAAAGTCTACGGCAAAGCTGCAAGAAGTGAATTTGCCTTTCTTTCCGCTCAAACGCGGGAGGAGGATACGGGATCAGGTTCTGCAAATTTTTTGGTGTTCCGTTTGAAACAGGATATCATGAGCAATTCAACTCTGGGGATTCTGGCTGCCAACAAAATGGTAAACGGTAAAAATCAGGGTACCGTAGGTCTGGATACAACACTTTTTTTCACGAATACATTCCACTTCACGGGCCAATTTGCCGCAAGCTACGGGGCTGCCGGGAGGGCCGACTTCGGCCTGTTTCTCCGGCCCAGCTACGATAGCTCATCATTCCATATCCACCTGCGGTACACTTATCTGGGTAAGGATTTCGGAGACAATGCCAATGCTGTCGGATTTATTCGGGATGACAACCGTCATGAACTGGACTCCGCCATCAAGAAAATATTTTGGCCCGAGAGCAGTCTTTTCGACCGCATCGAGTACAGTTCCAACTACAACATTTACTGGGGAATGGATAAAACCCTCCGCAGTTGGGACATCTGGCAGGCCCTTGGTTTCGACCTTCGCAGCAAGGTCAGCATAAAATTCAGACACGAAGAGGAATTCAAGCTGTATGAGAAAAAATTCCGCAACCGGAATACCCAGATTCTTGCGGGATACAACATGAGAGAATGGGAATCTGCCGTCCTCAGCTTCACCTTCGGAAGGAATTTTGACTCGAATTTCACGCTGGTGGGCAGCTTCTTCAAGCGAAAAATCACTCGTGATTTTTCTCTGGAATACAGCCTGTCGAAACTGTCCCTCCAACCGGATCCTGAGGGCCAGAGCACCTGGATCCACTCGCTGCGGGCCACCCAGTACTTCCATAAAGACCTCTTCTTGAAGCTTTTTTTCCAGACAAACTCGGCAATCGACAAGCGTAACATCCAAATCGTCTTTGTTTATCGATTCCAGCCGCCTTTTGGTCTTGTCCAGCTTGCGTACCAGAAAGGAACAGGCCGTTTCGGAGAAAAGGGAGAGCAGGGCCACACGCTGTTCATTAAAGTGGCCTACGTCTTCTGAGCCCTCACAGGCAGATATTTTCTTTTTCATTTTGGTTATTGACAAAAGCAGCGCTTTCATACATGTTTGGACAGAAAAAGTCATTTGTGATTCAGAAAAAGATGAGATCCAGGCATTTCTTGATGACATTGGACTAAGAGGTTGTACAATATTTTAAATATTTGACAGGGATGTGATTTGTTCATTCTGCAGAGTTATTCAACGGCCGTGATATTTTGTTTCATCACAATGTTATGCTGGGGTTCTTGGGCCAACACTCAGAAACTGGCAAGGAAGGAATGGAGATTTGAGCTTTTTTATTGGGATTATGTAATCGGCGTTTTATTACTTTCTGTTCTTTTGGCAATGACCCTTGGAAGAATCGGCACATCAGGAAGACCTTTTTTTCAAGATATCGGACAATCGGAATTCAGCAGTATCGTGTCAGCCATGATTGGGGGAGCCATCTTCAATGTGGCCAATATTTTATTGGTCGCTGCTATTGCCATTGCTGGCATGTCTGTAGCTTTCCCTGTGGGGATCGGCATAGCTCTCGTATTGGGAGTCATTCTGAACTACAAAATAACACCGATTGGAAATCCTATCATTCTCTTTTTGGGGGTCGCCCTGGTTGTGGCTGCCATTGTCCTCGATGCAGCTGCCTATAAAAAGCTGCCCAACCAAGCCAGAGGTGTTTCAACGAAAGGTTTAGCTCTTTCGGTTTTATGTGGCATTTTAATGGGCTTTTTCTACCGCTTTGTTGCAAGTTCCATGTCTGCAGATTTCGTTCGCCTTGAAACAGGCAAGCTCAGCCCCTATACAGCCGTCTTTTTTTTCTCTGTCGGGGTCTTTGTGAGTAATTTTATTGTAAACACGACTGTCATGAAAAAACCGTTTGTGGGCAAGCCAGTCTCAATCTCACAGTACTTTAAAGGAGGACTGCGCATCCATTCCTACGGAATACTTGGAGGTATTATTTGGAGTGTAGGAATGTCCTTCAGCATTATTGCCTCAGGTCAAGCCGGTTTTGCCATTTCATATGGATTAGGTCAGGGAGCCACTATGATAGCGGCTTTATGGGGTGTATTTGTCTGGAAGGAGTTCAAGGATGCACTGCCGGGCACAAATAAGCTCATTGCCTCGATGTTTTTCTGTTTTGTTGCTGGTTTAGCGTTGATAATTATCGCACGCTTAACATAAACGATTATTTGCAACTGGATATATTCACATGAATAAGCCCAATATTGTCGTAGTTGGAAGCTCTAACACAGATATGATCATCAAAATGGATAAGATTCCAGCCCCGGGGGAGACTGTCCTTGGGGGCGAGTTTACAATCGCAGCGGGCGGCAAAGGGGCCAACCAGGCTGTTGCAGCAGCCCGGGCCGGGGGATATGTGGGCTTTGTGGCTTGTGTGGGAGATGATATGTTCGGTGAGCAGGCCCTTGAGGGATTTGCGAAAGACAAAATCAACACGGAATATGTTTTTAGAGACAAACAGCAACCCTCAGGCTGCGCACTAATTTTTGTCGACAAAGACGGTGAGAACAGCATTGCCGTCGCTTCAGGTGCGAATGCCAGACTGATCGCAAAACACATCGATCTTGCAAAGGATAAAATTGTCTCGTCAGAAATTCTGATCATGCAGCTTGAAACACCTTTGGATACCGTAAAACACACGGCTCAACTGGCTTCTGATAATGGGGTTACGGTTATTCTCGATCCCGCCCCCGCTCGACAATTGGATGATGATATGTTGAAACTCATATCCATTCTAACTCCAAATGAAAGCGAAGCTGAATTGCTAACAGGGATACCTGTCGAAGATGAAAAAAGTGCAGACACGGCGGCAAGTTATCTTTTAGCAAAAGGGATTGATTCGGTGTTGATCACAATGGGCTTCCGTGGCGCTTTTGTTGCAACAGATAAGATACGAGAAATGATTCGCGGGTTTAAAGTCACGGCGGTCGACAGCACGGCGGCCGGTGATATCTTCAACGGCGCATTGGCTGTATCCCTTTCTGAGCAGATGCCTCTTCTCGATGCCGTACGCTTTGCGAATGCTGCAGCTGCACTGTCCGTAACAAAATTAGGAGCACAACAGTCAGCACCTCTGCGCAGAGAGATCGAAGAGTTCTTGAAACAGCATCCATAATATCTGGACTAGGGGAAATACTATGGCAAAAAAATTTTATTTTATTGGGATCATTATACTGCTCATCTTAACAGGGTGCAGTAAAAAAACAGACCCAAATGTTTTCAGACGTCTTCCCTTAAACGAGTACATCGATAAAATGAAGGGCGGCTGGGTTGGGCAGATGGTTGGTGTGGGCTGGGGAGGCCCTACGGAGTTTAGATTCAGGGGGGAAATCGTCCCGGAAGACCGGATGCCCGCTTGGACCCCCTCCCTGGTTAATCAATTCAACCAGGATGACATCTATGTTGAGATGACATTTCTACGAACTCTTGAACGCTATGGATTGGATGCATCCATTCGACAGGCAGGGATCGATTTTGCAAACAGCGCTTACCGTCTCTGGCACGCCAACCGGGCAGGACGCAGAAATATGCGTCAGGGAATTGCTCCTCCGGATTCGGGCCATCCCCATTTTAACAAGCATGCCGACGATATCGACTATCAGATCGAAGCGGATTTTTCAGGTCTGATCTCTCCCGGCCTGCCGAACGCGGCCATCAGACTCGGTGAGACCTTCGGCCGTCTTATGAACTACGGAGATGGCCTTTATGGAGGGCAATTTGTAGGGGGTATGTACACCGAGGCGTTTTTTGAAACAGACATGGAGAAAGTCGTGAGAGCCGGCCTCCGCTGTATTCCCTTTCAAAGCCAGTATGCTGAGTGTATACGGAGTGTGCTGATCTGGTGGGAACAGGACCCGGATGACTGGCAGAAGACCTGGAATCTTATCAATGAGAAATACCATCTGAATCCAGATTATCGCCGATTCTCGTGTAAAAAAGATGCGAATTTCAACATCGATGTCAAAATCAACGGAGCTTTCATCGTGATGGGGCTTTTGTACGGAGATTCCGATCCGGATAAAACAGTTATCATTTCCACACGATGCGGACAGGATTCCGACTGCAATCCTTCCAATGCAGCGGGCATACTGTTCACATCGCTCGGTTTTTCAAAGCTTCCCTCCCGGTTTAAATCGGAGTTGAATCCGGAAGAAAAATTCAGCCATACGCCTTATAATTTTCCCCGACTCATCGAGGCGTGTGAAAAACTTGCCAGGCAATCTGTTATTCAAGCCGGGGGCAGGATCGAAAAAGCTCAGGATGGCATGGAAGTTATTGTCATTCCCGTCGAGCAGCCTCAACCCGGTGCATTCGAACAGAGCTGGGAAGCAGGCCCCATTGCCGAAAGCCGCTTCACCCAAGAAGAAATGGCAAAAATCGAAATAATCCCTGAAACGGAAAAACAACGTTAAATCTGGAAAGAATAAAGAATAAGAATTTGGTTTTAAGAATTAGAAATTCTTTACGCATCTTGCCCCTATGAGCATTAGAGTAGATACCATCGATGATTGCTGTGAATGTCGAATCAAAGATGCCCAATCGGCTTTTATCTGAACCTGGAAACCAATTTCTTTTTCCTAAATATAGGTATTCTGAGAAGATCAGTTCTCTTATGGCAATAGAAAATCCAGACTCGTCTCTTTTATCAAGAAAGGTTTCCTTAATATTGAAGGCAATCCAACGCTTGCTTTGAAGGATATTAAATGCCTCTATAAATGCCGTAGCTGGAATATCCCCAAATCCGAGCGCTGCAACAGTAGTGAGACAATTAAATGACCATTCTTGTAGGTCTTCCCTCTGTTCCTCGGTTAAATTGCAAAAATCTGCCACATAATAGGCATCGTAAATCATGGGTCTATCACGTTCGGTTGCCTCTTTAGCTTCAGGAATAATATCCGCTCCAACGAGCCTTGCAACCCCTTGTTTTCTCAGTTGTTGACCCATCATCCCATTTCCCGCTCCTAAATCTAATGCGCGAAGTTCCGACAAATTTTCTTGGACTTGAGATAAGGAATATCTTAATGCTTCTGAAAACAAGTGCTCATACGATCCCTTTATTTAACCTGAATTATTCATAAACATGTTTTTTTTACCGGGATTTAATACTATATACATTGAAATCAGGGACATGTACCGAA
>CAZOJY010000112.1:0-11555 GCA_964580235.1 uncultured Eubacteriales bacterium | reverse complement strand
GATCTGCTTTGTTGCAGCCTGTTCGCGGTGGACAGCCACAGCTTCACAGGCTGCGCCGTGCATATCCATTTGTGAATAATCAAGGCTAATCAGATTGCTGGGTTGAATATGATATCTTTAAATTGTTTTACTCACCGGATCCACAGACAGATTCTTGGATGGAAATACCCACTGCCAACCCCATTCCTTATTCGCCTTAGGATTTTTTCTGCTCAAGGCATGAGGCAAAGCGGCCTCTCCATATCCGAGATTCTTATCTTTTTCACGCAGCGCTTTTATTTTTTAAATCTATGTCTTTCACTCTCAACCGGATACACTCTGATAATCGCAGGCCACTGGCATAATGGAGTTTATGCAGGACATTTCTAAACAGAAACTACTTTTAAATCTTCTTTTGTCTCCTGGCCTCTTTCCGTAAATCCTCCGGGATATCTAAACCGTCAGATACACAGCTTGCAGAATAGCAAGGATATTGTTAAGGTATTACTGCATTTCAGCACCCTGGCTTTCTCAATACTCAGGAGAAGAGACATGCTCAGAGTCATCATCTTCGCCATTTTGTCCGCTGTGCTGGCCTATGTATCACGAGCCCCCCTGAAGGTCCCTCGCTCTCATGGCTTCTACCGTTTTTTCGCCTGGGAGTGTATCCTCGTCCTCTTTTTTCTGAACTTCATCAGCTTTCAACAGTGGTTCGGTGACCCTTTGTCTGTGCGCCAGATCGTTTCTTGGGTTCTTTTGATCGGATGCATCGTCCCGGGTGTATATGGGGTACATCTCCTGCGGACCCAGGGTAAACTGGATGCTCGACGACCCCATGATGCGTCCTTGGTCTGGATCGAGAAAACGACCCATCTTGTGACGACTGGCGTGTTCAAGTATATCCGCCATCCTCTGTACAGCTCTCTGCTTCTTCTGGCATGGGGTGTGTTTTTCAAGCGCCTATACTGGATTGCTGGCGGTGTGGTGCTGGGTGCGACGGCCTTTCTGCTGGCGACGGCGAAGATTGAGGAGGCCGAGAATATTCGTTATTTCGGTGCTGCATACCGGGAGTACATGCAACACAGCAAGATGTTCATACCGTTCGTGTTCTGACTCTAGAACGAGAGGGATGGGTGAGTGCCCGGGCGCCGCCATGAGAAGCGCGGTCTAACAGGGCGATGAAGCTTACAGACTTCGGTTTTGCTTTTCTCTGGACCGAAGATGATCCCAAAGACTCAGAGATCGTTCATTATCACTAGCGTAAGGAGGTTTTCTCACCGGATTATATACATTCTAACAAGGGCATTTACCTGATGATCCAAGTGATACATCCCTTGTATGAGCAAGGGGCGCGCCACTTAGCTGTATACCTAATGGCAATGAATTCTGATCTTGGTTTTGCTCTATTCGTATCTGAGGGAGACGATTGGTTCGAGCTTGGCGGCCTTCCGGGCTGGGAAGATCCCAAAAAAAATACCGACCGAAACGGACACGACAAAGCCCAAAATAACTGACCAACCTGTCACGGAGGCTGGAAGGGGTGTAGCGGCTTTGACCAGCTGAGCGATCCCGAAGCCAATCAGAATGCCGATCAATCCTCCCGTTGCTGTCAAAAAAACAGCTTCAATCAGAAACTGTTTCAGGATGTCTCCCGAACGGGCACCTATGGCTTTGCGGATCCCTATTTCTCTTGTCCTTTCTTTCACAGATACCAACATGATATTCATCACGCCGATCCCCCCAACGAGCAGACCGATAGAGGATATCACGATCATCACCAGGTAGGCGGCACCGGTCAACTGGTTATAAAGATCGACGATGGTATCCTGTGTGTACACCGCGAAGTCATTGGGCTTGCCAAATGGGATTTTTCTTCTGCTCCTGAGAAGGTTGATGATCTGTTCAATGGCATCTTCCAGATATTCGTGTTTTGTGGGTGTGGCGATGAATTGCCATCTCGAGCGGTCATAAGGATAATGTTTCATCAGTGTTGTTATCGGGATCCCCACAAAATTGTCCTGGCTCTGGCCGAAAAAACTCCCCCTCTTTTTAAGAACGCCGATTACCCTGAATTTTTCCGGTCCGATTCTTATGTCTTTGCCCAGGGGATTTTTGTGAGGAAATAGATTTTCAGCCAATTCATAGCCGAGAACACAAACTTTGGTTCTGTGGTTGACATCGGATTCTGTAAAAAAACGTCCCCTCTCCGGGAGGTACACGGAGAGAACCTCAGGCTGCTTCTCGCTCATGCCTACGATGTAAGCGTCCCGGCTTTTCCTGTTTTGATATTTGATCGGGATATCGGCAAAAAAATCCACGACGAGAGAAGCGACCACCGCTTTCACATAAGAGCATCCTTCTTGGATGGCCAAAGCGTCCTCGAACGTGAGATCCTTCCTTTGTCTTTCTTCCTCTGATAAGCGTCCGGTGCGGATGCCGGGTTCGAATTTTTCCACAATGATGATATCCGATCCTATGGATTCCAGTTCACTGAGAAAGGAGCGGTTGAGCCCCTGGATGATGGACACCATCCCGATGACGGTCATCACACCGATCACAATGCCCAGGAGGGTTAAAAAAGAACGGAGCTTATGTGTGCGCAGAGAATCAATGGCCATGCCAACGATTTCTCTCAGTATGCCTAATCTCATAGTTCTGACCGGAGTGATTCTATCGGATCCAACTTGGAGGCTTTGCTGGCAGGATACATTCCAAAGAAAATTCCCACTGATGTGGATACGAAAATGGCCACGACGATAGAGACAGGATCTACATGGGAAGGCATCGAAGTCGCCAGGGTCACAACCCGTGCAATCAGAAATCCCAGAAGGATCCCGATCAAGCCTCCAACTGTGGAAATGACTGCCGCCTCAACGAGAAATTGAAACAAAATGTCCATCCGGTGAGCACCTACAGCCATCCGGATCCCTATTTCTTTTGTCCTTTCAGTAACGGCCACAAGCATGATATTCATGACAACAATTCCCCCTACCACAAGGGCGATGGAAGCAATAGCAATCATGGCAAAATAAATGCCTGATGTAGCAGCTTTATAGATTTGAATGAAAGTCTCAGACGTCCTGAAAGAAAAATCATCAGACTTATCGTATGTGAGATGGCGTTTGGCACGCAGAATAGTCCGGACTTCTTCTTGCGCTTTTTCCAGTTGTTCCTGGGAAGATGTGTGGACATTGATATCTATGGACCGTCTTGCCCCATAAATTTTCTGAAAGGTGGTTATGGGTATGTTGACGTAGTTATCCTGTGTCATCCCGAGAATTTTCCCCTTTTCCTTTCCCAGCCCGACCACCAAAAAATTCTGCTGGCCAATTTTTATCCGCTGGCCTAAAGGGTCAGTAAAAGGGAAAAGCTTATCGATAACATCAGCCCCGATGACACATACATTCCGCGAATGATCCTCATCCTCTTTCTGTATGTGCCTCCCCCTTTCGAGTTCCTGAACGTTCCCGATCAGATGGTCCACATAAGTGAGCCCTCTTATGGACACGTCTTTCAGGGATTGGGAGCCGTATTTCACGGTTCGAGAGGTTCCTGTTGACGCTCCGATCAAGTCGCAGGATTTGCACTGCCGGCGCAGAAGCCGCATGTCATCCAAAATGAGATTTTTACGTTTCAATTGCTCGCGATATTCCTGAATGGATCTTGCTCCTAAGGAAAATTTCGAGACAGAAAAATCATTTGCTCCGTAAAAAGCCATCTTGGAGTACACATAGTTGTTCAAGCCCTGGATGATCGAAACGACGGCAATGATGGTGAGAACACCTATAATGATTCCCAACAGTGTGAGGAATGTCCGCAGTTTGCTCGACCAAAGGGAATTCATGGCCATTGCAACGGATTCACCCACGCGAATTCTTGTCATTCTTTTTTTCATACGTTTTTATTATATATGATACGAAAAACCGAAGGAATAGGTTTTTGGATACCTTTAAGGAAAAATGAAGTTGACAGCCCAAGGATGAGGAACCAAAATAGAAAGAGGACGATGAAGGCCGTTGCAGTAAAAAACGAGAATAACTGTTTGGAGGAGCGTTGCTCAAGGACCTATTGACTCCTTAAAAGAATGGTCAAATACGATATATAGCAAGGAGATTTTGGAGTGATTGAAACACCTGATGGAAAAGAATCTGCAGTTTCAGTTCCCTGTGTTTACCACGGCAACCCCGGTGAGGAAAACACGCGGAGGACCCTGGAGATTGCAGCACAAAGAGCAAAAGAAAGGGGGATTAAAAATGTCATTGTGGCCTCTACATCCGGGGAGACGGGTTTGCTGGCGGCCCGCATTATCTCATCGGCAAAGGTCGTTGTTGTCACGCATTCCGCTGGTTTTCTAAAACCCGATCATCAACAGATTCGACCGGATTCGAAGAAACAGATAGAGGAAGAAGGAGCAAAAATCCTAACCTGTCAACACGCTCTGGGAGGGGTGGGGCGCGCAGTCCGAAAAAAACTGGACACGTACGAACTGGAAGAGATTATTGCCTACACCCTGCGCATCTTCGGTGAGGGAACCAAGGTGGCAATCGAGATCGCTCTGATGGCTGCTGATGCCGGGCTTGTATCAACACAGGAACCTTGTATTTCTATAGGGGGAACCTCAAGAGGGGCAGACACTGCGATTCTTCTGCAGCCGGCCCATGCACAAAATTTTTTTGATATGAAAATTCTAGAAATCTTTGCAAAACCGCGACTTATATAATGATACGTTGAAATGTTAAACAGGAGGATAAAAAAAATGGATAACCGAGTGTATCGATTTTTTGCTTTGATTGTGTTCTGTTTCATTTTTGTTTCGGGGGCAGCCGCTCAAGGCGGTTTTTTCATCGGTGTTCAAGGGGGATGGTCTATGCAGAAGCCGAATCTGGAAGAAGTGAAATTTGATACGGACACAAGCTTCCTTTATGGGGCCCGGATTGGCGTGAAATTCATGATGTTTGCCATCGAGGCCAATTATTTTCAAGCCGCCCACAATCTTGTGGCAAAAGAATTGCTGGCCTTCAAATGGAATGGTGTCGAAGTTGATTACAACTACTTAGGTATTAATCTGAGGGTGTACATTCCCATCATCGTTGTGCATCCCTATTTCACCATCGGGTATGGATCTTATTCTGCCAATCTTAAAGACATCGCTAAGGATTCCAACAGGGGTATCAATCTTGGATTAGGGCTGGAATTGCATCTTGGGGATAAATTTTCTCTGATGGCTGAGGGAAAATATCACAACGTGAAGGTGAATATCGAAGAGTCTGAATTGAAACTAAAAAATTACACTTTGAGTGGAGGTTTTAACATTTATTTTTAAACATGAAGATCCGGCTGAATAAATACCTGGCTCTTGCAGGGATTGCCTCAAGAAGGGAAGCGGATAGGATGATTTCTGCAGGCCGCGTGAGTGTAAACGGCAAAACAATCGAGGTGTTGGGCACTCAGGTCGATGCAGAAAGGGATAGGGTTGAAGCCGATGGGAGGAGAGTCAAACGCGCGAAATCTGAGGTCTACCTGATGTTGAATAAGCCGCCGGGTTATTTGGTTACGGTAAAAGATCCTTTCAAGCGTCCCACTATCATGGATCTTCTTCCTGCGGAGAAAAACAGGATTTTTCCGGTGGGAAGATTGGATTTGAATTCTGAGGGTTTGGTTCTGATTACCAATGATGGAACTCTGGCTTATCGTCTGATGCACCCGAGCTTTCAAGTGATTAAAGAGTACCGTATCAGGGTTTACCCCAAACCCGACCGGTCAACACTTGTCAGACTGGAAAAGGGTATTTATTTGGACGGGAAAAAAACGGCACCGGCAAAATTCCGCATCCTGACAACGGCCGTAAAAGGCACTCTTCTTTTAGCCCAACTTCACGAAGGACGGAAGAGGGAACTGAGAAGAATGTTCGAGCGCATGGGATTCCGGGTGCTTGGCCTCAAGCGGGTAAGGTTAGGGAGCCTTCACCTGGGATCTCTAAAGAAAGGAAGGTGGCGTTCTCTCACCCAAGACGAAATTTCGCGGCTTAAAAAGAAAGTTCAGCTAGGCTGATTCTTTTTCTTTATCTTTATCACTGGGAGCAGAAAAGGTTTTCCAGCTCTTGGCTAATCGCTGCAATTCCTGGTCAACGATATAGTTCACCGTTTCTTCGGGGAATGTCCCATCCTTTTGTTTTTCAGCCGCCTCTACGCCTGTTAATATTGCAATGCCTTCATCAATCGTTTTAACGGGATATATGTGGAATCTTCCCTCCGATACAGAATTGACCACTTCGTTTCTAAGCATGAGATTTTGCACATTCTGGTGTGGGATGATAACTCCCTGGGTTCCGGTTAAACCTTTCGCTTTGCAGACCTCATAAAAGCCTTCGATTTTTTCGTTTACACCGCCAATGGGTTGAATTTCACCTTTCTGATTGAGAGAGCCGGTGACAGCGATATCCTGGTGAAGGGGAAGTTTGGAGAGACTTGAGAGAATAGCATAAACCTCCGTGGAAGATGCGCTATCCCCATCCACTCCTCCGTAAGACTGTTCGAAGGCCAGGCTTGCGGATAAGGAGAACGGCTTGTTTTGTGCATATTTTCCTCTTAAGTAACCTCCCAGGATCAACACGCCCTTATTATGTGTTTTGCCGCTCATGTCGGCTTCCCTCTCGATATTTATAACCCCAGCTTTTCCGACAGCCGTGGAGGCCGTTATTCTGGTTGGTTTTCCGAATGAAAATTCTCCCATCGCGTAAACAGAAAGTCCGTTCACCTGCCCAATTTTGCTGCCTTCTGTGTCGATCATGATGGTGCCTTCTTCGATCATTTCCTGGATTTTATCCTCAATCAGGCTGACTCGTTCAAAGCGCTCTTTGATTGCCTGTTGGACATGTTCCTGACCTGTCAATTTGCTGTTGCCTTTTTTGGCCCAATAACTTGATTCCCGTATGACGTCTGCAAGGATATGGAAACGGGTGGTTATTTTTTTCTGTTTTCCGGCAAGTCTGGTTCCGTATTCTATTACAGCTGCCATACCTGCTTTGTCGAAAGGATTGAGTTTGTCTTCATCACAAATTTTTTTGATGAACCGGGCATAATCCACGATAGTTTCATCATCTTTTTTTGTTTCGGCATCAAACTCCGATTTGACTTTAAAGATTTTTTTAAAGTCAGCGTCGAGAAAATACAGGAGGTTGTAAATGTGAGCATCTCCGATTAAAACGACCTTGACGTTGATGTTGATCGGTTCTGGTTTTAAACGGCTTGCGGAGATAAGATACAGCGAAGCAAGATTCTGTATCTCAAGCGTTTGGTACTTCAGAGTGCGCTTGAGGGTTTGCCATACGCCGAGTTCCATCAGCGCATCCAGGGCGTTCATCACCAGATATCCTCCGTTGGCCTTGAGGAGGGATCCTGCTTTGATTTTTGTAAAATCTGTCTGCCAGACTCCGGATCTGCCCACTGTGGCTTCTATGGATCCAAAAAGGTTGAGGTAATTAGGGTTGGTTTCCATGACAACCGGCGTTCCTTTCAAATCCGAATTATCGATCAGAAGATTCACACGGTATTCTAGGAAAGGGTCTATGAGCTCTTTTTCCTTTATTCCCTTTTGGGGAGCCTTAAAAAGGTCAATATTTTTGATGAGATTTTTTTCCACATCATCCAGGTAGTCCAGAATTTTTTTGGCCTGGAACTGGGAACGAATTCCTGATATGCTGCCTTTTATGATGGGCGTTATGGATTCTTCGTCCCAATCTTTGAGCATGCGCCGGGTTCTATCCTCCGATTCTTTGAGTTTTGTGAAGACCTCGTCCAGTTTGCCCGTCAGTTCTTCATATTTTTTCCCGAGTTCCTCCTTCTTTTCTTTTGAATATTTCCCTTCTCTGACCATGGCATCCAACTGCTTAAAGGGAGTGGGTTTCCCCTCTATTATCGGGATGAGATCCGGTTTGACAAAGACTCCCATCTGGACCTGAATGACGGAAAAGCCTTCTTCGGCGACTTCCTCTTCGAATTCTTTTAGAATCTCCTTTTGTATCTTCTGCTGGCTCTCGACGATTCCATCCCTTTTTTCTGTGTAATATTTGCTCTTTAACAGCTCTGGGATGTTGGATTTGAGCATCCCGATGAGATGTCCCATGGATTCTTTGAAGTGCCGGCCCTTCCCAGCAGGGACAATGATAAGTGTCGGTTCGTCTGGATTATTAAAATTATTCACGTACAATATATCGTCCGGTTTTTCTTCTTCCTTTCGCATTTTTTCAAGAAGCTGCTTGATGGTCGTGCTTCTTCCTGTCCCCACCATGCCCGTGACAAATATATTGTAGCCGAGGCTGCGAATGTCTAAGCCGGTTTGGATGGCCTTCAAGGCCCGTTCCTGGCCGATGATTCCCTCGCAGGCTTTGCAGTCCTCGCTTGAATCAAACGGAATTTTTTCCCGATCAAGTGTCCATGTAAGCATATCGGGAGTGAGTTCTCTGAAATCTGTTGCTTTTTTCATTCCTGTATCCTCCAGCCAATCGGGGATATTTATTCTGGACTATTTATAAAAAATGCCCATATGATCATTCCCTGCAATGCACAAGAAAAATCTTGAATCCATCTCTACCTAAGTAGCGGCATTTTTTACAAATAATCTAGAATGTCCAGAGTGAATAGTATATTTTGTAGCATAATTTATTGTGAAAAACAACTCGATCACAAAAAGGAGCTGAAAGACGGGATGCGTTCCATTGAATTTCAAGACCTATATCTGTTAAAATAGAAAAAATTTCCGAGGAAGCAAGAGTGAGCAGCATTCACATCGAAAGAGTTGTAACACAGAAGGACCGGAAAAAATTTATTTTTTTCCCCTGGAAAATCTATAAAAATGATCCCAACTGGATTCCTCCACTCGTGATGGATTTTAAAGAAAAAATCAACGAAAGAAAAAATCCATTTTTCGAGCATGCCGAAATGGAATTATTTTTAGCATACAAACATGACGAAATCACGGGCCGGATAGCCGCCATCATAGATGATAACCACAACAGCTTTCATGATGAGAGGGTGGTCTTTTTTGGGCTTTACGAGAGTTTCGATGATCTGGACACGGCTAAGGCCCTCCTGGAGAATGTGGCTGAATGGGGAAAAGCAAGAGGCATGGAAATCCTCCGCGGTCCGATGAACCTTTCGATGAACGATGAATGCGCTTTCCTCCTGGAAGGATTCGATTCTCCCCCGGTTTTCATGATGCCTTATAACCCAAAATATTATCTGAACCAGATGGAAAAGTGTGGGCTCGTTAAGGCCAAGGATTTGTATGCTTTTTTTATGTCGAGGGAACATGCTGTGGATTCCCGAATTAACCAGATAATTGCTAAAACAAAAGCAGAGATCCCATTGACCCTTCGAACGATCGATTTGAAAAACCTTGAGGAAGAAGCCGCCCGTGTCAAATATATTTACAATAACGCCTGGGAAAAGAACTGGGGATTTGTGCCATGGACAGATAAAGAAATCGATTACATAGCAAAAAAGCTCAAAACCGCAGCTGATCCCGATCTGATCATCATTGCCGAACAAAAAGGGGAACCCATCGCTTTTGCATTTGCTTTTCCTAACCTGAACGAAGTGATAAAACGCATGAACGGAAAATTGACTCCCTGGGGAATATTCAGATTCCTGCATTACAGAAAAAAAGTCAAAGGAATCCGGGTTATGGTTTTTGGCATCCTCAAAGAATACAGGAACACTGGTGTCAGTTACATGCTCTATTCAGAGCTTGACAAAAATGGGAGAAGCAAAGGTTATGAATGGTGCGAAACGTCCTGGCAACTCGAAGATAATGAACCTGTCAACCGGTTTGTGAAATCCTTGGGCGGAAAAGTTTATAAAAAATATCGTATATTCGAGAAAGGGATCGTTTGAATAAGGAGGAATGGTGGACCATGTGAATATACATGTTCGGCGGGAAACGCCTCTCGGCTGGATCATTATCGACCGTCCGGATAAAATGAATGCGCTGAATGCCGAAACGATCCGAGAGATGTATTCTGCGTTTTTGTCTTTGAGAGATGATCCTGAAATCAGGAGCGTGATTCTTACCGGTTCAGGCGATAAAGCATTTGTGGCGGGAGCGGATATCAATGAACTGGCAGGCTTGGATCAAGCGTCCGGCAAAGACTACGTTCTGGAGGGTCAAGAGCTTACGAAATTGATAGAAAATTATAGAAAACCTGTCATCGCTGCCATAAACGGGTATGCGCTGGGAGGAGGAACTGAATTAGCCTTAGCTTGTCATGTGCGGATTGCATCGGAAAATGCTAAAATGGGGCAGCCCGAAGTGAAACTGGGGTTGATCCCCGGTTTTGGCGGCACACAGAGATTGGCCCGGTTGGTGGGAAAGGGAAAGGCCATGGAGCTTGTTCTCACCGGGAAGATGATCGATGCCCAAGAGGCCTTGGCTGCCGGTCTTGTTAATGCTGTCGTGGCACAAAGTGATTTGGAGTCTGCCTGTGAAGCCTTAGCCGGTGAAATGATAGGAAATGCCCCCCTAGCCCTGGAATATTCGATCCGGGCGATCAATGAAGGATTAGACAAAAGCTTGCCCGAAGGTTTACTTCTGGAAGCGGAACTCTTCGGCAGTACCTGTTCTTCAGAGGACAGTAAGGAAGGGACAAAGGCCTTCCTGGAAAAAAGAAAGGCCAATTTTCAAGGAAAATAAGGGAGAGATAAAATGAAAACTTACGAGGGAAAATTACAAGCGGCTGGACTGAAGATTGGGATTGTGCTCAGTCGATTTAACCAGTTTATTTCAGGAAGACTTCTGGAGGGAGCTCTGGATGCCCTGCATAAAATAGGATCGGAAGAAGGGGATATTTTTATCTATAAAGTCCCTGGTTCCTTTGAGATTCCAGTTATTGCAAAAAAACTGGCAAAAGCTGGCAAGGTCAACGGGATTCTCTGTCTGGGAACATTGATCAGGGGAGAAACCCCGCATTTTGACTTTTTGAGTGCAGAGGTCACCAAGGGATTAGCCCAGATTGCCATGGAGGATGGGATCCCTGTCAGTTATGGAATACTGACGGTGGATACGATCGAGCAAGGCATAGAGAGAGCAGGCGCAAAAGCAGGCAACAAAGGTTATGACGCCGCCTTTGCACTCGTAGAAATGCTAAATCTGCTGAAAGAATCTGGGCTTGATTAACCGACAGCTTTATGGGTAAAAGACGGAAAGCCCGAGAAAGCACGCTCCAAATTCTTTTCCAACTGGAATTTGACAACACGCAGCCCGACAAGGTCATAGAGACTTTTTGGAAGAACAAAAAGGCCTCAAAAGAGATCAAAGAACACTGCCGATGGCTTGTGGAAGGGATCACAACTCACCGTGAAAACATTGACCGCATCATCCAAGCTGTTTCTGCAAACTGGCGGATATCCCGAATGGCGATCGTGGACCGCAATGTCTTACGGATGGCTGTCTTCGAGCTTCTGTACGAAGAGAGCCTTGCCCCTGCTATCGTTATCAATGAAGCTATAGAAATCGCAAAAAAATACAGCAGCGAGGAAGGAGCGACTTTCGTCAATGGGATAGTGGATGCTGCGAGAAAA
>CAZOJY010000111.1:0-11639 GCA_964580235.1 uncultured Eubacteriales bacterium | reverse complement strand
CAGATCACCGGACAGACATCTGGTCTTTTTTGTCTTATATGAAATGCTGGCCGGAAAGTTGCCCTTCAAAGGTGAGCAAATTCAGGGAGTCATTTACGCCATTTTAAATACAGATCCACCGACTCTCTCAACGATTCGTACTGATATTCCGGGACCAATGGATCGCATAATATTTAAAGCTTTGGAAAAAAATCCAGGTCATAGATATCAAAATATGGAAGAGGCTATCAAAGATTTAGAAAGTGTTTCTGTTTTTGAAACAGCTCTGAAACAGGTGCAGAAGTCAGTCGCTGTTTTGCCTTTTGAGGATTTAAGCCCCCAGAAGGACCAGGAATATTTTTGTGACGGACTCACAGAAGAACTCATTAATGCCCTGAGCAATATAAAAGATTTAAAAGTCGTGGCGAGAACATCTGCTTTTTCTTTTAAAGGCAAAAGAACTGATGTCAGAGAGGCGGACAAAAAATTGAATGTTGGAACAGTTCTAGAAGGATGTGTGCGTAAATCACAGAACTGGCTGCGTGTTACGACGACTCGGCTTATCAATGTTGCTGATGGATATCATCTCTGGTCGGGAAATACGATCGGACGCTCGATGATGTTTTTGATATACAGGATGAAATTTCTCTTACAATGATTGATAAGCTCAAGCAGTGACTTTTTGGTGCGGATAGGGCAAAACTCACGAAACGGTTTACTTTTTAACCTTGAAGCCTATAATTTGTTTCTTAGGGAAGATACTTTTGGAACAGGAGAACGGAAAAGAATGTCAAGAAAGCTATCGAGTTTCATTCTCACGCATCAATGGCTGGGTCTAGCATATTTAGGCAAATTGATGTATGAGGAAGCCCTTGCAGCGTTTCAAAAAGAAATGGAATTAAGTGATAGCCAGGATATGAAACCTCTGTTTTTCCCTTGAGGAATATGATCTTGGCTTCAGTTGGCTGGATAAGGCCTGTAAAGGGCCAGGACAACTGCGTTTGTTCAGACCCGAAATTCAGGGTGCTGCTTAAGAAAATGCGATTAGAATAAAAGTTTTATAGACGATCGGGAAAACTGAGAAAAGAAATTTAAAGAGTGTTATGGAAAAATTCACATTAGACAAACTTCCACAGAAGGTTCTGGAAAAAATCGACCTGGAAAAAGCGTTCATGGCGTCTCGACTTGTGATTGCTGCAGAAAGATATCAGGTATTCCGAAAGCTGCACGGTGAAAAATTACATGCTGAAGAGATCGGAAAAAGACTGAAAATCCATAAAAAATTGCTAGCGATCTTCCTGGATGCTCTTGTTTCGATGGGGCTGCTGTTGAAAGAAGAAGATGTATACAGAAATTCCGCTTTAGCCGAGAAGTATTTCATAAAGGAAAGGTCCATCTACTGGACAAGGCAGTTTTCAAAAGAATGTGTGGAGGCATTCGATGCATACACAGTTCTTGAGAAGGTTCTCTCAACAGGGGAGATTGCTTACGCGGTTAAAAGAGCAAAAAAAAAGAATTATCTGGATTCCATGAAAGAAGACAAAAATGAAGCCAGGGATTTCACACAAATGCTCTTCTATTACCATCAGTCCGAAGCAGAAGCTCTGGCTGAACATCTCGATCTCGCGGGCAGACAGGCAGTCCTGGATGTGGGGGGCGGCTCGGCAGTGATGTCCATAGCCTTGGTTAAAAACAATCCGAATGTGCGGGCCTGTGTCATGGACATCGAGCCAGTCTGCAGCATAGCGAAGGAAAACATCAAAAAAGCAGGCCTTGAACACCGCATACATGTGCTTCCCGGAAATTTCCAAAAAGGATTACCAGAAGGATTCGATGTCATCATGTGCTGCGACATCGGGCGGATTCCAATAGAGCTCATAAGAGAAGCTTATAGGCGTTTGCCTTCTATGGGAATCATAGTGTTGGTCGATCGTTTTCTCTCGAATGATAAAACCGATCCTTTGGATAGATTGCTCCACCAGTTTGAAGGATCGGGATTCGGGACTGAGACAGGAGAGGAAATGATCCAGCGGATGAAAGATTGTGGATTTAAAAACATGCATATGGATAAACTCATTAGCGATGTCCGGGTTATCACTGGTACAAAGCGGGATTGAAGGTAAATCGATTAATGCCGATAATTTATATAAGATTTTTTTCTCTGATTTTTCGATGGACAGGAGGATATTATGGAAATTTTTATCAATGTTCTGATATTTCTGCACGTGATGGGTTTTGTTTTCATGTCAACCCCTCTGTTTAACCTGATTGTTGTTAATGAAAAGACTCTTTTGAGCCCTTCGTTTAATTACTATGCGGATCGGTACATGGAGAATATAATCCGGCGTGGTGCTGTCAGGTGTTATGTTTTTCAGTGTACCGTCTTAATTTCTGGCGTGCTGCTGGTCATTTTTGGACCCCTGGGTGTTACAGCCCTCTGGACAAGCTGGGTTGTCCTGACAAAAATGCTCATCCTTCTCACGATGATGGGATTATTGTCTTATGTTCATTTCAGGCTGCAGCCGAAAATAGAATCCTATATGTCAAAAATAGGCCCTGATGATGCTGTGCCCGATGGCTTCTCCGCACAGATGAAACCTTACCGGGTGAGGCGTAAGAAACTGGCAACTTTCTGTCTGTTTTTAGTGATGACTGCCATTATTTTAGGTCTTCAGGTTTATGGGGCGTTCAGTCCAATACTAACCGTCGTCCTTATAGGGTTAGGCGCGCTTTTTGCCTGGAAGGCGAACAAAACACTGATCAAATTCGGATGGATTTGAAGACTCAACGGAACGGTTGTCTTATCTGGAACCAAAAGGATTTAAGGAATTACGGGTTGCGTTCGAGCGTTTTCCGGGGCATCCGTTCATTACTCATTGCTGCATAGTAAGCAAATGTGGCCATGATAACGGCGTTTTTTTTCAAATCATCTGCTTGCAGGGTGTCAAAGAAATCAAGGTTGGTATGCCCGGCCGTACCGGGAATGCGGTCTTGGATGAATTGGAAGCCGGGCAGTCCCACGGCATTGAAAGACACATGATCCGTGCTGCCCACACTCTGTATGGAAATCGCTGTAAATCCTAAATCTTTTAGAGGTTCCATCCAGGCTTTAAAAACACGCCGTGCATATTCATTTCCCTGCAGAAAAATCCCCCGAAAGGCTCCTGCCCCGTAATCCTGGTTGAAATAAACCGAAAACTTTTCGTATTCGGGTTTGATCCCGATATCCGGGTCCATTGGATTACCGAAATGTTTATAAACATATTCCCGGGATCCGTGGATTCCTTGTTCTTCACCGGCCCAAAGGGCAACCCGAATGGTGCGGCGGGGGCGCGCTCTGACAGCAGTGAGAATGCGGGCGGCTTCGAGTGCAACAGCGCATCCGGATGTGTTGTCGCTGGCATTGGGGCTGGCGTGCCACGTGTCGAAATGGGCGCCGATCATCACGACCTCATCGCGCAGATCCGTACCGGGAATTTCGCCCAGAACGTTGCAGGCTTTCTCTACCTGGTCTCCGAGGCGATTGCGGATCTCGAGTTCGACTTTGACCGGGATCCCGCGCTTGCAGATCCGGTACATCCGGTTGTAGTGTTCGGGAGTCACGGCGATGATCGGCAGCGAATTCAGGCTGTTCTCCCGGGACCATTTGTCTTGTTTAGTCCCGGGCCGGGAAAATCCTCGGACGGCACCCAGACGGCCGCTCCGGCATTCAAGCAGCGCAACCGCACCTTCTTTTTTGTAGAATGCGATCTTTTCTTCGGCTTTTAACAAATCGGGATTGGGCGCTGCAGCCGCTTTTCTTCGGCGGCGGGGCCTGGGAATCACATCCTCTTCCATCTTTTGCAGTTCGTCAGGGGTGCGCCGGGGCGTGGCACTGGCCAGGGCTTCGAGATCGATTTTGGCCGGTGGGGTTGTTAAAACCGCTGCACCTGTGAGCTTGCCTTTGAATTTCTCAAGGTCCTGTTTGGTCTGGATCTCGCATATCATCACAGAACAGGTCATTTTCCCCGGCGTTCCTGGGGTATGAGTCAGAGGAAATCCGACTAAAGGCTGATAATCGGGCTCCAGCATGTGGAGCGAAAAATATTCATTGTCCCAGGTTACGCCGTAGTCCATAAACGGTTCTATGACTGTGTTGACAAGCCCGATCTCTTCCATTTTGTCTTTGACCCAGTTCTGAGCGCGCTTCATATCCAGAGACAGAGTCAGACGTGCACCTAAAACATCACTCATGTACTCTGCGAAATCCATAACCTGGGAATGTTGAAATCCTTGCTCCCGGATTTTTGCGGCCATTTCCCAGTCGACCTCCGGAGTTTGTGGCGCAGCAAAAACAAATAAAACTGTCCATACACAGATGATAAAAAAAGATCGAAAAATTTTTCGCACAGATGCCCTCCTATTCTTAGATTTGGTATCGGGATCACAACATGTCCTATTCTGTCGAAAAAAAACAAAGGATTCAATGTTTAACCTGGCGAAAATTGCAAAAAAACCAGAGGAGTGGTAGCATTTTTATCCTATTGCCATGAAAGCGCCGCCTAAAAAAAGCCACAGCATTATCTCCGATATAAGGTATTTCATCCTTCACAAGCCAGCTATTCCCACGCTGATCGAGTTTTCAAGCGATGCGGAAAGAGAAGATTACAGCCAAAGAATCATGCAGCGGACCAGGATCGATGTCTCCCGATATTCTGTTCTCAATATCCACAGGATCGGGATCGAAGTTCCTGTCATGTATGTGTTCGGAGAACTGCTTAGCTGGGACGGGGATTCCACGTGCTGGCCGAATCATATCGCAACAGTGGATCGGTTGGATGGCAGCCTCGAAAAAGTCCGGATATTTTTGCTGGGATTGAAAAAAATAAAACCTCTCTTCTTCCTGAATGCTAAAAAATTCCAGCACTTTCCCGGTGTTTCAGACGATAACGCCCGCTATTTGCTGTTCGACAGCAGCGGCGGATATCCGATCGGTATTTTTGTCATGTATGTCCGATCTCCTATCGCTGAACAAAACGAACGGGAACAAACCCAGCTGTTTTTCGCTGTGGGCTTCAATTTTTATGGAAAAGTGCAAAGAGCCAATTTTAACGTTGTCAACAAAATCTGGGAGAAAATTCATAACCGGGTCACAGCGAATATCCTGAATAAGCTCAAGAAGCTCTGCGAATGGAGGTTCCAGAGACTCCAAGATGGGCGTTATCATCCCTAGTCACCTATCCTGCTCCAAGTAAAGCAAATCAAAATTGATGAAAGGATGGGATTGGTGTAATCTATAATCGAGGCTAAAAGATAAAAAGATGAGAAAAGACGGAGAAGGCAATATTGGACCTCAATGAATTAAGCCGTTTCTACAGCAAATTTAAATACGGCGAGAACATATTCCATACATTGATGCCTTTCAGAGTCAGAGAGATTTTATTCGTCTCAAATTTTTATGATGCGTTTATTTTTGAGCAGGAGGGAATGCTCTCCGAACAAATATTCAAAGAATATCATATGTTGAATTTAACCTCATTTCCTAGAATCACAAGTGTGCCCACTGCAGAAGAAGCATTGGACAATTTAAAAAAGAAAAAATATGACCTTGTGATCACGATGATGCGAACCGGGAAAATCACGCCTTTTGAGCTGAGCAAAAAAGTAAAGGAAATGCATCCAGAAATCCCCGTTTTTTTGCTGCTGAACTTAAGATCGGACCTTTCGCTTGTTGAGGATTCCAACCGCGTCAAACAACATATGGATAAGATCTTCCTATGGGATGGAGATTCCCGCATTTTCCTCGCGATGATCAAATACGCAGAAGATCTTAAAAACGTTGAGCATGATACATATCGAGGTCTTGTCCGTGTTATTTTATTGGTTGAAGACTCCATTTATTATTATTCCAAATATTTGCCGTTGTTGTACGCAGAGATAATGGAACAGACTCAACGTTTGATATCGGAAGAACTCAATGACATGCAAAGGATCCTAAGGAGAAGAAACAGACCAAAAGTTTTGCTGGCCAATAATTATGAAGCAGCAAAAGAGATAATCGAGAAATACAGAGAATATCTTCTCTGTGTGATTTCCGATATCAGTTATCCCAGGAACGGCAAAATGGATTCCGAGGCTGGACTTCACTTGATCAAACACCTGAGAAAACAGGGTTATGAGAGATCGATTTTGCTGCAGTCTTCCAATAAGAAGTATAAATTGAAAGCAGAAAAATTGAATGTGGGTTTTTTGCATAAGGATTCTGATTCATTATTGGATGATTTGAGCAACTTCATCCATGATTACATGGGATTTGGAGATTTTGTTTTCAGGGACAAAAATGGGGTGGAGATCGACCGCGCTTCAACCCTGAATGAATTGGAATTGAAGTTTGAAAAAATCAAGGATGAATCCCTCATCTATCATGGAAAAAGACATGAATTTTCCGCTTGGCTGATTGCACGGGGAGAGGTCCAGGTTGCAAAAAAGGTCCGGCGCATATTGGTTGAAGATTATGAGAATATCGAGGATTTAAGGAATTTTTTGCTCGAGGTCTTTAAAGAAGTCCAAGAATCGAAACACAAGGGCAGAATAGTCAACTTTGAGGCTCAGCATTTGGGAAATGGCCATGAGATCCTCCGGATGAGCGAAGGATCTTTGGGGGGCAAAGGGAGAGGTATCGCTTTCTTAAATGCACTCTTATCGACTATGGAGGTTGCAGATCAGTTTTCAGGTGCCATGATAAAGATCCCGAGAACGGCCTTTATTGGAACGGACGAATTTGATCTGTTTATCCGAGATAATGATTTAAAACAAAAACTTTTGCATGAAGAGCTTGATGACGATCAAACCAAGAGGTTATTTTTGGAGAAGGATTTATCGAAAACTCTGAAAGCAAAACTTGCCGCGTATTTGAAACATATAAAAACTCCGATAGCAGTAAGGTCTTCCGGTCTGCTGGAGGATTCCATTTCAGAGCCGTTTGCAGGAGTTTATCAAACATATATGCTGCCGAATAACCTTTCAAGTTTAACGGAACGCCAGCGGCAACTTGAATGTGCCATCAAACTTGTTTTTGCTTCTGTCTATCTGCGTGATGCAAGGAATTATATCAAGCGGGTTCATGCCAATCTTGAATCTGAAAAAATGGCGGTCATCATTCAAGAAATAGCAGGAGATATCTATCACGGCCGGTATTACCCCCATTTTTCTGGAATTGCTAGGTCCCATAATTTTTATCCCACTTCATACGCCAAACCTTGGGATGGAGTGGCCCTTTTAGCCCTAGGCCTGGGACAGTGGCTGGCAGGCGGAGGCCAAGCCTATCAATTCTGTCCAGAATATCCTGAAATGCAGGTGCTGCAGCCGGAAACTCTGGTGAATTCCAGCCAATTGGAGTTTTATGCTCTGAACATGAAAAAAAAGGACTTCAACCTTTTGTCCGGAGAGATGTCGACATTGGCCAGATTTAATCTCAAAGATGCAGAACAGGATGGAACTCTGGATCATCTTGCATCAGTCTGGGACAGTGGAGAAATGCGGCTCAGAGATGGGCTGAATTCTCTGGGGACGAGAGTAATAACATTCGCGAATATTTTGAAATACGACGTATTCCCTCTCGCTGATATCTTGAAAGAGATATTAAGCATAGGAAGCAGGGCCTTTGGAACACCTGTGGAAATAGAGTTTGCTGTCGATTTGAACCGCAACAATGCCAATAATAAAATCCGGACTTTTCACTTATTACAGATCAGACCGATGCCGGTTTATTGGGAAGATGTGTCATTGGTTCCTGATGATATAGATAAAACGAGCCTGTGTTTGTACACAGAGCACGGGATGGGGAATGGGACGATCTCCTGTATTTATGACATCGTATTTGTTGATCCTGATAAGTTCAACGTGCTGGAGACCACTGCGATCAAGGAAGAAATCCAGGAGATCAACCAGCAGATGATTGAAGAAAAGCGGGAGTACATTTTGATCGGACCGGGAAGATGGGGGACCCGGGACAGATTTCTGGGTGTTCCTGTGAACTGGGCCGACATAAATAACGCTAAGGTTATTGTTGAGACAGGAATTGAAAATTTTACCGTATCGCCTTCTCAAGGGACTCATTTTTTCCACAATCTCGTCGCAATGGATGTTGGATATTTTTATGTTCCCTACAAATCAGAAAAAGATTTTGTGGAATGGGTCTGGCTCAAATCTCAAAAAGCACATTACAAGGGGAATTATGTTGTCCATGTTAGAGGCAGCGATCCGTATGTAGTTCGAAGATTCGGCAAACAAGGAATTGCAACCATCGCAAAATAATTATCTCTGCTTATTTTGTTCTATTTGTTCTTTCCAAAACAATACAGTGTGTTTACTGTCCGGATGTAGATTTTGCCATTTCCGATCGCTGGAGTGGCGTAACAGTTTTCTTTGAGATTGTTTATAGCGATCATCTCATTGCTCCCGTCAGGCCTAAGGACGCTGATTTTTCCGCGAAGACTGGTCACAAAAACTTTATCATCGGCTGCCACAGGAGAGGCGAAAAACTTGCTCCCGGCCTCCCTTAGACGGCCTTGATTAATGACTTCCCCGCTTTCAGGCTTAAGAGAGGTTAAGAAACCCACATCGTTGAGCATATAAAGCACATCTTTATAGAATAGCGGAGAGGGAAGCTGAGGCACATAACGACGATAGGCCCAAAGTGTGTTACTTTCGGTCATGTCTCCCTGTCCGCCTAAACGAATGGCCAGCATTCCGTTTAAACTTGCGAGGGCAGCCTCAAAATAGTTCCAGTCTTTTTTATCCAGGTATCCGTCTTTGGCAAGATCCATGAAGTCGAAAAAGTCATACGGAGATTCTAAAGGCAGTTCTTCCTTGGAAAAGTGCCGATTTTTGTCTTTGTCGAATTTCGCCAGGGCCTGCTCGAATGAGGGAATCTCCACCTGATTTTCCTGTTGGTTCAGAGGAGATGCGTAGCCGTTGATGAACAATACCCCATCGTGGATGACCGGCGTGGACTTCATCTCGAAGGCAAGGCCAGCCGTCCACCACCGTCTGTCACCTGTTTTCGCCGAATAGGCAATCAGCAAAAAAGAGCCGGGCACAAGGATCTGTGTTTCGCCTCCTTTGGATGAATACACCACTGGCGTGCAGTGGCCGCTTGTGGCCTCAGGGCGGTCCTTCTTCCATATGATTTTGCCTGATAATTTGTTTACCGCGATAATGAAGGAACCGGTATTTTGGTCGCAAACGAGGATCACTTTGTTACCGGTGACGATAGGGGAAGCGCCCATGCCGTATTCGTTCTTAAAGGGTCCGAGGGGCTGCCGCCAGAGTTCCCTGCCACCAAAATCGTAGCCTAGAAGTCCGAAATCCGGGAAAAAGACATAAACGTTTTTGCCGTCTGTGGCTGGAGAAGGGGAAGCCGGATTGTTGCGAAAATCTAATTTTTCTTTTCTGGGTCTGGGTGCTTCTTTTTTCCAAATGATGTCCCCGGTGCTGCGGTTAAGACAGAGAGTTAAGAGTTTTTCGTTTTCACAAGCTGTCAGGAAAATGTAGTTTTTGATTAGAATAGGTGAGGAGTGGCCGGTTGGAACGGTTTTTTTCCAGATTACGTTTTTATCCCGTCCGAACTCTGAAGGCAATCCTGTCGTTTGACACACCCCTGAAGCGTTCGGGCCTCTGAACTGCGGCCAATCATGATCTGCTGATTTTTGCTGTGCGTGGACAGCAATTGTCAATAGCAAAATGCTGATCCCAAGCCCTAAAGAAACTTTTTTCATCATACTTCCTCCACTACTGAGAAATGATCCTTGTTTCCTTTCTGCTGCGATACTATCAAAGATGTGGCGCAGAGTCTATTTTATTGAAAAAATGGTGTGGGAATGATAGCATTTTTGTGAATCTAAAAAGGTAAAGGTGCCAGAATGAAAAAACGTTTGAACCGAAGGGATTTTCTCAAGCAAAGCGGGACAACCGGCTTGGGAATAGCATTAGGAGGCATCGCTGTAAGCAATTATGGATGTGCCCCGCAGCCTCAATTAAAAACAGAGCCAATCGCACATCTGGTGACTCCTCCGATCGAAACGGTGCGTGCGGCTTATGTCGGCATCGGAAATCAGGGCAGCGGCCACCTCCGGAATTTGCTCCGCATCGAGGGCGTGGAAATAAAGGCCGTCTGTGACATACGAGAAGAACGGACTCTCTGGGCTCAGGAACGGTGCGAAAAAGCAGGTAAGCGCAAACCGACGGCCTACACCAAAGGCCCTGAGGATTTCAAGCGCATGTGCGATTCCGAAGACCTGGACCTGGTCTACAACGCTACACCCTGGGAGTGGCACGTTCCCATTTCGGTCAAAGCCATGGAAACTGGTTCGCATGCCGCCTCAGAGGTGCCCGGTGCTATTACCCTGGAGGGATGCTGGAAGTTGGTGGAAACATCTGAAAAATACAAAAAGCACTGCTGCACCATGGAAAACTGCAACTACGACAGAACCGAACTTATGCTTTTCAATATGGTGAGGAAGGGCCTGTTCGGCGAGCTCCTCCATGCGGAATGCGGCTATCTGCACGACCTTCGGGATTGGAAGTTCGGCCGGGCCTATTATCCGCACGACTGGCGTCTCAAGTATTCGATCAAACGGAATGCCGACCTCTACCCGACACATGGGCTCGGTCCGGTATCTCAATGGATGAACATCACACGAGGGAACAAGTTCGAATATCTGGTCTCGATGAGCAGTCCGTCCCTCAGCCTGAAACTTGAAGCGGTCAAACGCTACGGTAAAGATCATCCGTTGGCCAAAACGGATTATGCCTTGGGGGATGTGGTCAACACGCTGATCAAAACAAATAAGGGACAGACGATCCTGGTCACACACAACACGAATTCTCCCCGCCCTTACAGCCGCAGGATTTTGATCCAGGGCACCAGGGGACTGGCCCGGAAATATCCTGAAGAAAAAATCTATATCGAAGGGATCTCTAAGCCTCATAGATGGGAAGAACTTTCTGTATATGATGACAAATACAAGCATCCGCTGCTGACATCGCTTGAAAAAAAGGCAGAAGGCGCCGGGCACGGGGGGATGGATTTCATCGAGGACTACCGGCTCATCCAGTGTTTAAGGGAAGGCAGACCGACAGATTCGGATGTGTACGATGGTGCAACGATAAGCGCCGTTGTCGCTCTGAGCGAAAAATCCATCGCAGCGAAAAGCGCTCCAGTTGCATTTCCTGATTTTACCCGGGGCAAATGGAAAATCCGTAAGCCGCTTGGGATTGTCACGGTTTAAGGGGAAGATATTGTCACACTTCCCTTGTTTTCCATCGGCCTCGGCGAAAAATGAGAACGGCCGTAAAAGTCATCGCTGTTTCTGCCGCTAGAATGGCGATATAAACTCCTTTTTCTTTTAATCCAAAGGGCAGCGCCAATCCAAAGGCTAGAGGAATCTCGAAAAGCCAGAAACAGAACAAGTTTATAAATGTGGGAGTCGTTGTGTCGCCAGCCCCGTTAAAAGCCTGGACCATCACCATTCCCAGCGCGTAGGAGATATATCCATAACCGAGGATGCGGAGGCACTCTATGCCGCTTTGGATCACTATGGGATCATCGATAAACAACCTTATGAAAAATCCCGGGAATAGGATCAAAAATAAGGCAATCACACCCATAAAGGCCATGT